>JAKAXE010000034.1 GCA_021816695.1 bacterium | reverse complement strand
CAAATGTGGGGTGAGGTATCCCACCGGATTCAGGAGCGGCGCCCGCAGGAGCTTCCCTGGACCGAGTCCGCCATGGCCCGTTTCGCGCGGGTCCCCGAGTTCGTGAAGGGCCAGGTGCTAGAGGCGGTTGAGGGCAACGCCCGCCAGTTGGGGGCGTCCCAAGTGGACGATGAGGTCGTCGACCGGGTCATCCGCCGCTGGTCCGAGACCGGCGACTTCCATGAAGGGCTCTACGGGTTCCGCTGAGCGCTCCTGCTCCGGGTCAGGCCCGGGTATTCAAGCCTGACCGCACCTCCTCGACCGAGACCTCTCCCCGGGCCAGGGCGCGCAGCAGCTCCAGGGGACCCTCGGGTGGGGCTGGCACCCCGGGTTCTAGCCCCAGCTTGACCAGGACCGCGTCCAGCCGGGAGCGGGCCGCTGGATAGCTGACGCCGAGACCCCGCTCCAACGCCTTCATGTTGCCCCGCGAGGCGAGGAAGAGCTTGAGGAGCTCTCGCTCCTCCCCTCGAAGGGAGCAGAACTCGCAGCTGGGGAAGTCGCCGCTGAGCTCGGTCCCGCAGGCGCGGCAGCTGAGCCGGGTCAGCCGCAGCTCCTCGCCGCATACCGGACAGCGGTGGGGCGGGTGCAGCTCTGGTTCGGTCAACCCAGCTCCACCCAGACTGCCCCGGTGGTGGCCTCCAGCTGGAGCTGGCCGGAACCCTCCCCAACGGTCACATGACGAACATCCCCGCCCATGGTCCATCCGGCTGAGAGCCCCGGGTCATCGCCGGGTAGGGTTATCTTGCCCAGGGTGCTGCGCGCCTCCACCCGGACGCTGGACCCCGGCCTGAGCACAACCTTCACGGTGCCGGCGTCACAGCGGATTCTGGAGGTCCCAGAGGCGAGCACACCCTCCACGGAGACGGTGCCCCAGGTGACCTTGAGGTCCAGCGGCTGAGTGACCCCGGTGAGCTTGGCGCTACCCGCCTGGATGTCGGCACGGATCGGCGCCAGGATGTCCTGGACGGTAAGCAGGCCGGCGGCCATCTCCACCTCCAAGGGCAAGTTGGGATTCATCCTCACCACGATTGGCCGCAGTGGCATCTCGTGGGCCCCGAAGGGGGGCCTCTCCGGCCAGTGGAACGAGAACCAACCGGAAGCGTCGGAGAGGGGCATCCCCCGGATCACAAGCGCATCGCCCTCCCGGGCCGCCTGGTGGGGACCGGTAACCACGGCGTCCCCTACCTCCAGGTCCCCGACAACTCGCGTGGGGTGCACCAGCCCGGTCACCCGCACCCTGGCCACCGGGGACTCGGCCACAGCCACCGCCCCGCTGCGGCGGATCTCGGCCAACTTCGCCGCCGCCTCCTCCGGTGATAGGCCTCCCGCGGCCACCTGGCGGAGGATCTCCTCGATCTGCTCGTCGTCTTTCATGTGTAGATTTTTGCCCGGGAACCTGGATTTGTCAAGTTGACTCGCGATAATGCGCGGTGGGCGGCACATTTCTCCTAGCTTCTGTCGGTGTGCGCGAGCTGCTGCGCCAGCGTTGAGACGGCCCCGGGCCCGGCGGCGGAGCCGCGCGGTGCGAAACGGGGCTATCGCCCCGACGGAGCGTAAGATCCGCTCGTGCTCCCCGCCACCGGCCCCAGGGGCGACGCCGACCGCCCGATCCCCAAGCTGACCAGGACCGAGGTCGGGATGTGGGTGGTGTACGGGGTGGTGGCGGTGGTCACCGTGGCGGTCCCGATCGTCAGCCATCGTCTCAACCTCGCAGATGTCGGAGCCTGGATCCTGGTCCTCGGGGCAGCGGCGATGAGCCTGGGCTGGTATCGCTCCGGCGCACTGCGGTCCCCGGAGTGGATGGAGGAGGCGGAGTACGAGGAGTTCCTCAAGGAGATGCAGGGCCCCTATCAGCCGCCGGAGCCGACCTGAGCCGTCCAGGGTGGCATATTCCGACTTGACAGATACGATTTAGCCTCCGTACCGTAGCCGGGGCGGCGAGCGCCGCAGCGGCTCAGCAACAGGAGGTGCCGGGGTTCATGCTGCCCACTTTCGTGATCTTCCTTCGGGAAGGGGTGGAGGCCAGCATGATCATCGCCATCCTGCTGGCCTACCTGGCCCGGAGCGGACATCGGGAGCACTTCAAAGACGTGTTCCTGGGAGTTGGAGCCGCCCTGCTGCTGGCCTTCGGGGGTGGAGCCGCGGCTTTCCTGGTGATCCACACCTACGAAGGGTCCCGGGTGCAGACCATCTTCGAGACCGGGACCTACCTCCTGGCCTGTGGCGTCCTCACATACATGACCTTCTGGATGCACTCCCACGCCCGGACACTGTCCCGAGAGCTCCGCGAGCGGACCGACCGAGCCATGGGGCGAGGGGCACGGTTGAGCCTGGCCCTGGTCGCCTTCCAGGCGGTCGGCCGGGAGGGGCTGGAGACGGTGGTGTTCACCCTCGCAATCTTCTTCGCGGCTGCCGGCAGCCAGGCCAACTTCGCCGCCTCTGTGCCGGCGGCGGCGCTGGGAGCGGGGCTGGGGCTGATCTCCGCGCTGGCCATCGCCTTCGCTGTCTACCGGCTCGGCCACCGGCTGAATCTCGGGCGGTTCTTCCAGATCGTGGGGTCCCTGCTGATGCTCTTCGCCGCCGGCCTGCTGGCCGACGCCGTGGAGAACCTCCAGCAGCTGAGGTGGCTGCCCTTCCTCGCCCACCCGCTCTGGAACACCTCGGCCCAGCTGAGCGAGCAGGGAGCCCTGGGAGACATCCTGCACACGTTCCTGGGCTACGCCGCCCAACCCACCGCGCTGCAGGTTCTCGCCTACGCGGCCTATGTCCTGGCGGCGGTGGGCGGCTTCATCTGGCTCGGGGGGCGCCACCGCCCGAGGCCCGCCCAGCCCGCCACCAGCCCCGGCTGAACCGAGAGGGCAAGGCCCGAAAGGAGCCTCGGGGACGGACTATCCAGCGTCTTCTGAGGTGAGTTCCGCCGCGGCCCCAGCCAGGGAGGTGACCGCCCGAGCCAGATCGGTGAACGATGTGGTAGGGGCGGCGCAGCCGAGGCGCACCCTGTCGGGGGGGCGGAAGTCCAGGATGACCTCGCCAGAGCCGTCCAGCCGCGCGCACAGCTCTCTGGCCCGGGGATGCCGCAGGGTCACCTGAGAGCCGCGCCGACCGGCGTCGCGAGGGGTGGCGAGCTGGAATCCCAGTGGCGCGAGCCGGCGATCTGCAAGTCCGATCAGGTGGGCGGTGAGGGCCAGACTCTTGGACCGCACTCTTTCGATGCCCAGCTCCGCCAGCAGCTCGACCCCCTCCTCAACCAGGGTCAGACCGAGGATAGGGGGGGTGCCCGATAGAAAGCTGCCGATGCCCTCCCTCGGGGTGTACGGCTGCTCCATGGCGAAGGGGTCCTGCTTGCCCATCCACCCCCAGATTGGCTGTCCGAGCCGGCCCTGGAGGTGCCGGCTCACGTACAGGAAGGCGGGTGACCCCGGCCCGGCGTTGACGTACTTGTAGGTGCAGCCGGCGGCCAGGTCGGCCCGGCTGTCGTCCAGGGTGACCGGGACCGCTCCCACCGAGTGGCTCAGGTCCCATAGAGACAGCGCCCCGGCGTCGCGGACGACCGCCGAGATCCCCGCCATGTCGGCCAGCGCCCCGGATCGGTAGTCGACGTGGGAGAGGAGGACCAAGGCGGTGTCCTCCCCCACCGCGCTGCCGACCGCCTCCGGGCTGGGCCCGGATACCTCGTCGAAATCCACCAGCCGCAGGGTCAGCCCCCTGGTGGCGGCGAGCCCGGCCAACAGGTAGCGGTCGGTGGGGAAGTTGGCACGGTCAGTGACCACCTCATTCCGCCCGGGGAGGGAGTCGAGCGCTGCGGCTGCGAGCTTGTACAGGTTGACCGAGGTGGAGTCGGCCACCACGACCTGCCCGGGGCCGGCCCCGAGCAGGACCTCTCCGAGCCGGTCGCCGACCCTGGTAGGCAGGTCCATCCACCGGTTCCAGGAGCGCACCAGGCCGCGGCCCCACTCCTCCTCGACTACCTGGAGGAGGCGGCTCACCGAACGTTTAGGCAGGCGGCCCAGCGAGTTCCCGTCCAGGTACGGCGGCTCCGCTGCGGCGACCCAGAAGAGCTCCCTGGCCCAGGCCAGAGGGTCCGCGCGATCCAGGGCGGCGGCCTCTGTGATGTCCTCGGCAGAGAGCACCGACTCCTCCGCCACAGGCGCTGAATCGCTCAAGGCTGGCGCCGCAGCCGGGAGACGACATGGGGTGCTGGGTCACCGTCCCCCACCGCGATCAGGATCTCGTGGACCAGCACGGAGCCCTCCAGTTGGAGCCGCCGGCCGACCCGGTCCAGCCGCCGGGCCACAGGGGTGACCCCGAGATCCCCGGGGGAGAGGTCGAGCCGCTCTCCCTGCAAGCGGCCGACCTGGATCTCGGTGTACCCGGCAGGGATGGCCAGCACCAGCTCCACTTCGCCGCCTTGGAGAAGCCTCAAGTAGCCCCTTTCGGAATGACTGAGATCACCTGTACCCAGGACCTCGGTCCGCTGGTCCCAGGTCACCACCGCCCGGCCCGGCACGGCCTGGAGCACAAGCCGCTCGCGGTAGCGGAATGGCGGGTCCGACCACCTGCCGGCCCCCTCCCCCTCCCAGGCGCCAAGCCAGGCGCGAAACGGTTCGAGCAGCGCCTGGACGTCTGAGGTGGCCACGAGCTGGACCATACGGGGCGCGCAATCCGCGGTCAAGCCCGGGCCGGTGGGCCAGTTCCCAGTCGCCGAGGGGGCCACCGGCCCGGGTACCCTGATGGCGTGGAGTTCAAGATCCCGTCGCGGGAAGGGGCACTCTGGGTGCTCGCGGCGGGGCTGCCGCCGGCGGGGCCGTTCCCCCTCCAGTCCACCGACCCCGACCCCGGGCTCTTCGGCCCGGGGAGCATCACCTGGCGGGTGATGCGCGAACCGCTGCTGCTGCTGGGCGCGTCCCGGGCTCTGCTCGTTCAGGTGGCGCATCCACTGGTGGCGGAGGGAGCCCTCGACCACAGCGACTTCGCCCAGGACGCGGTCGGAAGGTTCCAGCGAACCGTGTCCTGGGTCACCACCGTGGTCTTCGGCACGAAGGACGAGGCCCGCGCAGCGACCCGGGAGGTGAACCGGGCCCACCGCAAGGTGGAGGGCGTCCTCTCCCAAGGGCACGCCACCAGCGTGTGGCCTGCCGGGAGCTCCTACAGGGCACGAGATCAGGACCTGGTCCTGTGGGTCCACGCGGCTCTAGTGGAGTCGATGCTGGCCGCCCACGACGCCGCCATCGGCGGACTGCAACCCCGCGAGCGTGACCGCTTCGTCGTGGAATGGGACCAAGTGGTCCGGATGATGGGGCTGCCAGATGGGGCGGGCTGGGAAGGATACGAGGATCTGCGCGGCTGGATGGACCAGCGGGTGGAGCAGGGGGTGGCCGTCCCGGGGGCCGGCTCCCGGGCGGTGGCCGACGTGATCCTGGTGCCCCGGCTGGGGATGAATGGGCCGAGGGCCCTCGCCGAGCTCACCGGCTTCATCACCTCCGGCCTCCTGCCGGACCCGATCCGTCGGCACTACGGAATCCGCTGGACCCCGGCCCAGGAGCTGGCCCATCGTGCTCTGTGCGCCTCACTGCGAGGGGCGCGCACCATGATGCCCAGGCCTTTCCGGGTGTCGCCGGTCTACGACTTCGCCGTGGCCCGCGCCGCCGGCGAGCTCCGCAGGCGCCCCGATCTGCAGGAAAGCCTGGCCGAGCAGCCACGACTCGCCTGACATTGGCTCACGGCAGACCCCAGCTCAATATCGCCGGAACTGAGTGCTCTGCTCCCAATATCGATACCGAGGCCACCGGGACCACCAGGTGGCGGCAGATCCCGACCGCCTGCTCCAGGTAGGCGGCGGCAACGGCGCGGAGGAAATGGCCGTGCCCGAAGAGAGCGCTGTCCCTGAAGCTCGATAGGTCCAGCTCCCCAAGGAGCCGCCTGGCCCGGTTCAGGACCTCCTCCGGTGACTCGCCTCCGGGGCAACCGTCCCGCCAGAGCTCCCAGCCGGGCCAGGACGCCTCGATCTGGTCGCGCGTCCAGCCCTCGAAGTCCCCGTAGTCGTACTCGCGAAGGTCGGCGGCCACCTCCGCCCGCTCTCCCAGACCAGCCAGCTCGGCGGTCTGTCGAGCTCGGAGCAGGGGACTCACCACCACTCGGTCGAAGTGGACCGATGCCAGTCTCTTCCGAAGGTGGCGCGCCTGCTCCTCACCGCGGGGACTGAGGGGGATGTCGGTGCGGCCCGTGTGACGACCACTCACCGTCCACTCGGTCTCCCCGTGGCGAACCAGGTAGATGGGCACCGGGTGCAGTCTAGAGAGCGGGGAGCCCGATGGCGGCTCGGATATACTGGGCGCCTCCGGGAAGTAGCTCAGTCAGGTTAGAGTGCACGGTTCGGGACCGTGAGGTCGGCGGTTCGAATCCGCCCTTCCCGACCAGGGCCCCCGTAGCTCCGGTTGCAGAGTGAACCGCCCCGGCGTCGGCGCTTGGGTGTGGTCCGTGGGTGAATGCGCTGCCGCAGTGCTAACTCGGTCAGGTTCTGCCGCCCGGACCGTTACAAGAATGCTCGGGCACGAGGAGCCCTGACTAGCATGGTTAGGCTGGCATCCCCTCAGACGCTCAGCGAAGGCGAGCGGCGTCTTGTCGCCGAGTGGGCGGCCGACTGCGCCGAAAGGGTGCTGGGGCTGTTCGAGGCCGAAGCTCCCGAGGATGGTCGACCCCGGGCCGCCGTCGACCGCGCCCGGGCCTTCGCCCGGGGAGAGGTGAGGACAGCCGAGGGGATCCGCCACCGGTTCGTCGGTGGCGTTCCGGCGCATGAAATCAAGACTCCGGCAGCAGCTGCCGCTGCCCGAGCTGCGGTCCAGGCCGCGGCAGTCTGCCACATGGGGGCGCACTCCCTGGGCGCGGCGGCCTACGCCGCCCGGGCGGTGGGCCTGGCAGCTCCCGACCGACGAAGGGCCGCCGGGGACGAGATCCGATGGCAGCTAGCGCACATGTCGCCCGAGGTCCGGACGGCCCTGCGCGCCCTTCCGCCAGTTGGCGAGAACCGATCGGGGCCTCTTGGGCCCGGGCGCCTCTCCTCTGGTCAAATTGGCATCTTCATCCGTGACCTCCAAGCCGGCATCGCCCTTCCCAGCCCGGATTGAACCGAAAACTAGGAGCTCGTGAATTCGGCGCGGTCAGGGGCTGGCCAATGGTCACGCACCGCCGGTCGCCGCGGGCGAACAGGGGGGGCGGTCCCCACCTGGCGCACCGATGCACCGGACCCTGGTCGGCACGGGGCGGACCGCCTCGCGCGGCGCAGGAGGATCAAGAGCGATGTGATGTCCCCGCCGCTCCAGCGCTCTCGGTCCGACTCTTGGGCGGGTGGTTACTCGCTGCGGTCCTGGAGAGTCACAGCATCCAGCCTCCCGGTGCGAACGTCGTAGATGAAGCCTCTCACCTCGTCTTTGCGGGCGAGGAAGGGACTGCTGAGGATCCGGAGCATGGACTCCCGGACGTCCTGCCGCAGGTCGGAGAAGGATCCCAGGGCGAAAGGCGGCCGGACCCCGACCTCCTGCTCGATCTCGGCCTTCAGCGCCTCGTCTTGAAAGGATTGCATCCCACACTCGGTGTGGTGAATGACCATGACCTCCCTTGTTCCCAGGAGCCGCTGGGAGATCAGCAGGGAGCGGATGACGTCGTCGGTGACCACTCCCCCAGCGTTGCGGAGGATGTGGGCGTCCCCGGGGGCTAGGCCCAGCACCCGCGGCACGTCGATCCGGGCGTCCATGCACGTCAGCACCGCCATCTCCAGGCGGGGACTGGACGGCAGCGCGCTGACCGCAGGCTCATGGACGTAGCCGGCGTTGTTCCGGAGCAGCTGGTCGATTGCCGACATCTCCTAATCCTCCTCATGGCGCGCATTGGTGGAGTAACCCCGGCCGGAGCATCGCCGACAGCTGGGCAAGGGCTGCGTCCGCTGGCGGAGCAGCTGTCGTCCTGAAGTCGCGGTGCCTGCGCGGGGTGGCGCCCGCGCACCGGGAGTGGCGGCCACGGCCCCTGCGAGGCCCCCGGCGGAAATTCTGACCGACCCCGCCTGGGCTGCGCTCACCAGCCAAGTGATGCCAGGACAGGCGACCCTCTCCCCTCGAATGGCTCTCGACCCGTCGGGAAGCGCCTCGGCGGGGGATGCGCCGCCGGACCACGAGGATCGCCATGGAGGGTCGGCCACCCCGACCCAACGGCCCGGGGATCGCCTGGGCGCATCCCGGTCAGCGGCGCGAGGCGGGAGGTCGGGAGGCGCGGGGGCGGGACAGGACGGACCGCAGGCTCGGCGAGGCGCTCCCGGCCTGGCGGCGGAGGCGGCCCCGCAGGGCAATGGGGTAATCTCGGGCCGGTGAAGCGCTCTCGGGGAACTCGCGGATGGTGATCCCAGGGTTGTCCGCCTGGGAGATCCCGGAGCTGACCGGGCCGCATCTGAGGCTTCGGCCCCTGGCACCGGACGACGCAGCCGCCCTCCTTGATACGGTGGACGACGAGGTCTGGCGCTGGAAGCTGGCCCCCAGGCCCCACAGCGTGGCGGAGATGCGCCAGGTGGTGGTCGACCACCTGATCGGAGACCCCCGGCGCCAGCGGGCCTTCCTGACGATCCGGCTGGCGGACGGTACGGTCCTGGGCAGCACCAGCCTGTACGAGTACGACCCGTACCACCAGCGGGTGGAGATGGGGTGGACCTGGTTGCGCCGCTCCGCCTGGGGCCGGGGGCTGAACGAGGAGATGAAGTTTCTCCTTCTCGAGTACTGCTTCAACGAGCTGGGCCTGAAGCGGGTGGCCTGGAGGCTGGACAGCCTGAACCTTCGTTCCCGCGGCGCCCTGGAGCGGATGGGCTTCCAGTACGAGGGAAAGCTGCGCAGCCATCAGCGGCGGCCGGACGGAAGCCGCCGCGAATCCCTTTACTACAGCCTTCTGCTGGAGGAGTGGCCCGAGTGCCGGGAGCGGCTGCTGGAGCTGATCAGGGAACGCTCCCAACCAAGGCAGAACGGCTGAGCCGCCGAACCGCACTCAGCCCCAGGTCACGCGCAGCGACTCGCGCAGCCAGGTGAGCGGTTCTGGGCTGCCCTCCAGGGCCACCGCGTCGAGCGGGAGCCGGTTCCAGAGTAGGAGGTACAGCCGGTGGGCCGGAGCCCGTGCCGTGGTGGGCGCCGAGAGCGACGCGCCTGCCTCCACTTCCAGCCCATCTGGGGTGGCCGCGAAGCGCCAGCGATCACCGGTGTCCAGAGCCTCCAGGACTGCCGCCAGTTCAGGATCCCGGCGCAGGTGCCGGCGGCCGCGGTGGGCGAAGCCGAGCAGCAGTTCGCTCACCCCGTCGGCGGCGAAGTCCGCGGGGAGCGGAGTGGAGGGCCCCAGAGCCAGCTCGCCGTCCACCCGGTGTATGGCGGTCTCATGAGCCTGGCGGCGGGCCCAAAAGACAAGGGGAGAGGGAGCCGGGAGGAAGGACCAGCACCGAAGATCGGGCGAGGATTGGCGGAGTACGGCTCCCAGCTCGGCGGCTCCGGCGCGCAGCCAGGTGGGCAGCTCCCCCCGTCGGGGCCCCGAGGCCAGCATCTGCGCCTCGGTTGGCTGGGGAAACATCTCCTCTAGACCCTGGGAGACGTAGGCGAGCGCCCAGCGGTGGACGGCTCCCAGGTGACGGACCAGCTCCTCCATCCGCCACCCGGGGCAGGTCGGCACGTCTAGGTCCCATCCCGCCTCGTCAAGGAGTCCGGCCAGGAGAGCCGAGTCCTCCTCGATGCGTTCTGAGTAGCGCTCCGGGGGGAGGTAGGAGGTGGCCACCCCGCCATGATCGTGGACACAGGCGGCAATGTCACGCCCTCGCTACCGTGCCATCACCGTCAATGGAGCTGGCGCGGGCTAGACTCCGCCCGCCTGTGAAACAACACTCGCGCCGACACGCGCCCGGAGCGGGCTCGGGTGCCGCCGCCGGCGCGCGTCTGGGGCTGCCCTCCCGCCACCTGTTCGACCAGTCCGCGAGGCCCATGGCGGTAATCTCCCAGGATCAGCTGGTGCTGGAGGCCAACCCCGCCTTCTGCCGACTTCTAGAACGTGGCTCGGGGGAGGTGGTGGGGGCGAGCCTTCTCCAGTTCACCCACCCTGAGGACGAGAGCGCCGGCGCGGCCGCCCTGCACCAGGCCCTCACCCAGCCGGGATCAGCCGCCGTCACCGTTCGCCACCTCGTCCCCAGTGGTGAGGAGGTGTGGGCGCGCGTCCGGTTGACCACCCTCCCCGCGGCCACGGGTGAGCCCGCAGCCGTGCTGGCCGAGGTGGAGGACATCCGGCAGGAGCTCCGGCTCCGCGAGCGGCTCAGGGAGATGGACCGGCTCCGAGCAGCGCTCGCGGCCAGCAACGAGGCCATGCTCCGGGCGACCACCGTGGACGAGCTGCTGCGCAGCGCCTGCCGCATCGCGGTGGAGCAGGGCGGCATGCACATGGCCTGGGTCGGCACCGAGGGGGAGGACGGGTGGTTCACTCTGCGGGCCTCCTTCGGGGGGGACCAGGGATATCTGGCCGGCCTCCGGGTGAGCTCGCGAGGGGCCACCCCGGAGGGCCACGGTCCCGTGGGCGTGGCGGCGCGCAGCCTTCGCCCCAGCGTGTGCCAGGACGTGAGCCGTGACCCCGACTTCCTCCCCTGGAGGAAGCGGGCCCGAGAAGCGGGCTTTCAGGGGGTGGGTGCGCTGCCGCTGATCGAGGGCGGGGAACTCAGGGGAGTCATGGCGGTGTACGCCCCCGAGACCGGCTTCTTCAGCTCTGACCGCGTGTCTCTCCTGCAGCGATTGGCCGACAACGTCGCCTTCGCCTGGGGCGCCCTGGACCAGCGGCTGCTGGCGGCGAAGAGCGCCGTGGTCCTCCGGGACCGGCTGACGCGGCTTGATCACGTGATCCAAAACACCGGGGTCGCGACCTGCGTGCTCGATCCGGAACTGACCCTGCTGCAGGCCAATCCCGCCTTCTGCCAGCTCCTGGGCATGCGGGAGTCGAGCCTGCTCGGCCGCAGCCTCGCCGACTTCACGTATCCCGAGGACCGGCCCCTCCTTGAACGGGCCCGACAGCGGCTGGCAAGGTCGCCTGGCCGCGGCATCCGTCGGCTGGAGCACCGGCTGGTCAGCCGGACCGGCACGGTGATCCACCTCCTGGCCTCGGCCACGCCCATGCCGTCACCGGACGGCGGATCGCCCCAGGTGGCCTGGCAGGCACAGAACATCACCGCCCAGCGCGATGGCGAGCGGGCCGCCACCCGTCGGTCGGCGCAACAGGCGGCGGTGGCGGAGCTGGGGCGTGAGGCTCTCAGTGGCCGCGATCTGGATCAACTGCTGCAGCGCAGTTGCGAACTGGTGGCGGAGCATCTGGCGGTGAGCCTGGTGTCGGTGATGCGCTGGCAGCCCGGCCGCGGCTGCTTCCGTCTGGTGGCCGGGTTGGGCTGGGCGCCGGACCGGCTCGGGGCGGCCACGGTCCCGGCGGGCCTGCGGTCCCAGGCCGGGTATGCCTTCCGCAGCCGAGAGCCGGTGCTCTCGCGAGAGCTGGCTTTAGAGCGTCGCTTTCAGTCCGAGGTCCTGGTCTCCAGGTACCGGGTGCGTTCCACCGTGGCGGTGGCGGTCCCATCCGGGAGCGAGGAGGAGGCGTACGGAGCGCTGGCGGCGCATTCCCAAGAGCTCAGGGAGTTCTCGCAGGATGACCTGAACTTCCTGCAGGGGGTGGCCCACCTTCTGGGCGCGGCGGTGCAGCGGCAGCACTCCGAGGACCAGCTGCAGCGGCTGGCCCTCCACGACTCCCTAACTGGCCTCCCCAACCGCGGGCTCCTGGTCGAGCGCGTCCGCATGAGCCTGGCCCGGCTGCGGCGGGACGGCGGCCAGACCGCGCTCCTCTTTCTCGACCTGGACCGCTTCAAGGTGATCAACGACAGCCTGGGGCACCGGGTGGGAGACGAGGTCCTGCGGCAGGTGGCCGCCCGCCTGAGCCGCCTGCTGCGCCCCAGCGACACGGTCGCGCGGCTCGGGGGAGACGAGTTCGTTGTGGTGGCGGAGGACGTGGAGTCTGAGGCGGTGGCGCTGGGGGTGTCACGCCGAATCCTCTCGGAGCTGGCGGTGCCGATGCGTGCCGGGCCAAGCGACCTGGTGGTCACCGCCAGCCTGGGCTTGACCACCACAGCGGACCCAGAAGCCCAGCCGGAGGAGCTCCTCCAGGAGGCGGACATCGCCATGTACCAGGCCAAGGCCGAGGGAGGTGGGGCGGTGGTCGCGTTCATCCCCGAGATGGGGGCCAGCTTCGGCGACCGGGTGCAGGTGGAATTCGACCTGCGGCGCGCCCTCAGCCGGGGCGAGTTCGCCGTCCACTACCAGCCCATCTTCTCCCTCCAATCAGGTCGGATCCGGGGTGCGGAGGCCCTGGTGCGCTGGGAGCACCCGGAGCGTGGCCCGGTCGCCCCCGGGGACTTCATCCCCTTGGCCGAGGAGACCGGGGCGATCGTGGAGATCGGAGACTTCGTGCTCCGGGAGGCGTGCCGGTCGGCGACTAAGTGGGCCGGGCACCGGCGCGAGGGTCCCGAGATCTCCGTCAACCTCTCACCCCGTCAGCTGCTGGATCCGTCCGTGGTGGACCGGGTCCGGTCCGCCCTGGAGGATGCCGGACTGGAGCCCGCCCGCCTCACCCTGGAGATCACCGAGACCGCAGTGCTCACGGACTCGGTGGCGGCTTCGTCGGCGCTTCGGGAGCTGGCCCGGATGGGAGTTCATCTGGCCGTGGACGACTTCGGCACCGGCTACTCGTCGGTGTCCCACCTGCAGCGCTTCCAACTGCGCCAGCTCAAGATCGACAAGGGCTTCGTCGCCGGCCTGGAGGGAAGTTGGCACGACCGGGCCCTCGTGGACGGATTGGTGCAGCTGGCGCACGCCGTGCGCCTGGAGGCCGCCGCCGAGGGTGTGGAGACCCAGGCCCAGCTCGACCGTCTACTCCAGATGGGGTGTGACGTGGCCCAGGGCTTCCTGCTCTCACCGCCTGTCTCGGAAGCCGAGTTCAGGCGACTCTGGCGCCAGCAGGCCTCCGCCCCTGCGCACGGGCCAACAGGCGGTGGTGGGGGGACGGTTGTCGGGAACGCGGCTCGCTGAGGGGCGCCTCCTACATCAGCCCCAGGTCGTCCAGGCTGCGAAGCAGGTTGCTCACGACCTTGCCGTCCGCACGGGCGTCCACCACGCAGGGGATCCCGTCGCGGGCCATCTCCAGGGCCTGGGGGAGGACTCTGAGGAATGTCTCCTGGTCCTCGGCGCGCTCCCCCCAGCCCCCCAGTGAGCGGGCCAGAGCCGCATGGTCAACCTCGCGGCCAACCTGGGAGGGAGCCGTGCCCGGACCACGCCAGACCCCGTTGTTGACCACCACCACTACCAGCCCCACTCCGTGGTTCACCGCGGTCTGCAGCTCCATGGCCGAGAAGCCGAACGCCCCATCCCCGCTGAAGAGGAGCAGCGGCCGCCGGGGCCGGGCCAGGCCGGCGCCGATGGCGAACGGTAGTCCTACCCCCAGGGTGCCCAGGGCGGATCCGATCAGCATGTTGGAGCCGGGGAAGTGGGCGCGCGAGAAGGCGATCCCCCAGGGGACACTGTCACCCCCATCGGAGATCCAGGTGCCAGGCTCGGGGAGTTGGTCGAAGATCTTGGCGGCCTCCCTCGCCAACCAGCCTGGGTGAAGGGGCTGGGCCGGCGCGGAAGCCTCCTCGGACCACATCTCCCAGCTCGCTTCGGCCGCGGAACGGGCCTGCATCACCCACTCGGACCACCGTTCGGGGCTGGCATCCCACCTCTCGCTGAGCAGGTCCAGGGTGGCGGCGACGTCCCCGCTCAGCCCCAGCTGGGGGGACCGGGACCCCCCGAGGTGCTCGGGACGCAGGTCCAGCTGTACCACTGCCTGTTCCTCGCCGAAGAGCGGGATCCTCCCGTACATCAGGTTGGCGTTGAAGCGCGACCCCAGGATCAGGGCCAGAGAGGCACCGACCAGCGCCGCCCCGCCATGCACCAGGGTGCCCAGGCAGAGCGGGTGGCTGTCGTCCACCAGTCCGCGGGCTCCGGAGGTGGTGGTGAGAGGGATGCCGGTCCTCTCCATGAAGCGCCTGAGGGCCTCCCCCGCCCCGGAGAAGAACGCCCCGGATCCGGCTAGGATCAGGGGCCGCTCGGCCTCCTTGAGCAACTGCAGGGCGCGCACCAAGTCGGCGGGGGCCGGGACCGACCGGGGCGCCTCGGGCACCCACACCGGTGACCCCTCGCCCAGCTGGTGCAGGACATCCTCGGGAATCTCCAGGTAGGCGACCCCGGGGTCGCCCCAGGAGGCGCGGCGCACGGCCTCCGCGAGGTACTCGGGGATCCGTCCCGGCTCCAGACACTCGGCGGCCCACTTGGTCACCGGCCGGACCATGGCCAGCTGGTCGAGGTCCTGGACCGCCCCGATCCCCCGCCGGGCGACCGCCGTGCGGCCGGCCAAAACCACCACCGGGGCACCGGCCAGGTTTGCCTCGGCGATCCCGGCCATGGCGTTGGCCAGCCCGGGGCCAGCGGTCACGGCCGCGAACCCCGGGCGTCCCGTGGCCAGCGCCATCCCCTCGGCCATCATCACCGCGTTCTCCTCATGGCGCACGTTGACCACCCGGATCCCAAGGCGACGGGCGTGGTCCAGGATCTTGGCGATGTGGCTGCCGGGAAGGGTGAAGAGGGTGTCTCCCCCGGACTTGGCGATGGCCTCCGCCGCCAGCTCCGCTCCGGTGCGCCTTGAGTCGTCCACAAGCTGTCCTCCGTGGCACGGATCTGCCCTGTCCAGGATGACGTATCGCCACCCTCGCGCGGACCCGAAAAAACCCTCGGCCGAGGGCGGCCAGCCCCGGGGCGGCCCGGCTCCCCCAAGATGTTGCCATGGGCGAGCTCTTCCCCGACGAGGCACCGGACGAGGCGGCCGCACCTGAGACCGCGGGGGACGAGGCGCCCCTGGCCTTCCGGATGCGCCCCAGAACCTTCCAGGAGGTGCTCGGTCAGGAAGCTCTCCTCGGAGAGGAAGGACCGGTCGGCCGGGCGGCGCGGCTCGGGCGTCTGCCCTCCGTCGTTCTGGTGGGGCCCCCCGGATCCGGCAAGACGACGCTCGCCAGCCTTCTGGCCGCCAGCCTCGACTGCCGGCTGGTGAGGATGTCGGCGGTCAGCGCGGGCGTCGCGGATGTCCGCCGGGTGGTGGAGGAAGCCCAGCGGCTCAGGGGGCAGGGCGGAGGCACCGTTTTGTTCCTGGACGAGATACACCACTTCAGCCGGACCCAGCAGGACTCCCTCCTCCCCCACGTGGAGAGTGGGGTGATCACCCTGATCGGCGCCACCACCGAGAATCCCAGTTTCCAGCTGACGTCGGCGCTTCTGTCGAGGGTTCTGATCTGGGAGTTGGCTCCGCTGGGCGAGGCGGAGCTGCTGGAGCTGGTGCGCCGGGCCATGTCTGAGCCCCGGGGGCTGGGGGACCGCAGGCTCACTGTGGCCCCCGAGGCCGCCCAGGCGCTGGCCCTCGGCTGCGGCGGGGACGCACGCACGCTGCTCAACTGCCTGGAACAGGCGGCGGCCGGGCTCCCACCTGGGGCGGAGATCGATAGGGTGCGTGCCGAAAGGGCGCTGGCCCACCCCCACCTGGTCCACGATCGCGCCGGAGACCTCCACTTCCAGATCCTCTCGGCCCTGATCAAGTCGGTTCGCGGCAGCGACCCGGACGCCGGGCTCTACTGGCTGGCCCGGCTCCTGGAGGGGGGCGAGGACCCCCGGGTACCGGCCCGGAGGCTGGTCATCCTGGCCGCGGAGGACGTGGGGCTGGCCGACCCCTCCGCCCTCTCCATCGCGGTCGCCGCCTACCAGGCGGCGCAGGTGGTGGGCATGCCCGAGTGCCGGCTGCCGCTGGCCGAGGCCACCATCTACCTATCCCTGGCCCCCAAGAGCAACTCGGTGTACCGCGGGTACTCGGAGGCTGCGGCCGACGTGGCGGCCAGCCTCGGCCTGCCGGTCCCGATCCACCTTCGCAATGCCGTGACGCGCAGAGATCGGGAGCTGGGGTTCGGACGGGGTTACGAGTACGCCCACGATGACCCGGAGGGGCTGGTGAGCCACCACCACCTGCCAGAGGGTATGGAGGGCCGCACCTACTACCGCCCCTCCCCGCACGGGACAGAGTCCCCCCTGGGAGAGCGGCTGGCAAGGATCCGGGAGCGGAGACGCCCTGCTCCTACTCCTCCGCCGGCGCCGTCTCCTCCGCGGCCACCGCAGCCTCCGCCCCGGCCGGAGCCTCCTCCGGCTCCTCCGCAGCCACCCGCGGCTGCTGGATCTTGACCAGGATCTCCTCGGAGTCCACACCGGCGGCGAGCTCGACGCCCTCGGGGAGGCGGATGTCCGAGATCCTGACCGCGTCGTCGATCTCCGCCAAGCCGGAGACGTCCACGGTGATCTCCCCGGGGATCGAGTCGGGCAGGCAGTTCACCGCCAGTTGGTGCAGCACCTGAAGGACCTCACCGCCCACCTGCTTCACCGCCGGCGCCTCGCCGGTAACCACCACGGGCACCGTCACGTCCAGCTTCTCCTTGAGGTTCACCTGAAAGAAGTCGACGTGCACGGTGCGCCCGCTGCGCGGCTCACGCTGCACCTCGCGGATCAGCACGGGACGCTGGCGCCGCTCGCCCTTGACCTTCAGCTGGATCAGGTGGCTCGCCCCGGCGGCGTGGGTGACCCGACCCAGCTCCCGCTCACCGACCTCCACCGCCAGCGCCTCGACCTCGTGGCCGTAGACGACCCCCGGGACCAGTCCCTGCTGCCGCAGCCGGTGCGCGCCACGCCCCACGACGGTGCGCTGGGCGACGTCAATTGTGAGCGGCATCAAGAAGCTCCCAGGGGCCATTGAGGCGGGCCGGGCGCCGCCGGGACTGACCCGGCACGAAACTCGATCTTAGCAACTCCGACTCAGCCGGCCTCGACGCCCACCTTGCCGAAGCGGCGCTGAACATAGTCCACGATGGACTGGATGCTGGTGCCGGGGGTGAACACCTCGTCGACGCCGAGCTCTCGTAGGGCGGCCACATCCCCGGGCGGCACGATTCCGCCGCCGAAGACCACGATGTCCTCGGCGTTACGCTCTCGGAGGAGGCGCAGCACCTCGGGGAAGAGCGTCATATGCGCTCCGGACAGCAGCGAGATCCCGATCCCGTCGACGTCCTCCTGGATCGCCGCCTCGACCACCTGGGCCGGAGTCTGGTGCAGGCCGGTGTAGATCACCTCCACCCCGGCGTCACGCAGGGCGCGGGAGATCACCTTGACCCCGCGGTCATGACCATCCAGCCCCACCTTGGCGGTGAGGATGCGCACAGGTCTGGTCCCCACGCTGGCAGTGTAAGCCCGAGGGTCAGCCCTGGGACCGGACGGAGGGCGCTGCCGCCGGAGAATGGCTCGTGGGTACGTAAGCGACCCCCACCGCGGTACCGACCGCCAGCGCGGCCAGTCCCAGGACCGCTACCCGACGCACCGATGCAGGAACCGGCCGAGGATCGGCCTGCTTGCCGGACCGGTTGAGGCGAGCGGCGAGCAGGAGCACGGCCAGCAGCGGTGCCAGATTGGGGTCGGTGGCGATCCCGGTGCCGAGGGTCCCGAAATCCTGTCCCAGCCACCAGGTCAGGAAGAGCAGGAACAGCGCCAAAGTGGTGGTGAGCCGTCCGGCACCACCCAGGAGCAGCGCTGTCCCCATCGCACCGAAGATGACCACCAGACCGGTGTTGAACAGGAAGGGCTGGGACTGCGCCAGATGGGCCAACCCCAGGATGGGGACGGAGATCAGGGTCGGCTGGGGAGTGGCGGCCAGGGAAGCCAGCGCGGAGCCGAGGCCGGGACCAGACCAGAAGCCCTCCGCAGGGATCATCTGGACCAGCGCCCCCATGAGGAAGAGGACGCCCAGCCCAGCCTCAACCCATCTGCCCACCCGGCGCCGCTGCCAGAGGGAGGGCGGGACGAGAAGAAGGCCCGCGGCGGCGACGTAGGCCAGGACGCCACCGGGCGCCCCCAACATGAGAGAAGCTCCAGGGGCGAGGATCCCGCCCAGCGCCTCCCCTCCGACCCAGACCACGACGCCCCAGCCCACCGAAGCCCAGAGGCCGAGCCGTCCCAGCCGGGAGTTGCCTCCAGCCAGGATCGCGACCCCGATACCCACCTGGATCAGGACCGTGGCCACCGTGAAGTGGACGGGGTGGGCGCGCCATATCGCCTCCTCAAAGGAGAGGAGGCCCGCCAGCCACCCCGGCTGGCCCTGGCTGACCGGGGCCAGGACTCCCGCGGCGAATCCGCGGGGCATGGTCGGCTGGGCCTGGAGGACACCGTCCAGCACCCAGAGGAAGCCGAGGGCCACCCGGAGGAAGCTCATCCCAGGAGCGGAGGACGCGGGCTCAGCGCTCCCCGGCTCGGTCCGGCCGGAGCGGGCCCGGAACACGCGCCCCCCTTCGACCAGGGCACCGATCCCCACCGCCAGCGCCACCTCGCCTAGGAGGAGAAGGTAGAGGTTCGCGGACGACCCGGTGCTCACCTACGGCTCTCCGAGAGCTGCTGGATCCGTTCCTGGACGAGGACAGAGACTGGCACGTCACCCAGGGTGCCAGCGGGCCCCTGCGGGTTGTAAGGGGGGATCCCGGCAGTCGCTTCCAGGTGGAATCACCCGGGTGGCCTCGGCAGGGGAACGGAACAATCGAAGTCATGGAGGATTCCCGTCCGCGCGTCACCTTCTCTGAGCGGCCGATCCTCGTCTTCTGGGAGACCACCGTGGCCTGCCCTCTGAGCTGCCGACACTGCCGGGCTGCAGCAGTGCATCATCCGCTGCCTGGTCAGCTCAACCTCACCGAGTCCCTGGACCTCGTGGATCAGGTCGCGGAGCTGGGTCAGCCGCGTCCGGTCCTGGTGATGACCGGTGGCGACTGCCTCGCCCGCCCCGACCTCCGGGATCTCGTCGCTCACGCCCGAAGCCTCGGAGTGCCCGTGGCCCTGTCGCCGTCGGTCTCCCCCCAACTGGACCGCCCCACGATGGCCGAGATGAAGAGATTGGGGGTGAAGGCGGTCTCCGTGAGCCTGGACGGCTCCACCCCAGCCACCCACGACCGGGTGCGGGGGGTCGACGGGCACTTCGAGGCCACCGTGGAGGCGATCCGCTGGCTGGTGGAAATGGGCTTCCGACTCCAGGTGAACACCACGGTCATGCGCTCCAACCTCGAGGAGCTGGCGGACGTGGCGGCGCTTCTCCTCCGCCTCCGGGTGCCGATCTGGGAGGTGTTCTTCCTCATCGAGGTGGGAAGGGGGGAGGATCTGCGCTCTCCCACCGCCGAGGAGAACGAGGAGGTGTGCCACTTCCTCTATGAGACCTCCCGGCATCCCCTCTTGGTCCGCACGGTCGAGGCACCCTTCTTCCGTCGAGTCGTGGCGGAGCGGCGCGCCGGGACGGCCTTCTCCGGGCCCCTCTACCAGCGGCTGCGCGGCCGGCTCCGGGAGCTGGCGGGACCGGGCGGAAGGCCGCCCCGACCTCAGACAGTCGGCACGCGGGACGGCATGGGGGTGGTGTTCGTCTCCCATGACGGCCTGGTCCGCCCCTCCGGATTCCTCCCCATGGCCGTGGGGGACCTCCGCCACCAGCGGCTGGCCGAGGTGTACCGGGAGAGCCCACTGCTGCGCAGCATTCGGGCGGCGGAGTTCAGCGGACGCTGCGGCAGCTGCGCCTACCGCCAGCTGTGCGGCGGCTCCCGGGCCCGCGCCTTCGCCGACACCGGTGATCCGCTGGGCGAGGACCCCGGCTGTGCCTACCGCCCGGCCGCCTGAATCTTTGGTTCTGCCGATAATCGGGGGATGTTGGGTGCCCGCCGCGATCCCCTGAGGAGCGGAGAGGCAGCCCGCGGGATGCTGCTGGGCATGGCTGCGGGCGAGCTGCTGGGCGGGGACGCCACCCTGCCCCTCACCTGGCATGCCCTCGCCCTCGGGGAGAGCCTGAGAGAGGCGGGGCGCCTCATCCCCGATCGCGTGGTCGCCGCCTGGTTGGAGCTTCCATCACAGCACCGCTTGCCGACTGGCTCCACCACCGGCATCGCCCTCCGGATGGCGGCCCGAGGAATGGACTCCGGGGAGCTGGGCCCGGCAGCGGCCTCGGTGGCGGGGGCGGCGGCGCTGGACCTGCCGTTGGTCCGGGTGCTCCCGGTGGCGCTCGCGGCCTCCCGCAGTGGGGCAGCCACACGCGCCTGGGCGCAGTTGGCCGCCGGGATCACCCATGGGGAGCTTCTGGCCCAGCTAGCGGCGGTGGCGACGGCGCTTCTGGCACGTGACCTCCTGACGATGGACCTTGAGGACAGCCTGGTGCGAACGGCCCAGGCGGTGCGGGAGGAGGCGCCGGAGGCGTTCCAGCGGCGGCTCCGGCCACCTGAGCGAGGGGCCGGAGTACCGGAGGGAACCGACGCCCCGGAGGTCCTGGAGGCGGCTGTGGCCGCCCTGGCCGGGGCGCGCACCTGGGCCGACGCGGTCGAAGCGGCCAGCTCGCGAGATACCCCTCGGGACCAGCTGCCGGCTCTGGTGGGAGGGCTCGCCGGTGCTCGTTGGGGGTTGCGCGAAGTGGATCAGGAGGTCCTGGCGCAGCTCCCCGGCGACCTCCCCTCCCGCCTCCTGGCCGCGGCGGAGCTGGTGGGCACCGGTCCAGTGGAGTCGCCACTGGCCCCGTCCGGCTGGGCGTGGCCTGGCTCTCGATGAGCCGCTCCCTACTGGTGGTCGACGGCAGCAACGTCAGCTGGGCCTGGCCCAGGGCCCGCCCGCTCATGGTGGCCGGCCGGCATCAGGACGCCCAGGCCCTGCTCATCTCGTACGCCCAGAGCTCGCCGCTGCTCACCCAGCACGACGAGCTGGTCATCGTCTTCGACGGCCCGCCCCACCGCCTCCTGGGCGTCCGCAGCCCCCGCGTGCGCGTCCTCTACCCTGACCCCGGCACCTCCGCCGACCACCGCATCATCGAGCTGGTCGAGGTCCACCGCCACCGCGGCGCGCCGGCGCTGCTGGTCAGCAGCGACCGGGCACTCCGAGATGCCGTGCGGAACCTGGGGGCGACCACCATGGGGGCGATGGAGCTGATCTCGGTGATTGATCGAAGGGGGGCGGCCCCCCCGGGCCGCTCCGCCCGGGCGCGGCTGGAGAAGCCCCTGCCGTCGGCCGAGGACACCCGTGACTGGCTGCACCGCTTCACCCACCATGAGAGGCGGCGCGGTCAGAAGGAGGGCGACTCCCGGTAGGTTCCGAAGACCTCCTGGAGAGCGGCGATGATCTCACCCTCCGTGGCCAGGGCCCGGCAGCTGTCCAGGATCCCGGGCATGAGGTTCTCCGACCCGCGCGCCGCCTCCTGGAGCCTCTCCAGCGCCAGCGAGACCGAGGTGCCGTCGCGTCCCTCCCGTAGCCGCCGCAGTGTTCCCAGCTGCTCCTCCTCCACCTCGGGCCCGATCCGCAGGAGCTCTGGGCCGTCATCATCGGCGGAGAGGAAGGAGTTGACCCCCACCACCAGCCTTTCGCCCGA
>JAKAXE010000117.1 GCA_021816695.1 bacterium | reverse complement strand
CGGTGCGCCGCCGTCCCTACAGCGTCGTGCTGTTCGACGAGATCGAGAAGGCTCACCCCGACTTCTTCAACATGCTGCTGCAGATCCTCGAGGACGGCCGGCTCACCGACGCCAAGGGGAAGGTGGTCAACTTCGCCAACACCATCATCATCATGACCAGCAACCTGGGGATCCAGGGGGTGGGTGCCAACGTCTCCATGGGCTTCCAGCCTTCGACGCCGGGGCCAGCGGGTGAGGACCCCGCCCACGTCAAGATGCGGGAACGGATCACCGACGAGCTCAAGCGAGCGTTCCGACCGGAGTTCCTCAACCGGGTCGACTCGGTGGTGGTCTTCCACCGGCTCACCCCAGAGGAGTGCCGTCGGATCGTCGACCTCATGCTGGTGAGGGTCCGGGAACACCTCCAGCGTCAGGGGCTGAGCCTGCTCGTGACCGAGGAGGCCAAGGCGGCGATGGTGGAGCAGGGGTTCGACAAGGTATACGGAGCCCGTCCTCTGCGCCGCGTCATCCAGACCGAGATCGAAGACCCCTTGAGCGAGGAGCTTCTCCGCACTGAGTTCGCCATCGGGGACCTGGTGACCATTGACGTGGAGGATGGCAAGCTGAGGACCCACGTGGTCCCAGGGCCGCCTCCCCCCGATGAGCCCACCCCGATCGTCACTGCCGAGGCGGAGCCCGCCGGTGCCGGAGCGGCAGGCGGCCCCTCCGCTGATGGCGGCAGCACCGACTGACCACCCGGAGGGGACGCCCTCCGGCCCGGACCACGCGCCGGTGGCCAGGCTGGCCGCAGACCCCAGGGGCCGTCCTGACCGGATCGCCAGTCTGGTCGGGATGTGCCTGGGGGCAATCGGAGGCACCCTCTACTCCACGGTCCTGATTCAGAAGATCCAGGGACCCCTCCATGCTTGGCCCGGCGACCTGATCGCTGTGGCGGCGGGACTCGGACTGGGATGCGTGCTCGGGTACGTTCTCGGCCCGAATCTGACCGTCCGCCCCTACTTCTGGGCCGAGGATCAGCTGACCACACTCCCACTCTCTGAGCTGGTCGGACTGCTGGTGGGGGTGATCGTGGCTCTGGGCATCGCTGCCCTCGTCGCCCTGATCGCCGCCGGTCTCCCGTACGGGCTGGGATGGGTGGTGGCGGTTCTGGTGGCGGTCGTGCTGGTGCCTCTGGGTCTCTCGGTGGGACGCCGGCGGCGCCGCGATCTCTCTCGGCTGGGCCTTCCGATGACTGGCGGGGGGCCACCCCTGGCTCGCGTGGTGGTTGACACCAGCGCCGTGATCGACGGGCGGCTGCTGGACCTGGCTCGGGCGGGGTTCTGCCTCTACGAGTTGGCCATTCCCCAGTTCGTCCTCCGCGAGCTCCAGGCGGTCGCCGACTCGGGCGATCCCATCCGGAGGGCCAGGGGCCGGCGGGGGATCGCCATGCTGGAGGAGCTGCGCTCATTACCCGGGCTCCAGCTCTCTTTTCCGGAGGTCGACTATCCCTCCATGCCGGAGGTGGACTCCCGCCTGGTGCGTCTGGCCCGGGAGCAGGGCGCCTCCATCCTGACCGTGGATTTCAATCTGGACCGGGTAGCCCAGATTGCTGGCATCCCGGTTCTCAACCTGAACCAACTGGCAACGGCACTGAGGCCGGCGATGGTAGCGGGGGAGCGGGTGGAGGTTGACGTGGTCAAGGAGGGCCGGGAGCAGGACCAGGGTGTGGGATACCTTGAGGATGGCACCATGCTGGTCGTGGAAGGTGGGCGTCAGCGCGTGGGCCAACGGGTCTTGGTCACGGTCCGCAGCGTGATCCAGACCGCCTCGGGGAGGATGGTGTTCGCCCAGGTGGACGATGAGGGCGCGGACATCGCGGGGCAGCGTCGCCCCCGGAGGCGAGGCCGCGCCGAAGGGACCCCCACTCCCTGAGCGCCGCACAGTCCGCCGGTGCCACCGCGGTGGTGGCCGCCGCGGGGAGTGGGACCCGCTTCGGTGGAGCCAAGCTCTGGGCCGATCTGGCGGGTAGCCCCGTCCTCGCCTGGGTGCTCCGGGCGCTCGGCGACCCCGCCAGCGGGATCACGGAGCTGGTGGTGGTTGCCGATCCCGCAGACCACCGTCGAGTGGTGGAGTTGGGAGCTGCGGTTGCCCCTCGCCTGGGATGCGTCTGCGTCCCAGGCGGCGGGCGCCGCCAGGATTCGGTGCGTAATGGTGTCGAGGCCGCCACCCGGGAGCTGGTTCTGGTGCATGACGGCGCCCGCCCCGGCGTGACCCCTGAGCTGGTGGCCCGGGTGCTGGGGGTGGCCCGTCGGCACGGTGCTGCCACCGCCTGCGTGCCCGTGGCCGACTCCATCGCCCGCGTGGCTGAAGGTTTGGTGGGGGAGGTGATGGAGCGCTCCAGCCTGGGCGCCATCCAGACGCCTCAGGCCTTCAGCCGGGACCTCCTGCTCCGGGCCCACATCCGCGCTGAGGAGACGGACCTCACCGCGGATGACGACACCGCGCTGGTCCTCGCTCTGGGCCACTCCGTGGCGGCGGTTCCAGGTGATCCGCGCAACCTCAAGGTGACGCGAACCGAGGACCTCATGGCCCTCCGGAGCTGGCTCGCAGCCTCCGATGGAGTCATCCGTTGAGATCGTTCCCCGGGATCGGGCTGGGTCTGGACGTGCATCGCTTCGGAGGTCCCGGTCCGCTGCGACTGGGCGGGGTGGATGTGGACCATCACACCGGGCTAATCGGGCACTCAGACGCCGACGTCCTGCTGCATGCCATCGGCGACGCCGTGCTTGGGGCAGCCGGGCTCGGCGACCTCGGAGACCATTTCCCGCCGACCGAGGAACGCTGGCGGGGTGCGTCGTCCGTGGAGTTTCTGGGACGGATTGTGGAGATGGTCACGCGGGCCGGCCTCCGGGTCCAGGGCGTGGACGCCACGGTGGTCGCCCAGGAGCCCCGTCTCCAGCCCTACCGGTTGGGGATGGTCGCTGCGGTGGCGCGTGCTCTGGGCTGCTCCCAGGAGATCGTCTCGGTGAAGCTCAAGACCAGTGATGGCCTGGGCCTCACCGGCCGGGGAGAAGGAGTTGCCGCGCTGGCGGTGGCATCGGTGGGACCGGTGGGCTCCACCAACGCTCCGTAGGATGGGATGAGTTGACGCAGAGAATTTACAACTCGATGTCGGAGCGGGTGGAGGAGTTCACGCCTCTTCGGCCCGGGCGGGTGGGAATGTACACCTGCGGGCCGACGGTCCATGACCGAGCCCAGATCGGCAACCTGAGGACCTTTCTGGCCGAGGATCTGCTGCGGCGGCAGCTCGAGTACCAGGGGTTGGAAGTGACCCAGGTCATGAACATCACCGACGTCGACGACAAGATCATCACCAAGGCCCGAACTGCCGGGCAGACCCTGGAGGAGTTCACCGCCCCCTACGTGGCCGCCTTCTTCCGGGACCTCGAGCTTCTGGGGGTGGAGCCGGCCGCGGTCTACCCCCGGGCGACCCAGTACATCCCCCAGATGCTTCAGCTGGTGCAGCGGCTGCTGGACAACGGCAGTGCCTACATCAGCGAAGGTTCGGTCTACTTCCGCATCAGCTCCTTTCCCGCCTACGGGAAGCTGACCCACCTGGATACCGCCGGGCTGCGGTCCGGCGCCAGCGGGCGGGTGGACGCCGACGAGTACGAGGCCAAGGAGCAGGTCAGGGACTTTGCGCTGTGGAAGGCGGGAGAGCCTGGGGATCTGGCCAGCTGGCCATCCCCGTACGGATGGGGGCGACCGGGATGGCACCTGGAGTGCTCCGCCATGTCCATGGATCGGCTCGGGGAGACCTTCGACATCCACTGCGGCGGGGTGGACAACAAGTTTCCCCACCACGAGAACGAGATCGCCCAGTCGGAGGCCGCCACCGGCAAGCAGTTCGTGCGCTACTGGGTTCACGCCGAGCACCTCCTGGTGGGGGGCGTGAAGATGGCCAAGTCGCTGGGCAATTTCATCACTCTGGAAACCCTGATGGAGCACGGGCACGATCCCATGGCCGTCCGCTTCCTGCTCCTCACCGGCGCCCACTACCGTCACAAGCTGCAGTTCCAGGAGGAATTGCTGGAGGCAGCAGAGCGAGACGTCAGCCGGCTGGCAACCTTCTGGAGGCGCTGTCTCGAGGTCGAGGACGCGCCCGGAGAGCCCGACGAACTCGTGGGGCTGGCCGCGACCGGGCTCCAGCGGTTCGACAGGGCCATGGAGGATGACCTCCGCCTTCCCGACGCGGTGGCCGCCCTGTTCGACCTCGTGCGGGAGGGGAACCGCCTGATGGATGCCGGGCGCGTGGGGGTGGAGGGGGCACGAGCTGCCCTGGCCGCCCTGGCCGCCGCGGATCGGAGGCTCGGCGTGATCGAGAGGCGGGCCCTCCGCGCCGACTTCCTCAGCCCCGAGGAGAAGGCGCTCCTGGAGCGTCGTGAGGCGGCCCGCGGGGCCCGGGACTTCGCCCTCTCAGATCAACTCCGTGATCAGCTGCTGGGCATGGGTATCCAGGTGGAAGACACCAAGGCGGGGCCTCGCTGGCGGCGCGCCTGATGCCGGAGGTCCTGTACGGCCGGAATCCCGTCCTGGAGGCACTCCGAGCAGGGCGCAGGGTACGGCGCATGCTGGTTGCCACCGGGATCTCGCCAGATGCCAGGGTCGAGGAGGCGGTGCTTCGGGCCCGCTCCTCCGGGGTGGAGC
>JAKAXE010000033.1 GCA_021816695.1 bacterium | reverse complement strand
TGCTCGCGGCAGTCGCAGCGCAGTGAGCCGAAGACCTCCCCGGTGAGGCACTCGCTGTGGACCCGGACCAGAACGGGCTGGTCGGCCCGGGGGTCGCCGAGGACCAGGGCCAGGTGCACCGAGCCCGCGGCCAGGTCCAAGAAGTCAAGGGATTGCCCCGGTGGCCGATGACCGCTGGCACCTGCGATAGGCTCACAGTCGGCAGTTGACACTCGGTGGACGGCTGTGCTTCTATTTACCCCACGATCGAGCCCGGGCGGCTGGCGCCGTGGGCTAGAGCAGACGTGCGGCAGCGCCGGTTACCGATGAGGGCTCCTCTTTGCAGTTTGGCGTCAACCTGAACAACCGCGAGCCCCTGATAGCCTCTGGGTACGGCCTATCCGACCTGCTCAACCTCGGAAGCCTAGCGGAGGACCTAGGCTTCGACTCAATCTGGGTGGGAGATAGCCTTTTCTCCAAGCCCCGATTCGAACCCTTGGCCCTCATGTCCGCGCTCTCGCAGCGAACCTCCCGGGTCAAGCTCGGCACCGCCTGCCTGGTGTCTTCCACCCGCAACCCCCTCTACCTGGCACTGGAGTGGGCGACGATGGACCGCCTCTCCCAAGGTCGGTCGATCCTCGGTGCCTGCATGGGCAACCCCGAGGAGGGGGTCAAGCGGGAGTTCGAGGCCCTGGGCCTCGACTTTCAGGACCGGGCTGCCATCTTCGACGAGGGGCTCTCCGTCCTCCGGCAGCTCTGGACGACCGGGAAGGTCGACCTGGCTGGCAAGTACTACAACTACAAGGACATCTCCTTTTACTCGGGCACCGAGATGGCCCCTCTCACCCCGCTCCAGTCCCCTCCACCTATGTGGATCGTCTCCAACATCCGCCTCACGGGCCAGCTGGAGCCCAGCGTGGCAGAGCGCCGGATGAAGCGTGCCTGTGAGCGGATCATCCGGCACGGCGATGGGTGGATGACGTGCTGCCGGGCCCAGCATCCGGAAGAGGTGGAGGAACAGGTCGAAGCCCTGCGGGCGACGGCCGCCGAGATGGAGCGCACCCTTGACGACTTCACGGTGTCCTACCAGGTGACCATGAACATCGGTGACTCCGCGGCTTCGGCGCGCCAGGCCTTCGGCCAGTACATCTCCAGTTACTACCCGGAGCTGAGCAAGACGGTCGACCTCTCGAACTGGGGCCCGGTGGGCACGCCCGCCACCATCACCGACTGGTTCCGGCGGTTCCGGGCCGCCGGAGTCGAGCACTTCGTCTGCCGCTTCGGTGACCTCGATCAGTTTGCCCAGGTGAGCCGATTCGCGGCCGAGATCCTGCCTGTTCTTCGGGCGGAGAGCTGACTTTCCGGGAGGAGGAGCTAAGGATGGAGCGCGAGCCAGAGCCACGTAGCGAGAGCGACATGCGCCAGTCGGCGGAGCTGATCGTCGACGTCTGTTTCGAGGTGAAGGAGGGTGACACCGTCACCATCATCACCGACAACCGGCGCAAGGAGGAGGCCGAAATGCTGGCCACCGTGGTGGCCGAGCGTGGCGGATGGCCGGTGGTGGCCAACAACGACACCCAGGTACGCCGGGGGCTTCAGGACACCCTCTTCCCCATGGCCCCGCCCCGCAACCTCCACACCGCCATGGTGAATTCCGATTCCATCATCATCGTCACCAACTTAGAGTGGGCTAACCGCTTCGCCCACGTGTCGGCGGTACGCGAGGCCGTCGACCGGAACGCCCGCATCGGTTCGATCGAGGAGGGCTTCGGCCGCTGGCCCATCTCGGTCGCCGACATCGAGCGGACCATGGCCAACGCCAAAGCGGCGATCGCCCGCCTCACGGGACGGCGGCGTGTGCGGGTCACCTCGCCGGCCGGCACGGACGTTGAGGTGAGCATCGAGTCCCGCCCAGCCCTGGAGGTGGTCCCGGTCAAGGACCGCGGCGCGATGATGGGCCCGGTGCCCCTCTGGGGCGAGGTCGCCTACGCTGCCGTCGAGGACCAGACCGTTGGACGAATCGTGGTCGACGGCAACATGCTGGGGATCGGGGTCCCCGGCCACGTCACCAACCCCATCACCTGGCACGTCGAAGGTGGCCAGTGGCAGGCCATTGAGGGCAAGGAGGAGGCCGAGCGGCTTCGCACGGTGATCGAGCAGGTCGAGGGCACCCGGGTCGTCGGGGAGTTCGCCTTCGGCACCAGCGACTTTGCCCCGCTCGGCTCGCCGTCGGAGAAGGGCCGCAAGGGGACTGTCCATTTCGCCCTCGGCGACAACCAGAACTGCTACCCGGGCGGCCAGAACGTCAGCAAGTTGCACCTTGACGGCGTCTGCCTCAACGCCTCCATCGAGATCCTGGACACCGGCGAGTACATCGTCAAGGACGGGGTCTGGCAGCTGTGACGGCGGCGCGCGTGGTCCGCTCGGGCGATGTGGACACCATACCCCTCGCCGGTGATAGCTGGTCCCGGGTGCTGATCGAAGATCGGACGGTGCCCGGCACCAACTCCGCCTTGGGGTACTCGGTATTCCGGGCCGGCTCGCGCACGGACGACCTCAAGCACGAGACCGACGAGCTGGCATATGTGGTGTCCGGCAGCGGCAGCCTTCACCTGGAAGACGAGAGGCTGGCCGTGGGGGCGGGCGATGCCCTATTCATCCCCGCCGGCGCGTGGCACACTGTCGCGGCATCGTCCGCCGAGGACCTGGCCATGGTCTTCTCCTTCCCATGGCCCGGCTACCCGCGCACTGAGCGGCGGCCCGCCAGGCCATGACCCAGTCGGACGGCCTAGCCCTCACCCTGGGTGCGCCGACCACGGCCGCCGAGGCCAGGGAACAGGTGGCCATCGCCTGTCGGATCGTCGCCCGCTACGGGCACGAGGACCTGACCCTGGGCCACGTTAGCGTTCGCGGCCCCGAGCCGAACACCATCCACGTGAAGGGCAAGGGAAAGGCACTTGGGGAGGTCACCCCCGATGATGTGATCGATGTCGACCTGGCCGATCCCAACGGCCACACGGCACTGGGCGCCCATCTTGAGACCGCCATGCACCTGGAGGCCTACCGGCTGCGTCCCGACATTGGCGCGGCGATCCACACCCACCCGATCTACGGGATCGCGCTTGGGGCGACGGACGCCGAGCTACAGTTCGTATCTCACGACGCCGTGCTCTTCCACGATGGGGTCGGTCGGTACACCGGGACCGGTTCCTTGGTGACAACACCGGATGAGGGACGGATGGTGGCCGAGGCCCTAGGCCCGCGGCGGGCCGCCCTGCTGTGCAATCACGGGATCCTGGTGGTGGGGGAGGACGTGCGCTGGGCGGTCCTCGCCGCACTCACCCTGGAGCGGGCGATCCAGCTCCAGATGGTTGCGGGAAGGCTGGGGCGGCTGGTGCCCATGGACCCGGAGGCGGTGAAGGCTCTCTATCCGATCAAGTACCCTGCGAACTTCCTCGACGAGTACTGGTCGGCTTGGTGCCGCGCCGTTGGGGCCGACACCTCCGAGGAGCGCCGGTGACGGCGGTGGTACTCACCGCGATGGTGAACGGCCGCCCAGTCTCCTGCTCGATTCCGCCGAATCTTCTTCTGGTGGATTTCCTGAGGGACGAGTTGGGCCTCTTGGGGACCAAGCAATCCTGTGAGGTCCAGGTCTGCGGCGCTTGCACCGTGCTCGTAGATGATCGACCGGTCAGTTCGTGCTGTTTCCTGGCGGCGGACATAGACGGGCGTCGGGTGCAGACCATCGAGGGACTGGTGGACACCCCCTTCTACGAGCGGGTGGCGCAGGCGTTCGTTCGCCATGCTGCCGTCCAGTGCGGGTTCTGCACCCCGGGAATGCTGCTTACGGCCAAGGTCCTGGATGAGCGGGGAACTCCGATGACCGCGCAGCAGCTGCGCGCGGATCTGGCCGGCAACCTCTGCCGCTGCACGGGATATCAGTCGATCCTGGACGCCCTCGAAGATGCGCTGGGTGAGGGTCCCCAAAGCTGATGGCCACCGTCATCACTAACCTGCCCTCGTCCAAAGCCGGCTCGGTTGGCCACGAGGTTCCCCGCTCCGACGCTCGGGTCAAGCTCAGCGGCAAAGCGCAATTCACCGGAGACATCCGGGTCCCCGGGATGCTCTACGGCGCGGTGCTCCGAAGTCCGCTGGCCAGGGCGCGCATACGGTCGGTGGACCTGCGGGCGGCGCTGGCCCTGGACGGGGTGGTGGCGATCCTCACCGGCGCGGACCTGATGGACATGGACCCCTACTACGGCCACGCGCTGAAGGACCGCCCCATCGTGGCCATCGACGAGGTGCGCTTCGTCGGAGAGCCGGTGGCGGTGGTGGCGGCCAGCAGTCTGAGCGTGGCTGAGAACGCCGTCAACCTGATCGACGTCGTCTACGCCTCAGAGTCCCCTGTGACCTCCCTGCAGGCGGCCCTGCTGCCGGACTCGCCCCTTGTCCATACCAAGAGGGCACGGCCCGGCTTCGCGCATGGGCTCGGCCAGCTACCCGATCCGGAGGGGAACGTCTGCTACCGCTACGGGTTCTCAAAGGGTGACGTCAGTAACGACTTTGTCCAGGCCGCGGTCGTGGTCGAGGGGGAATACCGCTTCCCGGCGGTCTATCAGTACGCCCTTGAGACTCACTCGGTAGTTGCGGACCATAGAGGGGACGAGGTCACCATCTGGGCCTCGTGCCAGCACCCGTTCTTGGTGCGTCAAGAGATCGCCGATCTGTTTGACCTCGACCTTGACCGGGTGCGGCTGATAGTCCCCTTCCTCGGGGGTGGGTTTGGGAGCAAGTCCTACACCAAGATGGAGCCGATCGCGGTAGCCATCTCCCGCAAGGCGGGGCGACCGGTACGGGTCGTCAACCGGGTCGACGAATCCATGGTCACCACCCGTCGCCACAACATGGTGTGTCGGATGCGGACGGCGGCGTCGGCGACGGGGGAACTGATCGCCCGGGAGGCGGACTTCTGGCTGGACACCGGGGCCTATGCGGACAACGGCCCCAGGGTTACCGCCACGGCCGGGGACGCGGCGCCCGGCCCGTATCGGTGGCGGTCCGTTCGAGTGGATGGCCGTTGCGTCTACACCAACACCGCCCCGGCGGGTTCCTACCGAGCCTTCGGGGCAATCCACCTGCAATGGATCGGGGAGCTGCAGGTGGACGAGATCGCCCGGCGGCTCCAGGTCGACCCGCTGGAATTCCGGTGCCGCAACGTGTTGCCGGTCGGCGGAGAGGTCCGCGCCGGCGCCAAGCCGCTGGACGCCGACCTAGTCGGCGATCTCAGGAAGGTGGCGGCCGCCATCGACTGGGGTCAACCCCGGACAGAGGGCCGTGGGGTTGGACTCTCGGTCGGCCTGCTGGCCGCCGGAGCCCACCCCGTCTCCATGGCCACCGTGCGGCTGGGTGCTGACGCCGGCGCCACCGTCCTGGTCGGCACCACCGAGATGGGCCAGGGGGCCCGAACCGCTATGGCCCAGATCGCCGCGGAGGTCCTGGCCCTCCCGTCCGAGCAGGTGGTGGTCCGCGGCACCGATACCCAGTACACACCCTATGACCGCTCCACAGGAGCCAGCAGGTCCACCACCGTGGCGGGAAAGGCGGTGGAGCTGGCGGCCCGCGATGTGCTGGCGGCTCTTGAGGAGACCGCCGCAGCGAAGTTCGAGGTACCGCTCGACCGCCTCTCCGCCCGTGCGGGCGGAGTCACGGATGGGGAGCGCTGGATCAGTCACCAGGACCTCATCAGGGCGCGTTTCGGCTTCGCGGGCGGGGAGCTGGTCGGTCACGGGATGGTGCAACCGTCCCGGGGCTCCGGCTCGTTTGCGGAGGGGCCCGTGTTCTGGGAGGTTTGCCTGGCCGCCGCCGAAGTCGCCGTCGATCCGGTGACGGGGGTGGTCCGAGTCATCCGCACGGCGAGCATCGCGGACGTGGGGCGAGCCATCAACCCGCAGTTGATCCGACGCCAGGACGAGGGGGCAACGCTGCAGGCGATCGGCAACGCCCTCTTCGAGGAGATGCGCTACGACCCTGAGGGAATGCTGCTGAACGACACCCTGCTGGACTACCGCGTGCCCTCGGCCCTGGACGTCCCTGAGCGGATGACCTGCGTGATCGTGGAAAACGGGGACGGACCAGGGCCGTTCGGCGCCAAGGGTTGCGGGGAGGGCGCCTTCGCTGGCGTCACCGCCGCGATCGCCACGGCCGTAGCCGCGGCGGGAGTCCCGATGCAGGAGTTGCCGATGACCCCCGAGCGGGTGTGGAGGCGCATTCAGACCCTGGGGCATCCCGATCGGGAGGGAGAGGCCTCGTGAAGTTGCCGCAATTCGAGCTCCACCGCCCGACCTCAGTCGATGCCGCGGCTCGACTGCTGGCGGACCTGGGGGATGACGGGTCCGCCTTCTCGGGGGGAACCGAACTCCTGCTCGCAATGAAATTGGGCCTGATCAAGAGCCGCCACCTGGTCGACCTGAAGGGGCTGCCCGAACTCCACGGCATCGAACTCCGCCCCGGAGGGGTGTGGATCGGCGCCGGGGTGACGCACGCGGAGATCGAGGCCTCGCCGGCGGTCAGGGCCATCCTGGCCCCGCTTGCGGTCATGGCGTCGCAGATCGCCAACATGAGGGTCAGGGCAGTAGGGACGATCGGGGGCAACCTCTGCTTCGCCGACCCCAACTCCGACCCGGCCACCTTTCTCTCTGCAGTCGGCGCCCGCTTGCGGACCTGGGTCCGGGGCGAGTCGAGGGAGGTTGCTCCCGAGGAGTTCACGGTCGGGCCATACCAGACGGTCCTCGAACCGGGTGACCTCCTGCTCGGCGTGTGGGTACCTACGCCACCGCCTTCCGCGAACGTGGTCCACCTTCGCATGAAGATCCACGAGCGGCCCAGCGTCACGGTGGCGGCCATGGTGGAAGCGAGCCATGGGGAGGTGGTTGCCGCCCGACTGGCCGTTGGGTCGGTGGGTCCGAAGGTGCTCCAGGTGGACCTTGGAGAGGAGTTGCGCGGCCTCGGTGGATCCGCCTACTCGTCTCGAGTAGGGGCACTCGTGGCGTTGCTGGCGGGGAGTATCCCGCTGCTACCGGAGCGGCCGGAGTCCCCCGAGTACCAGCGGCACCTAGTACGCGTGCTGAGCACGAGGGCATTGGAGGTCGGTTTGGCGGCTGCGACGTCATCAGCAGGCCGGCCAGCTCAGAACGGTGGAGGTGAGGCATGACCACAAACGGCGGTGAGACCCGGGTCTACCTGCTAGACGGGGGCACGCTGGTGATCGACGGGTACCACCTGTACTGGAACCTCGGACCCGGCGGCGAGGTGCGCTTTCCCTGCTACAGCGTGCTGGTCGATCACCCGCAGGGAAAGTTCCTGTTCGACACCGGCTACGACCTTGAACATGTGCTCAAGGTGCTGCCGTTCGAAAAGCCAGAGCAGACTCCGGCTCAGACCATCCCGGCCCAGTTGAAGCTGATCGGGATCGAACCGGGTGAGGTCACCCACGTCGTCAACTCCCACTACCACTTCGATCACGTAGGCGGCAACCGCCTGCTCCCCAACGCCACCACCATCGCTCACGAGCGGGAACTCAACCAGCTGCACCATCACGAGCCCTTCGAGCGGCTCGGTTACTCTGACACCAGCTTCGACGCCATCGGCCCACGCTACGAGCTGGTGAATGCGCCCACCGAATTGGCACCCGGCGTGGAGTTGCTGGAGACCCCCGGACACACCGCTGGCCATATGAGCCTATTGGTCCGGCTCTCCGGCCGGCGCCCGATGCTGTTCACCGGAGACGCCGCCTACACCACGAAGAGCCTGGAGACGGAGGTGATCGCTGGCTTCCACCTCGACCCCCGCGCCAGCGTCGCATCGATCCGGCACCTCAAGAAGGTTGCGGAGGACAACGAGGCGGAGCTCTTTTGCTCCCACGACGCCGCCTCCTTCGCAGGCTGGCAGAAGGCTCCCGCCTACTACCGATGATCCCAGCCGACGACGGCAGGGAAGTCACCCACGAAGTCCCAACATTTCTCAGGAGGAACGGAATGAAGCAGGCGGCAATCATCGGCAGCGGCACCATGGGCCCGGGCATGGCGGCAACCCTGGCTCGGGGCGGCATGGACGTTCGGGTCTACGACACTAGCGAGGCGGCCCGACAGCGCACCCCAGGTGAGGTGGAGGTCGCCTCCGGAGTTCTCGATCGGATCGGGGGCCCAGCTGCGGCTCAAAAGGGCCAAGTACACGTCACGGGCGACCTGGCCGAGGCCGTCACCACCGCCGACCTGGTGATCGAGGCGGTGCCGGAGAACGCCGAGATCAAGGCTCAGGTGTTCACTGAGCTGGACCGGCACAGCCGTCCCGACGCGATCCTGGCCAGCAACACGTCGGGGATCCCCATCAGCACGATTCAGAAGTCGGTAGCGGACCCGTCCCGGGTGGTGGGGATGCACTGGTCCAATCCGCCCCACGTCATCCCGGTCATCGAGATCATCGCCGGAGCCCAGACCGCCCCTGGGGTGGTCGAGCGGCTGCGCTCGACCGTGCTGGAGCTCGGCCTCGTTCCCGTGCGGGTGCTGAAGGACGTCCCGGGATTCATCGAGAACCGGGTCCTCTACGCGATCATGCGGGAGTGCCTGGCCCTGGTTGACGACGAGGTCGTGGCGGCGGAGGAGCTGGACACCTGTGTGCAGTGGGGAATCGGGTTCAAGCTCTCGGTCATCCCACCGCTGCAGCTGCTGGACGTCGCCGGATTGGACATTTACAACGCCGTGGCCAGCTACCTCAACCGCGACCTCAACGCCCGCCAGGACGTCAGCGAAACGATCACCAGCCGGGTGGGCCGCGGCGAGCTGGGGATGAAGACGGGCCAGGGCCTCTTCGGCTACACCCCGGAGCAGGCCCAGGAGCTGCGCCAGAAGCGGGCCCGGAAGCTGGTCGCTGTCCGCAAGGCGATCGAGTCCGCGTGACACCAGCGGGCATCTCCGAGGAGAGTCCGCCAGCAGGAGGGATGTACACATCGTGGACCAGGACCTGATTGAGCTGGGCCGGGGTCGGCCGGTCTTCAACTTCTCGGCCGGACCCTCCGGCGCGACGGATCCCACGCGGGCGGCGCTCGGCCGCCCGCTCCTCTATCACTACGACCCGGCTTTCCGGCAGCTCTATCGCTCGGTCGTCTCTCAGCTCGGGCAGGCCTTCGCCTGTGAGGAAGCCCCCGTGATCCTCCACGGGGAGGCGGTTCTGGGGCTGGAGGCCGCGGCTGCCTCCTTCATCGCTCCCGACGACGTGGTACTGAACCTAGTCTCTGGGGTCTTCGGCAAGGGCTTCGGGTATTGGGCCAGACGGTACGCCCGCGAGGTGATCGAACTGGAGGTCCCCTACAACGAGATCAATCAGCCCGAAGATGTCCGTCGGGCGCTGCAGGACCACCCCGAGATCAAGGTGGTGGCTGCGGTCCACTGCGAAACTCCGTCTGGAACCGTCAACCCCATCTCCGAGATCGCGCCTATGGTGCGCGAGGCGGGCGGCCTCCTGCTGGTCGATGCGGTGGCGTCGTTCGGGGGCATGCTGGTAGAGCCGAGCCGTTGGCCCGCCGACCTGGTGGTGGTCGGTCCACAGAAGTGCCTCGGGGGCCCGCCCGGCCTCTCCCTCCTCTATGTGAGTGATCGCGCGTGGGAGCACATGGAGTCCAATCCGGCGGCTCCCCGGGCGTCGATCCTCAGCATCCTCGACTGGCGGGGCGCGGAGGAGAACACCGAGCGCTTCCCCTTCACCCCCTCGGTCGCCGAGATCAACGCGCTCGATGCCTGCCTGGCGCAGTTTCTGGCCGAGGGCTCCGAGGCGGTGCGGGCTCGCCACCAGCGGGTGGCGCGAGCGGTTCGAGCCGGCGGCCGGGCTCTCGGGCTGTCCCTCTGGCCACATGTGGAGGCGACCTGTTCCGAGACTGTGACGGCCTTCGCCGTGCCGGCCGGCGTAGACGAGGGCCGGGTCCGTGACCGCGCCCGCAGGGAGATGGGGGCCATGTTGTCGGGTGGGCAGGGTGCCCTCATCGGCAAGGTGATCCGGATCGGCCACATGGGGCCATCGGCCCAGCCTCACACCCCGGTGCTGGCCCTCACGGCCCTGGGCCAGGCGCTTCGCGCCGAGGGATTTTCCGCGGATGTGGGCGGCGCGGTGGAGGCCGCAGTGGCCGCCCTTGGCACGTGATCGAGATGGGAGACGGTGGGTTGAGGCGGGTAGGTCCCGACGGCGGGAACACAGGGAGGGAGTTGGACGTGGAAAGCAACGGTCTCGATGGACGCACGGCAGTGGTGACGGGAGCCGCCCAGGGGATTGGGGCGGCCATCGCTCGGGATCTCGCGGCTCACGGGGCCACCGTGGTGGTGGCCGACCTGAACCAGTCCGGCGCCGTACAGGTGGCGGCAGGGCTAGGCGGTAGCGCCTTCGCCGTCGGCGTGGACGTGGGGGACCCAGACCAGGTGGACCGGCTTCGCTCGGAGGTCGTGGCGCGAACCGGACGCTGGGACATCCTGGTCAACGACGCCGCCATCGTTCCCTTCACGCCCTGGGATCAGGTCGACTTCCAGGAGTGGCGCCGGATCATGCGAGTCAACCTGGACGGCGTCTTCCTGATGTGCCGCGCGGGTTCCGACGAGATGCGCAAGAGGGGCTACGGGCGGATCGTGAACATCGCTTCCAACACCTTCTTCGCAGGCACCCCCAACATGGCTGCCTACGTGGCCGCCAAGGGAGGCGTGATCGGGTTCACCCGCGCGCTGGCCACCGAACTGGGTCCGCATGGGATCACCGTCAATGCCGTCAGCCCCGGTCTCACCGCCTCCGAGGGGGTTCTGGGCGGGCCCCATGCCGACGCCTTTGAGTTCGTGGAATCACTCCAGGCGATCAAGCGCAGGGGCGAACCCGCCGATATCGCCCCGGTCGTGACCTTCCTCGCTTCGGAGAGTGCGCGGTGGGTGACCGGCTCCACCGTCAACGTGGACGGAGGGCACGTCCGCCACTGACATGCGCCCAGCGGCTCTTCGCCCGACACGGAATAGACCTGCCCTGTTGGCAGTCAACCGGCAACCTAGAGGGGAACACAAATGGCTGATACTGCGACCCTAGGCGGCGTTGGCGACGCGCTGCGCGGCATCGAGTCGCACTCCATCGACATCATCCCGGAGACGGAGAGACATGGCCAGGTTCGCAGCCAGTTCATGCTCTGGTTCGCCACCAACGCCAACGTCTTCAACTTCGTCCTGGGCGGCTTCGCGATCGCCTTTGGCCTGAATCTCTTCTGGGCCTTTGTGGCCCTGGTGCTAGGCCTCTGCCTGGGCATGGCCTTCACGGCCCTGCACGCAGTCCAGGGCCCGCGCCTGGGAGTGCCCCAGATGATCCAGAGCCGGGGTCAGTTCGGGTTCTACGGAGCGATCTTCATCTTCCTGGCCTCCATTCTTCTGGACGTCGGCTTCCTGGCGGCGCAGCTAGTCGTGCAGGCGCAGGCGATGCAGGGAACGATCGCTGGGATCGGCATCCCGGTGTGGATAGTGATCGCCGCCGTGCCGTCGGTCCTCCTGGGGATCTTCGGCTACTTCTGGATCCACCGGATCCAGCCGGCGCTGACCGTGATCCTCGCCTGCACCCTGGTGGCCGGCGCCGCCCTGACCCTTGCCAGTCACCGCACCTTGGCTCCGGGCATGGGCGGCTTCAAGCTCTCCAGCTTCCCGATCTTCATCGCCGTGGTGGGGCTCTTCTTCATGGACATGTTGAGCTGGGCTCCCTACGTGTCGGACTACTCGCGCTACCTGCCCAAGAACGTGAGCGGGCCGAAGACCTTCTGGGCCGTATTCGGCGGCAACGTCTTGGGCACCATTCTGTACGCCGGTCTGGGCATCTACATCACCGCCCTGGCCCCCAAGGGTTCCAGCGTGACCGTGATCGGCTCCCTGGCGGGCATCTGGATACTGCCCATCCTGGCCATCAGTCTCGTGGGCAGCGACACCCTCAACGCCTACACCGGGATGCTGGCCCTGGAGAGCGTGCGCAGCAGCTGGCAGCGGGTGGTTGCCTCCCGGCGCGCCCGGAGCATCGGCCTGCTCCTGATGTTCATCATCGGCGTGCTGCTGGCGGAGACGGGCTACCAGACCTTCCTCAACTCCTTCGAAAACTTCATCAACGTCCTGCTCTTCCTGTTCGTGCCCTGGAGCGTCATCAACCTCATCGACTTCTACCTGGTGAAGCGCGGTCAGTACGACGTCCCGTCGTTCTTTAGCCCCACCGGCCAGTACGGCGGCTGGCGCTGGCGCGCGATCATCCCCTACGTCGTCGCCCTAGTCGCCGAGGTTCCCTTCCTGGACCAGACCTTCTACACCGGACCCATGGTCAAGGTCCTAGGGGGCGCCGATCTCTCCTGGATCGTCGGCTTCGTAGTGGCAGGTGTCCTCTACTTGGTCATCAGCTCGACCGTCAGTGGAGGTGCGCACGAGGAGCCGATCCCATCCCGAGCGGGCGGATCGGACGTAGGGTTCACCGGCGTCAACGACTAGGAGCATGGGGCGGCCTGCGCGTGAAGGCGGCCAGGGACGCCCGCTGGCGCCGTCTGGCTGGCGCCGGCCGGGCGGGGGGCCGAGGCCCCCCGCCTCGCCTTGGGCCTTTCGGCGCCGGGGAGCATGACAACGGGTAGTAACATTCGGCTGCGCGTTCACTCGGGCCGACGCCTTGACAGGGGGACAATCGCCATTGGGAAGTGAATCGCCGCACGGGGGTCCGGCGGCCTTCGAAAACCTGACCTTGTGGCAGAGGGTGTATCAACACCTTCGAGAGGCGATCCTCACCGACCAACTGCCTCCGGGGACCGAACTGTCGGAAGTCGCCTTGGCTCAGGAGTTGGGCGTCAGCCGCGGTCCGATCCGCGAGGCGATGGGGCGCTTGGCTGCTGAGGGATTGGTGACAGTCCGCCCCCGGCGAGGGTCCGTCGTCCGCTCGTTGACCACGGACGAGTTGATCGACGCCTACCAAGTACGCGAGGCGCTGGAGGCTATGGCTGTGCGCCTGGCGGTGCCGCGGCTCACACGGGCTGACATTGCCCGCCTGGAGGGCCTGGTGGAGGAGATGAGTGCCCTGGTGGCAGCCCAGGACATCACCGGATTCTTCCGCGCCAATAGCGAGTTCCACGAGTATTTCTGCCGGCACAGCGGCAACCAGAAGCTCGTCAGCGTTTACCAGACCCTGATGGGTGAGATGGGCCGGCTCCAGCCCCAGTCCCTTCTGCTGCGCGGCGATCCCAAGCAGTCGGTGGTCGAACACCGGGCGATCCTGATGGCCGTCAAACGAGGCGACGTCGCTGCCGCGGTCGAGGCGGCCGCCGAACACGTCCGGGTGCCGGCGGAGAACCTGCGCCGAAAGCTGGCGACCGGGATGGGTGTGGATCACGCCTCGGCCGGCCTATGAGGTTCCACCCCAGAGGTTGATCGGCCCCGGCCCCACAGGGTTGCCCGAGACCGCGCCCAAGTGGGTTCAAGGACGCCACTGAGCCGCGTCTCCCCGCACTGACTGACCACTCTGGCGGGCCGAAGCCTTGCCAGGAAGCATGCGCCCAGGCCGTCCGGCTGGACCAAAGCGCGGACAACCAGCAGATCACAGTCGGCTGTTGACAAATGGTCTGATGATGTGCTCTTATGGGCCCCTCGGTGGTGCTCAAGGGAGGGTCTCGTCCCGTTGTCTCTGTGTGCACAAGCCACGCGGTCGCGAATGTCCGAGCAACCGGGTGGGGTTGCCGGCGTCCTGAAGGTGGCATACGACCCGAAGGGGAGCCGAACTGACGGCCGGAGGGCTTTGCCCTGAGCCTGTCCTGGCGGCGTTCCGACGAGACCCGCTCCGCGCCCGGGTGCTTTGGTGTGGCGCGAAAGGAGAGGTGACGCAGATGTGCAAGGTCCGATGGGGAGGTCCCGGCGCGGTGCTGGTAGCGGGACTGGCGCTGGTAGCACTGCTGGTCTCGTCCTGCGCCACCAGCGCCACCACGGCATCGGCAAGCCGGACCGTCACTTTTGCCGAGGAACCCTCGACCCCGCCGAACTTCATCCTGCCGCTAGTCGGTGCAAGTGACTACATCAATGCCAACGTTTCCGACTTTTCGGAGTTGCTCTATCCGCCGCTGTACTGGTTCGGTCAGAATGGCGTGCCCGAGCTCAACACGAGCCTCAGTTTGGCCTATCCGCCGGTGTTCTCCAATGACAACCAGACGGTGACGGTGCGGCTGAAGCACTGGATCTGGTCGGACGGGCAGCCCGTGACCGCGCGCGATGTGATCTTCTGGATGAACCTCGTTAGTGCAGTGACCGACCCCAATGCCCCCACGGTTCCCACCCCCTCGGGGCAGACTGGGCCCTCTTGGGCGGCCGCGGTCCCCGGCGGGTTCCCCGTGAACATCGTCAGCTACGCCGAGGTCAACACCTACACCGTGGTGTTCCACCTGAACGCCTCCTACAATCCCCGTTGGTACCTGTACAACGAGCTGAGCCAGATCACCCCCCTCCCCCAGCACGCGTGGGACCGGCTGAGCAGTAACGGCGGGGTAGGAAACTTCGACAGCTCGGCTCAGCCTCGCAGCGAGGTGCCGGCCACCAGTCCGCCCCAATACGTCCCCACCGACCCCGGCACCCCGACGACGGGCGCGCTAGGCGTGGCTGCCTTCCTCAACGCCCAGTCGGAGCAGACCTCGACCTACGCGGCCAACCCGCTGTGGCGGGTGGTTGATGGGCCCTTCCAGCTGAGCGCCTATACCACCAACGGCTACGCCAAGTTCGTCCCTAACCGGGCCTACTCCGGCCCGACCAAGCCCCAGATCGCCGCCTTCGTGGAGCTGCCCTTCACCAGCGATCAGGCGGAGTTTGCGGCGCTCCGATCCGGGAGCCTGACCATCGGATACCTCCCCTACCAGGACATTCGCCAGAAGGCATTCCTCACCAAAAACGAGGGGTATTCGTTCAGCCCCTGGTACGTCATGGGCATAGACCAGTTCTACTACAACTACACAGACGCGACCGCCGGCCCACTGCTGAGGCAACTCTACTTCCGCCAGGCCCTGCAATCACTCGTCAACCAGACGCAGTACATCAAGGCGTTCACCGCCGGGACGGGGACGATCGACAACGGGCCGGTACCAACCTATCCTCCCAAGAACCCTGACGTTAGCCCGCTGGAGGCGGGCAAGGCCCTCTACCCCTACGACCCGACTAAAGCCGCTGCGCTTCTGCGGGCCCACGGCTGGCACGTGGAGCCGGGAGGGGAGAGCACCTGCGTCCGGCCGGGGACCAAGAGCAACGAGTGCGGGGCTGGGGTACAGGCGCAACAGCCCGCGGCGCTCTCCGTTGTCTACCTCCTCGGGTCCACCATCGAGGCCAACGAAGTGGCTGCGATGCAATCGGCCATGAAGGCGGGTGCCGGGATCGACCTCACGGTCAAGGCCGAGAGCTACGGATCGATCGGCGGAGTGATCTACGGATGCACGCCGTCTACCCCGTGTGACAACTGGCAGGTCGCCAACTACACCCTCCAGGACACCTGGGTGTACTTCCCCGACTACCTTCCCACTGGCGGGGAGCTGTTCGGGTGCGGCTCAGGCTCGAATGCCGGTGACTACTGCAGCAACGTGAATGACGCCAACATCGCGGCGACCCACACGGCCCCCACCAACACCGCTGAAACCCAGGCCCTGTACCGCTACGAGGACTATCTGGCAGTGCAGCTGCCCTACCTCGAGGTGCCCAATGTCCCATACCAGCTCACGGTCTACAAGAGTGATCTGAGCGGGGTGGTTCCACAGGGGATCTACGGCGAGCTGTATCCGCAGAACTACCGCTTCCGCTGAGGGAATCGCAAGTGGGCAGGGCCTTGGTCGAACGCTGGGGAGGGAGGTCCAGGGAGTCCCGGGAAGGGCGCCTAAGGGCTGGCGCTCGAGGTCGACCAAGGAGGAACATGATGAAGAAGGAAATTGGCCGGCGGAGCTGGCGCCGGGGGGGGATCGCGCTCGGGCTAGGGGCGCTGAGCGTCACGCTTGGCGCCTGCGGGGCTTCGGGCGCCGGCAGCAACCCGCTGACCGTCGGCATCTTTCACGCCTACTCGGGACCCAATGCCGCCTACGGTCCCGAGGCCGCCGCCGGGTGCTACCCGGCCGTCAAGCTCATCAACGCCGCGGGCGGGGTGCTAGGGCACACCTTCCAATGCAAGCCGTATGACTCCAAGGGAGACCCTGCCGACGCCGTGCCGGCAGCAAACCAGCTCATCGCCACCACCCCCTCGCTGGCTGGCGTCCTGGGGGGCGGCACGAGCACCGCGACCGCCGTCGTGCCTATCTTCAACTCCGGCCACATTCCGGTGTTCTCGACCACCGGACAGTCTTCCTTCGACACCTCCACCGACGCCTACTTCTGGCGGATCCTCTCGCCCGACGCTGCCCAGGGGAGTGCGATGGCGGCGGCCGCCAAGCGGCTGGGCTTCACTCGGATCGCCACCGTCTTCGGCAATGACAGCTCCGCCCAGGGATCGGCGCCCGCGGCCATCGCCGGTGTGAAGGCGCTGGGGCTGGATCTTGTCGCCAATCAGACTCTAGCCATCGACCAGGCGTCGTACAGCTCCCAGGTCGAGCAGTTGATCGCGGCGCGACCCCAAGTGATCATCAGTGAGGCCGATCCGCAGACCAGTGCCACCTACCTCAGCGAACTGAAGCAGCTCGGCAGTCTGGTTCCCATGATCACAGACCCGGTTTCACAGGAACCGCCTTGGATCCAGGCCGTCTCCGGGGTGATCACCAAGGCTGCCCTCCAGCAGCTGGACTACATCGTGACCGTGTACTCCAGCCCCAGCACCCAGGCCTACGAGGTGTACACAAAGGCGCTGATGGCGTCGAAGGCGCAGGTGCCCCAGCCCGGGCAGTGGGATTCGGACCTGTACTCGGTTTCCGATTACGACTCGGTGAACATCATGGCCCTCGCCATGCTCGCCTCACATTCGACCAAGCCCAGAATCTTCAACGGCTGGATCACCAAGGTCACCTCTCCCTCCCCGGGGGCGGAGGTCGTCCACACGTTCGCCGAGGGGAAGGCGGCACTGGAAAAGGGCAGGACCATCCAGTACGTCGGCGCGGTGGGGCCGACCGTCTTCAACCAGTATCACAACTCCGGGCAGAGCTTCGGCATCGAGCGCAATCACAATGGCAACTTCGTGCTGAGCATCCTCCTGACCCCGGCCGAGGTGAACGCGGCTGCCGGACAGTGACAACAGCCCTACCCCTGACCCGCCGGCCTGGGGGCGCGGTCGCACCCAGGCCGGTTGGCCGGTAAGGGCAGTGCCAAGGGATAGCGCTGCGCGCGGCGCTGGGTTCGGTGAAGGGCGTTGACGGAGCTGGTCAGCGCCCTGGGGTTCGGGCTGGTCACGGCGGCCATCCTCTCGGTGAGCGCGGTGGGATTCACCCTTCAGTACAGCGTCTCCAACGTGCTGAACCTAGCCTTCGTCTCGATCATGACCGCCAGCGGCTTTGTCGCCTACGGCCTCATCGTGGCGGGCCTCAATCTCTGGCTGGCGATCGCCCTGGCCAGCCTGGTCGGCGGGTGCCTGTCCGCCCTGATCAACTGGGGCATCTACACACCCTTCATCCGGCGCGGGACCAGCACCTTCGGGATGGTGATCGTCACCATCTCCACGGCCCTCATCGGCCAGAACCTGATCGAGGCCGCCGTGGGGCCCGGGTTCTTCTCATTTGGAGTTGCGACCGGGCGGGCGGTCGACGTCGGGGGCCTGGTCTTGACCGGGGATCAGGTGATCACGATGGGGATTGCCCTGGTGCTGATGGCGGCCACCTACGTGGGGCTGGAGTACACCAGGTTGGGGCGGGCCATGCGGGCGCTCTCGGTCAACCCCGCGCTGGCCCGGGCCTGCGGAGTGGACACCGGCCGAGTCGTGGCCCTCGCCTGGTTCGCGTCCGGGGTCCTGGCGGGGGCTGGGGGGGCCCTGCTCTTCCTCGACACAGCCACCTTCTCGGTGACCACGGGAAGTTACTTCCTGATCGTGATCATCGCTGCCGCCGTCTTCGGGGGGGTGGGGTCGGCTCGGGGCGCTTTCCTCGGGGCGCTGATCCTGGGCGTCGCCACCGAGGTGGCGGGAGCCTACTGGATACCTGAGCTGAAGGATGTGGTGGCGTTCGCTGTTCTGGTCGCGGTGCTCCTGGTCCGCCCTCGCGGCCTCTTTTCCGAGATCGCGACCCTGCGCCAGGCCGTGGGGTAGCGGGTCCGTGAACAGCGCCGTCCAGCTCTACGCCACCACCCTGCTGGTGTACCTGGCAGTCAATCTGATCGCCTCGTGGGCCCTCGACATCCAATTCGGGGTCACCGGCGTCCTCAACTTCGGCTTCATCCTCTTCCAGAGTGCCGGCGCGTACACCGCAGCCCTGCTCAGCCTCGGCCCGGCGCGCGCCAGCGGAGGGTTCCAGCAGTACATCGGCGGCTGGCAGCTACCCTTTCCGCTCCCAATCGTGGGAGCGATTCTGGTGGGCGCCGCCCTGGGCTGGCTGGTGGGTTGGGTCGGCCTCAGGCGATTGCGGGGTGACTTTCAGGCGGTGGTCCTGCTGGTGGTGTCAGTGGTGGCTACGCTGGTGGTCGAGTCGGTGCCGGGGTTCCTCAATGGGGATGCGGGCCTCTCCCTGATCCCCAAGCCGCTGTCGGGAGTGGCGGGTCTGACTGGGGTGACCTACGCCTGGGCCTACGTGGGCCTCTGCTTCCTGTCCTGCGGCTTGGTCGCCATCCTGGTGGCGAGACTGGTCCACTCCCCGTACGGGCGGGTCCTTCGGGCCGTGCGCGAGAACGACGCGCTGGCCGACGCCATGGGCCGCAGCAGCACCCGGGCGCGCCTCCAGGTCTTCGTCTTAGGCGGGGCCCTGGCGGCCTTGAGCGGCGCGCTCCTGGTGGAGTTCACCACCGCCTGGGCTCCCAGCGGATGGCTGTATCCAGAAACCTTCGTCTACTTCACGATCGTCATCATCGGTGGCCGGGCCTCCCTGCCCGGCGTAGCCGTTGGAGCCGCTCTGATCGCGGTCGGCATCCAGCAGGCGGTCCAGCTCCTCCCGATCGGTGCTGACGCCACCGTGCTCGCCTCCCTTCAGTGGGTGGTCATCGGACTGCTCACCTTGGCCTTCCTGTGGTGGCGCCCCCAGGGGCTGATCCCAGAGCGGGTACGCCGCTTCGGCGCCCCTTCCCCATCGACTCCGCTGGCTGCCGAGAAGTTGTCCGAAGGGGCCGGTTCGTGAGGAGGCCTTGTAACCGGGTGGGCGCCGGGCACCAGAGCGTCGTGCCGACTCCGGGTGGGGGATCCGGCTAAATGGGTGGGGCGGTACTTCAGGCTGAAGGGTTGAGCAAGACGTTCGGTGGGGTCCAGGCAGTACACATGGTCGACTTAGAAGTTGCCCCCGCCACCGTGGTGGGCTTGATCGGGCCCAACGGCGCCGGCAAGTCGACCGTATTGGGAATGCTGGCGGGAGCGATCCGGCCGGACCGGGGCCGGGTGGTACTCTCGGACCGCGATGTGGCCGGACGGCCCTCCCACCGCATGGCGGAGCTTGGGGTGATCCGGACTTTCCAAACCGCGAGCGTCTTCCCTCAACTCACGGTGCTCGAGAATCTTCTGCTCGGATTCAAGCCATGGCGTGGGGAGCGCCCCTGGTGGGCTCTCTTTCCCCGCACGTGGCGTGCAGAGGAGGTCGGGCAGGTGGAGCGCGCTCGGCAGATGCTCGACCGGCTGGGACTCTCCCGCCACGCCAATGACCTTGCCGCCAGCCTGAGCGGTGGTGAGCGTCGGCTGCTGGAGATCGGCAGGGCGCTCCTGGCGGAACCGGTGGTCCTTCTCCTCGATGAGCCGATGGCCGGAGTGGCTCCGCATCTCGCGGAGCCGCTGGCAGCGCTGATCGAGGGCCTCAGCCAGGAGGGCACGGCCATCATCCTCGTGGAGCACGAGATGCGCGTGATCGAACGCCTCTGCCACAGAGTGATCGTGATGGCAGGAGGGAAGGTCATCATGCAGGGCACGCTCGAAGAGGTGCGCGCCAATCAGGAAGTGAGGATGGCCTACCTTGGCCAGTGAAGCTCCAGGCGCCGTGGACGGTGCAGCCCGTCCAGCATCGGACTCGGGGGACGAGGGGGAGACGGTCCTGGCGATCGTCGACTATTCGGCAGGCTATGCCGGCCACGCCGTGGTCAGCGGTGTGTCGCTCGCCTTGCGGGCGGGTGAGGTAGTCTGCATCATCGGCCCCAACGGTGCCGGCAAGAGCACCCTCCTGAGGGGCGTTACCCATGACGCCCAGCGCCTGGCCGGTCGGGTTTGGTTGAACGGCCAGGATATCTCTGAGGTCCCGGCCAACCGGCTGGCGTCACGGGGACTCGGCTGGGTCCCCCAGCTTGACGACGTGTTCCCCACCCTTACGGTCAAGGAGAATCTGGCGATGGGGGGCTACCTGCTCCCCAGGACTGAGGGGAAGGCCCGCCTCGAGCAGGTAGCGGGCATGTTCCCGCTCCTGGCGCCCCTCATGGGAGCGGTTGCCGGGCGGCTCAGCGGGGGGGAGCGCAAGGTCCTCGCCCTGGGACGCGCGCTGATGACTAATCCGGCCGTGCTCCTCCTGGACGAGCCCTCGGCCGGCCTCTCACCCCTTATGGCGGACCAGGTTCTCAAGGTGCACGTGGCCGCCCTGGCGCGGTCCGGCGTGGGGGTGCTGCTGGTGGAGCAGCGCGCGATCGAAGCTGCAGCTATCGCGACCCGAGTTGACGTGATGGTCGCCGGAGAAATCGTCGCGTCCAGGCCGGGCGGGACGATCGCGGACGTGGAGGCGGTGGCCGAGCTCTTTCTCGGGACCGGGGGAAGCGGCTGAGTCTGAACCGTCGCTCACCCTGGGCACCACCTCTTCCGGCCCGGGCGGCTGGGCCCGACGCCCCGACTGCCCGGGACGCCTGCCCACCTCCCAACCTTGGGTCGGCCGCAATAGGTCACAGTCGGCATTTGAAGTTACGACTCCGGTGCGCTTTGCTTCGGCGGTTCGGGGTGCCACTGGGCGGGCGGCTGTCCCTACCGCACCCGCAAGGTAACTTGGGCCGCGAGTTGCCGCTCAGCCCTTCGCGACCAGCCCACCCAGGCATGGATGTCGCTACGGCGGTGGGGCCGCCGGAAAGAATCCGCCAGGGGTGCCGAGGGCACCGCGGCTGGCCGCGACCCGGGCGGCAACGAGTGCGCAGCTGACCTGCCGTCCGGGTGGGGAGGCTGCGGCCCGGTACGGTCGTCGAGACCCGAAGTGCCCGACCCACCGACCGGGAGGAACGCCAACGTGCGGATTGCCATGACCGCCAACCGCCCCGGAGTCGCCACCACGGCGATCCTGGCGGGCGCCCGCTTGCTGGCCAGCTGCAGCTTGGCGACCAGCACCAGCAGCCCGACCTCCAAGCCCGTGGTCACCTTCGCGGGGCAGCCGGGTGCGGCCCCAACTGCATTCTGCCCCTGCAGAGCGGCGCCTTCCTGAAGACCAATAACCTCCCCCAGTTCTCCAACTCCTCTACCTGCCCACGTACTGGTTGGGCAACAACGGGGAGCCGACCCTTAACGAGTCCCTGAACCTGGCCTACCCGCCGGCGTTCTCCAACGGCAACACCACGGTCATGGTCACCTTGGAGCACCGGGTCTGGTCCGACGGGCAACTGGCCGCGAGTGGGTACTACCGCCCAAACACCCCATGACCGCCTCGCCATCCGCCCGGGGACGGTGCTGCTACTCGACACGTGGTTGAGGCCGCTCGTTCACGTCCGAACCGAGAAGGGCTGGGTGGGCACGCCGCGCCATTTGCTGGTCGCGGGCGTCCCTCAGCTAATCTGACGCCCGATCTGAGGCGCGGTGTCCTAGTCGGCCTTCGCCCGCCCACCGGACCTCAGGGGGCGCCGGGACCCCGGGTCCGGTCCGGGCTCGGATGCCTCCAGCCGGTGAAGCAGGTCCGCCATCCCCAGCGCCACCAGGGCGGCCTCCTCACCCTTGTGGCCATGCCGGCCCCCCACCCGCTCCTCGGCCTGTTCCCAGCTGCCGGTGGTGAGCACCCCGAAGCCGGTGGCCAGGCGGTGCTGCAGGGCAACCTGGGCTATTCCCC
>JAKAXE010000116.1 GCA_021816695.1 bacterium | reverse complement strand
CCACCGGCACCCGGCCCTCGTCTGCCCAACGGCGCAACGTCACCGGGTGCACTCCCAGCACCTCCGCCGCCGCCTTGAGTCGCAGTAATGCCATGCCACCAAGTCCTACACATCACTCATGTTCGCTGAGCAAGACACACCACTGCTACAGACCCTACGTGCCTGACCGGCTCGTCGGTCGTTCCTTTGTCATCGACGGAGACGTCGCGGCCGACATTGCCGACGCTGAGGCGGCCATCACGCGTCTCAACGTCGAGGCGACGAGCCTCGTCGACACCGAGTCCCTCGCTCGCATTCTGCTTCGTGCGGAGTCCGTCGCCTCGTCTCGGATCGAAGGGCTGGAGATCGGAGCACGACAGCTGCTTCGAGCAGAAGCGGCCCGCGACCATGGCGACGACCCGTCCGACGTCGCGGCCGTCGAGGTCCTCGGGAACATCGATGCCATGGCGCACGCCATCGAGCAGGTGAGACCTGGTGAGCAGATCACGATCGAGCTCATCTGCGGCGTGCACCACCGCCTGCTCCAGAGCACGGGACTTGCGTCCCACGGCGGGACGTTCCGGGAGCAGCAGAACTGGATCGGCGGGAGCGCGTGCAACCCGTGTGCTGCCGCGTTCGTGCCTCCGCCGCCGGAGTACGTCGCTGACCTTATGGCCGACCTTGTCGCTTTTTCGAACGAGGACTCGCTGCCTGCGGTCGCCCAGGCAGCCATCGCCCACGCCCAGTTCGAGACGATCCACCGCTTCGTGGACGGCAACGGGCGGACCGGACGCGCCCTGATCCACCTGATCCTTCGTCGCCGAGGGCTGGCACCACGGATGCTCCCTCCGGTCTCGCTCATCCTGGCGACGCGGTCGAAGGATTACATCGACTCCCTGACCGCCTTCCGCTACCGAGGACCGGCGACGTCGCCAAAGGCGCAGGGCGGCGTCAACCTGTGGGTGGGACGATTCGCCACGGCGTGCACGAGAGCTGTCGCGGACGCCTCGTTGTTCGAGCGTCAGGCACAGGCCATCGAGCTGGAGTGGCGCGGGCGCCTGGGCCGGATCCGCGCCAGGTCGTCCGCGGACCTTCTCCTGCGGCTCCTCGTCGGCACCCCTGTCATCTCGGTCAGCAGTGCGGCGAACCTCATCGACAGAAGCTTCGTCCACACGAACGAGGCCGTCGGCCGTCTTGCCGAAGCGGGCATCTTGAGGCAGGTGACCGTCGGTCGTCGCAACCGGGCCTTTGAAGCGCCCGACATCATCGCTGCCTTCACCGACCTGGAGCGCCAGCTCGCAAGCCCCGAAGGTGACACCCGCACGAGTGAACCTGTCCGTCGCGTGCCCCGACGATAGTGACCAGCCTTCTGCGACACCGTTGACAGGCCGGCTCGACTTGCCTGATGTCAATGGATGCGGATATGCAGGCAACTACGTATCTGCACTCCGCCTGTGGTAGGTGCTCCTCGCCCTGCGAGCCGCAATCACCAACTTGAAGAGAGGGACGGGGAAGACAACCACCTCCCCCGGTCCGCGATTTTGGTGGGCAACTGGTTGCCGTGATGGGCGGGACAGCCGGGGGGCGCGGCCGGTGAAGATTCCCGAGAGCACCAAGGGATCCTTGGAACAGAAGCTTCGAACTCGGCAGCGGGAACGCTGGCCTCGGCTGCGCGAGATCCGGGTCCGCTATCGAGGGGAGTTTGCCTACGCCGACGCCGTGATGACCGATGGGGAGACGTCCCCACTATTTCGACTCCGCTACGCCGGACGTGCCAGCGTGTTCGGATTCGCCACCCACCTGCGGTCTAGGGAGGGGTATGAGGACTCCGTCCTTCCCAAGGGCCCCTTCGGGGCCACCCCTCAAGGCGCTCTCGACTTCGCCTGCGGGCTCTACCTCGCCGACCCCTCCGCCCTGGTCACGAATTAGCGCAGGTACCCACTAGGGCACCTGGCTCGGCGGGAAAGCGGCCGAGCCTCGGGTCAGCCCTGGACGGTGACCGCCAGCACCACCCCCTGGCCGGGGAAGGAGGTCTGCTCCAGCAGCACCTGGAACTGGCCCTTGGTTAAGGTGACTAGATCCAGGCCGGAGCTGCTGGTGGAGCTGGAGACGGCGAATCCCTCACCCCTCAGCTCGGCCTCGTACTGCGAGTAGGCATCCTGACTGGTCTCGGTCAGCTGCACGTACCACTTGGTGGAGCTGAGCTGGGCCGAGGACATGACCTTCCCCGGGGGCGGCGGAAGCTGGGAGGGGAAGCCGGCTGGCAGCTGCTGGGTGCCCGACGACGCAGGTGGTGCCGTGGCGGCGGGGGTCGCTGCCGGCGCCTTGGGGGCGCTGATCACCCCAACCCCGCCGATCGAGTTCACGGTGAAGGTGAGGGAGGCCCCCGTCAGGTTGTTGGCCTGGGCGGCCGACCCCGATGGCACCCCGGCGGTGTACGAGAGAAGGGCACCGGAGCCCTGGGCCACGCAGCCGGTGGCGGTCTCCACCAGGAGGGAGGCCGCGTTGCTGGGGGATTGCAGGTGGTAGACGGTTCCGCTCTCGCCGGCCACCCGGCAGGAGCCCTGGGTGGTGATGGTCTCCCCGGTGACGTGGGTGTACCCCACCAGCGACTCGGCGGCGCTGTACTCGCCGTCCAGGTGGGTGAGCCCCTTTGGGGTGGCGAAGGAGACCGGGATCACCTGACCCAGGGTCACGGCGTAGCCGCGCCCCCCCACGTCGTAGTGGGTCTCGGCCACCGGGACTGTGGACTGGGTCTCCCAGTCGGTCGGGCTGTGGACCTCTCCGGTGATGGTGAAGGTGTATCCGGCGTTGCCGGAGGTGGAGGTGAAGGTGTAGTTGCTAAGGCTGCTGAGTCGGGAGAGGGTGAGTGACGCCACCCCGGTTTGGGGGGCGGAGGAAGGGGAACCCGCGGTGTGCGCCGGGGCGGATCCGCCCGAGCCGGTGGTGGCGCCACAGCCGGCCAGGGCCAGGCCAAAGACCAGAGCGGCCAGCCGCCAGCGTCCGAAGTGTCTACTCAACTTGCACCCCCGGCGTGGAGCGATTTCTCAGCTGCCACCCAGGATACGTAGTCACCCCACGCTGGAGGCTGCCGTTTCCGGGCTGAGACAGGTCCGTTGGGCCGGGACCGATGCCTGCTTGGGTGATCAGCCTTACGGCAGCAGCCGGCCGTCCCGAAGGCGGACCGCCCGGTCGCAGGCCTCCACCACCTCGGGGTCGTGGGTGGCGATCGCCAGCACCCGTCCCTCCCGCGACTGGGTCAGCAGGATGTCCAGGATGGCCCGGCGCTGCTCTGAGACCAGCTCCGAGGTGGGCTCGTCGGCCAGCAGCACCTCCGGCGGCCCGGCCAGGGCCCGGGCCACGGCCACCCGCTGCTGCTGGCCGCCGGAGAGGTCCTGGACCATGCTGTCCGCCTGGGGGTGGAGTCCCACCTTGGCCAGCGCCTCGCGGCTCAGTCGCTCTACCTCGGAGGGCGGGATCCCCCTGGCCCGCAGCGGGAGGGCCACGTTCTCCTGGGCGGTGAGCACGGAGACCAGCCCGTGATTCTGCAGCACCACCCCGAAGCGCCGGCGGGTGGCGGCGTCCCGCAGCAGGGGGCTGCCGTCCACCAGCACCCTTCCCCTGATGGGGTCCTGGAGGCCCGCCGCCAGCAGCAGAAGGGTGGTCTTGCCCGAGCCCGACGGCCCGGTTATGGCCAGCGACTCCCCGGCCCGGATCTTGAGGTCCAGACCATCCAGGATGAGGCGGCCCCCGGCCTCCACCGACGCCTGCTCCACCGAGATCTCAGCTATCACGGGGGGGCGTCTCCTGGGACTCCAGCTCCGGGCTGAGCAGGTCGACCCCCGAGGCGTGGCGGCGGACCCTGAGCAGGGTTCCCGGAGGCAGCCTCTCCAGCACGTCCGGGGGCAGCTGCACGCTGCCGTCCTTGCCCACCACCGCGAACTCCTGGCCCCGGCGCCCCTCGGCCCCGATGCGCCCGTCCCGGATGGTCACGGTGCGGGGCATGGCCGCCCCCACCTCGGGGTCGTGGGTCACGCTGACCACCGTGGCCCCGAGCGTCTGGTTGATCTGGGCGAGGAGGGCCACCACCTGGTCGCGGCTCTTGGTGTCCAGCTGGGAGGTGGGCTCGTCCACCAGGAGCAGCCGGGGAGCCGGAGCGGTGCCGGTGGCGATCGCCACCCGCTGCTGCTCCCCGCCGGAGAGGGTGGCCACGGTGCGGTGGGCCAGGTGGCCCATCCCCAGCTGGTCCAGGAGCTCCTGGGCTCCGAAGGGCGGGCGGTGGCCTCGGGCACGGGCACCGCGCTGGGCGAACTCCACGTTCTGGGCCGCGGTGGCATAGGGCAGGAGGTTGCGCGCCGGGTCCTGGAGCACCAGGCTCACCTCGGTGGCCCGGAGCCGGAGGAGCTGGCTCGGGCTGAGCCGGCCGAGGTCGTACTCACCCATGAGGATCCGGCCCGCGGACGGCCGGTGGAGCCCGGAGAGCAGTGCCAGGATGGTGGACTTACCGGAACCGGACGGCCCCAGCAGGGCGAACTCCTCCCCCGCCTCCACATCCAGGTCCACCCCCCGCAGCGCCACCACGTCGCCCTCCTGGCTGGGGTAGAGGTGGACGATGCCCTCCATGTGGATGTCCAGGCCGCGGATTTTGGTGTTCACATGATCTCCGTGCGCAGCCGGCTCCAGGATGCCAGCCGCAGGGTGGCCAGCGCCGAGGCTACGGCCGCGACCAAGAGGAGCACCACCAGCAGCCCCACC
>JAKAXE010000115.1 GCA_021816695.1 bacterium | reverse complement strand
GCGTCGGCCACCGCCGATGAATAGAGGTCGATGCCCTCCCAGACCACCACCGCGCCCTGCGCCAGCAGCTCCGGCCACCGCCCGCGGGACTCCTCGAGGAGCGCCTCCCAGATGATCCGGCCGCCCAATCGGTAGGCGTGGAGGAGATTCTCCAGCGGGACCCCCTGGAGGGCCCGCCGCCTCCCGGTGGCGAGCGCCGATGAGCGGGCCGGCGAACCGCCGCGCGGGAGCTGGGAGAGGTCGCGGAGCACCTCCTCGAGGTTCTCCCGGCAGGCCAGCAGCAACTCGTCGCGGCTGACCCAGCCGCGCAGGCGGTAGCCGTCGTCGTCGGACCAGATCACTCGTGCCAGCAGCTCGGCCAGCTCCGCTGCCCGTGGCTCGAGGGCGCCGGCAAGTGACGCCACCACCTCCTCGACCGCACTTGACGGCAGCTGATACCGGCCCGAGACGAGGCCGCCGGGGGACGGTGGGCGCGGTGCTTGGGCGGTCGGGGTCACCCCGGCCCCCCGGCAGGCGGCCCGGCGAAGCGCTGGCGGATCACCTTCTTGTCGAACTTCCCGACACTGGTCTTGGGGATCGCGTCAACCAGCTCCATCCTGTCGGGGAGCTGCCACCTGGCCCAGCCGTGCCCCTCCAGGTGGGCGCGGACCCCTTCCAGGGTGACCTCGGACCCCTCCTTGGGGCTGACCACCGCCAGCGGGCGCTCCTGCCACTTGGGGTCGGGGACGCCGACGACCGCCGCCTCGGCCACGCCCTCCATCCCCATCAGGGTGCCCTCCATGTCGACTGAGGAGATCCACTCGCCTCCGGTCTTGATGAGGTCCTTGGTGCGGTCCACGATCACGAAGTAACCCTCTGGAGAGATGACCGCCACGTCCCCGGTGCGCAGCCAGCCGTCCTTGGTGAACCGCTCCGCCCCCGCGCCCTTGAAGTAGCTGTCGGCCACCCACGGTCCCCGGATCAACAGCTCGCCCATCGAGGTGCCGTCCCAGGGCAACTCCTGGCCCTGAGGGTCGACCACCTTGACGTCGATCCCAGGCAGCGGCAGCCCGGCCTTGGTACGGACCTCGTCCATCAGCTGCTCCGGGGTCCAGTCCCGCATCGTGTTCTTGGGGGTCGCCAGGCTGCCCACCGGTGAGGTCTCGGTCATCCCCCACCCCTGGATCATGGTGACTCCGAACTCCCGCTGGAAGCGCTCAAGCATGGAACGCGGCGGCTGGCTCCCGCCCACCGTGAGGTGACGGATGGTGGGCAGCCCCACCCCCCGCCGAGTGAGCTCGTCGGCGACCGCCATCCACACCGTGGGCACCCCCGCGGCGACCGTCACCTCCTCGTCGAGCATGAGGTCGATCAGGGTGGGGGCGTCGAAGTTGGGGCCGTTGAACACCTGCTTGGCGCCCACCAGGGTGGCCCCGAAGGGGATGCCCCAGGCGTTCACGTGGAACATCGGCACCACCGCCAGGACGCTGTCGGCGGGGCCGATCCCGATGGCTCCCCCCGATGTGTTGGCCAGGGCGTGGAGGAAGTTGGAGCGGTGGGTGTAGACCACGCCCTTGGGCTTCCCCTCGGTCCCCGAGGTGTAGCAGATCCCCATCGGGTTGTATTCCGGGATGTCCTTCCGGGGGTAGGAGGTGGGCTGGTCCGCCAGCAGCTCCTCGTAGGAGATCCGACCCTCGATGGAGCTCTCGCCGATACCGGTGTCCAGGACCACCACCTGAGGCTTCCGGTTGATGGAGGGCCAGAGGCGGTCGAGCAGGGGCAGCAGGCTGGATTCCACCAGGATCACCTGGTCCTCGGCATCGTTGATGATGAACTCGAGGTCCCCCGGAGGCAGGCGGGGGTTGAGGGTGTGGTAGACCCGGCCAGAGCAGGGGATGCCGAAGTAGGCTTCCAGGTGGCGGTAGCCGTTCCATGCCAGGGTGGCGACCAGGGCACCCTCGTCCAGATGCAGCCGGTCCAGGCCGTGCATCAGCTGCTGCGCCCGCTGGGCGAACTCGCGGTAGGTGTAGCGGTGGCGACGCCCGGGCGCCATCTGGGTCACGATCGGGGTGTCCCCGAAGTACCGCTCGGCGTGGCTGAAAAGCATCCAGCTGTTCAGGGGGACGTCCATCATCGCCATCTCGCTATCCTCCCGTGGGTTCTCCCAGGAGCTCGGCGGCCACCTCGGCCCGGCACTCCGCCGGGGACCAGGCGAACCGTTCCAGCCAGAGTGCCCGCTTGTAGTAGCGGTGCAGCGGCGCGTCCCAGGTGAAGCCCATTCCGCCGTGCACCTGGATCACCCGCTCGCAGGCGGCTACGGCGGTCTCGCAGGCGAGGGCCCGAGCTGACGCGGCCGCCACATCCGCCTCGGGGGCATCCTCGGCAATGCACCAGGCGGCCCAGTACGCGGCCGACCGTGCCAGTTCCAGCTCCTGATAGGTGTCGGCCAGCTTATGGGCCACCGCCTGGTAGGTGCCGATCGGCCGTCCGAACTGCTCGCGGGTGCGGGCGTGGGCGACACCCAGCTCCAGGACCGCCGCCCCCAGGCCCACCGCCTCCAGCGCCAGCCCGGCGCGGGTGCGCCGCCGCATCAGCCGTTGGGCCCGCGCCGCCGCCGGCCCCTCCAGGAGTAGGGTCTCCGGCCCCGGGGCCAGATGGCCGGTCCGTCGGGAGGGGTCCACGGTGGGGCCGAGGGCTCCGGCCGCTGGGATCGCCACCAGCCTCTCGTCCCTCTCCGCGACCACCATGTCGACCTGGGACAGGTTGGGCACCGGCCACCCCGGGCGCAGCTCCACCGACCATCGCCTGCCACCTGCGGCCATCTCCGCAAGCTGCTCCTCCGGGAGGGCGGGAAGGGCCAGCCCCACCGTGGCCAGGTAGGGCCCGGGGTAGAGCGCCCGCCCGAACTCCTCCAGGAGGATTGCCTCCTCGAGGAAGCTGAGGCCCGCTCCACCGAGGCGCTCGGGGACGGACGCCCCCAGCCACCCGAGGCCAGCGACCTCCGCCCAGCCGCCCGCATCCCACCCCTCGTCGGTCTCGGCGAGCTCCGCCACCCGACTCAGCGGGGATCTGGACGCCAGGAAGGAGCGTGCCTGGGAGCGCAGCTCCTCCTGGGCCTCGTCCAGGGTGAAGTCCATCAGCGCGACCTCGGCAGGCCCAGGACCCGCTCGGCCACGATGCTGCGCAGCACCTCGGACGTGCCCGCCTCGATGGTGTTCCCCCGGCTGCGCAGCTGTTGGTACAGCCAGGCGCCGTCATCCAGGACCGCCTCCTCGCCGAGAAGCTCGCGGGCCAGCTTGGCGACCCGCTGGTTGGTCTCCGAGAAGGTGAGCTTCACGATCGAGCCCTCTGGTCCGGGGATCCCGGTGCGGGCGTGCTGTCCGAGTGACCGCTGGGCGGTCAGCTGAAGGGCCCTGGTGGTGATCCACTCCCGGGCCACCAGGTCCCGCAGCCGGGTGTCCTGTCCCGCCCGCTCGCGGGCCAGCTCCACCAGCTTGCGCACCGTGGTGTCCAGGGAGCCGGTGAGGGCGAACCCCAGGGTGCCCCTCTCGTGAAGCAGGGTGGTCATCGCCACTTGCCATCCCTCACCGACCTCGCCGACCACGTTTTCCTCCGGGACCATGACGTCGGTGAAGAAGATCTCGTTGAAGTCGGAGTCACCGGTGAGCTGGCGGATGGGGCGCACCTCCACTCCGGGAGAGTGCATGTCCACCAGGAGGAAGGTCATTCCCTGATGTGGGGGCCGGGCCGGGTCGCTGCGGGTGAGAAGGATGCACCAGTCGGCGATGTGGGCATAGGAGGACCAGACCTTTTGCCCGTTGACTAGGAATCCACCCGGACGGGCCTCGGCCCTGGTCCGCAGCGAGGCCAGATCGGAGCCGGCCCCGGGCTCTGAGAACCCCTGACACCAGATCTCACTCGCGTCCAGGATTCGCGACAGGTGGCGCTGGCGCTGGTCCTCGGTCCCGTGGGCCATGATGGTCGGCCCGGCCATGCCCAGCCCGATGACCCCCAGGTGCTGCGGTGCCTCCGCCGCGGCCAGCTCCTCCAGCCAGATCGCCTCCATCGCCAGTGGCAACCCCTGCCCGCCGTATTCCCTCGGCCAGGTCAGGCCGGCGTACCCAGCCTCGGACATGGCTCGGCTCCACTCCCGAGCCGGCTCGAGCTGTTCGATCCTGGGGTAGAGCCCTCTTAGGCCGGGGGGTAGGTGCGCAGCGATCCACTGGCGGGCGCGCCGCCGGAAGTCCGCCTCCTCCGCCGTGTCCCTGAGATCCAACTGTGCAGAACTCCACATCCGTCCGCCACATCAGCCTGTGGCCCGGGCCGGATCTGCGCAGTATGGCGCGCTGGGCCGGGTGGGACAATGTCGCCGCCCACACTTCTCGGCAGACCCGATTGTGCACGCGCACAGATGTTGCAGCTGGCGCCTGGGTCCGCACCGCCATCTGCTCTGGTTGGCTACCCTCTGGGAATGTCGAGCTCTTCCCCCCGTCTCGGCCTGGCGCTCGGCTACTGGGGCGCGGCCCCCCCCGAGGGGGTGGGGGAGATGGTGGCCGAGGCGGATAGGTTGGGGTACCACTCTCTCTGGACCTCGGAGGCGTACGGGTCGGATGCCGTCGCACCTCTGGCCTGGTGGGGGTCCCGCACCACGCAGATGCGCCTCGGGACCGCGGTGATGCAGCTGCACGCCCGCACCCCGGCGGCCACCGCCATGACTGCCGTGACCCTGGACCACCTGAGCCAGGGGCGGTTCATCCTGGGCCTCGGGGTATCTGGCCCGCAGGTGGTCGAGGGCTGGCACGGTGTGCCCTTCGGCCGCCCCCTGGAGACCACCCGGGAGTATGTGGAGGTCGTCCGGCAGGCCATCCGCCGCCAGGGACCGTTGGAGTACCGGGGGCGGCGGTACCAGCTTCCCCTGCCGGGCACCTTGGGGAAGCCGCTGCGGCTCACCGTCCATCCGCGACGGGAGCAGATCCCCATCT
>JAKAXE010000001.1 GCA_021816695.1 bacterium | reverse complement strand
CGCAGCTCCGCCTCTTGAGCGGCCAGGGACGACTCCTGACCGGTCGTGCCCGACACCCGCACATAGAGCGCCTCGCGACGGGGTACGGCCCTGGGCGCCAGGCCCATGAACCGCTCCAGCTCCTCGGCGCGGAATCTCCGTTCCCGGCCCGGGCGCACCACCGGCACCCGGCCCTCGTCTGCCCAACGGCGCAACGTCACCGGGTGCACTCCCAGCACCTCCGCCGCCGCCTTGAGTCGCAGTAATCCCATGCCACCAAGTCCTACACATCACTCATGTTCGCTTAGCAAGACACACCACTGCTACAGACCCTGGGTCGGCTGCTCCTCCGTCCTCGGCCCGATGATCGGGGCGGTCACCCCGGGTTGGGCCAGGAGCCAGGCCAGGGCCACCTCGGAAGGCTGCCTCCCGATTTCCTGGCAGAGCTGCTGGTGGGCGGCAAGCTGGTCACGATGCCTCTCGCCCCGGTCCCTGGTCTGGGCGTCTGAACGCCTCCCCACATGGGCCACTCCGGGTGCGCCACCCAGGAGGCCGGAGGCCAGAGGGCTCCATGGGATGATCCCGATCCCGTACTCGCGGCAGGCTGGGAGCACCTCCAGCTCCACCTCGCGGGAGAGGAGGTTGTACAGGGACTGCTCACTCACCAAGCCCTGCGTTCCCCGGGCCCGCGCGTGCTCCTGGTAGCGCGCCAGGTGCCAACCGGCGAAATTCGACGAGCCAAAGTAGATGACCTTGCCCTGCTGGCGGAGGAGTTCGAAGGCCTCCAGAGTCTCGTCCACCGGGGTGGCACGGTCGACATGGTGCATCTGGTAGAGGTCGATGTGGTCGGTGCGCAGCCGGCGGAGGGAGGCCTCGCAGGCGCTGATGATGTGTCTTGCCGACAAACCTCCCTCGTTGGGCCAGTCGGAGGTGCGGGCGAAGACCTTGGTCGCCAGAACCACACGCTGGCGGTGGTCGCCCTGGCTCAGCCACTCCCCGACCACCTCCTCGGTGAGGCCGATCCTGACCGCGCGCCCGTACACGTTGGCGGTGTCGAAGAAGTTGAACCCCATCTCCAGCGCCCGGTCCATGATCCGGTGGGCGACCGGCGGCTCAGTCCTCGTTCCGAAGTTCATGGTCCCCAGACAGAGCCGACTCACCATCAAACCCGAGCGACCCAGGTGCACGTAGTCCATGTTCAGTCGCGTCCTCCCAAAGTGGCCGGCCGAGAGTCGAGCGTCTGCGCTCACAACCATCATCGAGCCCGGGGCCGCACGGCGTCGGCGGCGGCCGAGGCACGGGGCCGCCGTTGTCGTGGCGCTAGCCCTGGCTTGAGACTTTGGTAAGCCCCGATTCCGCGGTGCCCCGCGTTCCCGGAGAAAGCGTGCCGGTCGGAGGTGAGATGAGGTATTGACAGTGTGGACCTGGGATGAGACAAGTACCCACTGTGGCCGCTCCCTGGCGGCTCCGGGTGCAGATGGCTGGAAGGCGGAGAGTACGAATTGCGCGGTCCGCGCCTGGTTCCCCCCGGTGCCATGAGCGGCCGAGAGCCGAAAGGCCGCGGTGGCGCCATTCGTTCCAACTCAGCGCGAGGGACGGGTCAGGCGGCATCGAGCTGGCGGGTCGGCGTGCCGACGGCCCGTTTCGACCTGGATCCCTGTCGGGATTGAGTTTCCCGTTGCGGCACGGTGCCATCCGGCCCCTGGGCGGCCAGATCCCGGCGCCGCGACGCCCCCAGTGAACGACATCGGGCACCCTGGCGCCGAGGTGTCCCGCGATGAGTCTCTGGGTGAGGAGGCGGAGTCCGCCCTCCTCCCGTACGTCCCCGGGCTGGCCCTGGCTTGGGTCGCTGCCGACTCAGGGGAGCTGGTCCGGCAGATGGAGGGCACCCTCGCCTTCGTCGACATTTCAGGCTTCACCAAGCTCACCGAGATGCTGGCCTCGCGCGGCAAGGCCGGTGCCGAGGAGCTGACCGGATACCTGGACCGGACCTTCGGCAGCCTGCTCGAGGTTGCCTACGCCAATTCCGGTGAGCTGGTGAAGTGGGGGGGAGACGCCGTTCTGGTGTGGTTCACGGGGCCCCAGCACGCTCAGCGGGCGGTCGCGGCCGCCTGCCAGATGCAACGGCGGATGACGCGGCTGGGCAGCCTCAGGACCTCGGCGGGCCCGTCGACCCTGCGCATGTCCGTGGGTATCAACAGCGGGCTGTTCACCTTCTTCCTGGTGGGCACGCGGCACCGCGAACTGCTGGTGACCGGGCCTGCGGCGACGGTCACCGCCCACATGGAGGCGGTCGCGGAGGCCGGCGAGATCGTGGTGAGCAGGGCGACCGCCCGCCATCTGGATCCCGCTGTGCTCGGCGCTGCCAAGGAGGACGGGGTCCTCATCGCCGGCCCACCCCGACTGGCGGCATCGGCTCCGGCCCCGCCGCCTGACCTCGGAGCCTACCGGCCGAGCCTCAGTCTGCCCAGCGGCCTGCGCACCCACCTCCTAGCCATTCCGGTGGAGAGCGAACACCGGCAGGTGGCGGTGGCGTTCCTGGAGTTCGGGGGGGTGGACCAGTTCCTGGCCGACAAGGGTGTGCATGAGCTGGCCCAAGAGCTGAACCGGGTGGTGTCGCTGGTCCAGGAAGTATGCGAGGTGCATGGCGCCACCTTCTGGGAGACCGACATAGCCGAGGATGGGGGTAAGGTCATGCTGGTTTCGGGCGCCCCCCGGGCGACCGACGATGACACGGGACGGCTGCTGGTCGCGGTCCGGGAGATCCTGAACCAGGTGGGCGGGCTGAGGCTCCGGGCAGGGGTCAATCACGGCCGGGTCTTCACCGGGGACTTTGGCCCCTCCTACCGCCGCACCTACTCCGCCAAGGGAGATGCGATCAACCTCGCCGCCCGGCTCATGGGGCGCGCTGCCCCCGGTGAGCTCCTCGCGTCCGAGGCCGCGCTGGGGCGCAGCCGGATCCGATTCCAGAGCGAAGAGCTGGAGCCGTTCCTGGTCAAGGGGAAGTCCCAGCCGGTCCACGCCCACCGGGTGGGATCCCCGGAGCGGAGCGGGGCAGCGCTGGGGACACAGGGGCCGGACCTGGTGGGACGGGACAACGAACTGCGGCTACTCGAACAGCGCCTGGTCGCCGCGGCCAACGGAGAGGGCAGCTGCGTGGAGCTGGTGGGGCCGCCGGGAATTGGCAAGTCCCGGCTCCTCGAGGAGCTGCGGCGGCGGGCCGCGGGTGTGTCAGTCCTCTCAGTGGTGTGCGATGAGTACCGGTCGATGCTCCCGTATGCGTCGATGGGAGCGTTGGGGCTCCAGGCGCTGGGGGTGGATCCGGGGTCTGCGCCAGAGGCGATCGGTCGGGCGCTGACGGAGTCGGTCAAGCAGCTGTCACCCCGGCTGGTTCCGTGGCTCCCGCTCTTGGCGGGAGTGGTGGGAGCCGAGGTACCCCCCACCCCGGAGGTGAACGCCCTGGAGGAGCGCTTCCGCCGAGAGCGCCTCGAGGACGTCGTCCTCCAGTTCATGACCGCGGTGCTGGCCGGCCCCACCCTGGTCCTCTTCGACGACACCCATTGGATGGATGACGCCAGCTCCGGACTGGTTCGGGCGGTGATCGGCTCCCTCTCCAGCCGACCCTGGTTGCTGGTCCTTTCCCGGCGAGCGCAGGAGAGGGGCCTGCTCACAGAGGGTCTGGCCCAGGTCGTGAGCTGGAGGCTGGAGCCCCTGAGTGAGGCTGCTGTCGGTCAGCTTCTCCTCTCCGCCACCAGCCAGCAACCGCTCGCGCCCCACGAGCTCCGAACCATCTCGGAGCGCGGCGGCGGCAACCCCCTCTTTCTCCTGCAACTGATAGAGACCGGGCGGCAGTCGGGCTTCGGCACCTCTCTGCCGGACACAGTCGAGGAGGTGCTGGCGGCGCAGATCGACCGGCTATCCCCGCCGGATCGGCGCCTCCTGCGGGTGGCCTCTGTCCTGGGCTTGCAGGTCTCCTTACCGGTGGTGGAGGAGATGACGGAGGAGGCGCTCGACTCGGACCGGCTGGACGCCCTGGAGGAGTTCCTCGCCGCGGACGCCTCGGGCAACCTCCGCTTTCGGCACAACATGCTGCGCGACGCGGCCTACGAGGGGTTGCCCTACGCTCGCCGGAGGGAGCTGCACGCGAGGGCTGGAGAGGTGCTGGAACGGCGGGCCGGTGGCGAGGCGGCAGAGATCGCCGGCCTGCTCGCCCTTCACTTCGGGCACGCTCTGCAGCACCGACCGGCCTGGCACTATGCCCGTCTGGCCGGTGATCAAGCTCGGACGGTGTACGCGAACTTCGAGGCGGCCACCTTCTACGACCAGGCTCTCGAAGCGGCCCGGGCCCTGGGGGATGTCGCCCCCGCCGAACTGCTCCAGGTGGCAGAGGCCCTGGGAGACGCCCGGGGAAGGCTTGGGGAGTTCGCCAGCGCCGCCGAGGTCTATCGGGCCAGCCGGCGCTGGGCCAAGGCGGGGCCGGAGAAGGCTCGGATCAACCTCAAGATTGCGCTTGCGACCGACCGCGCCGGCAACTACCGGCTCACACTGGGGACCCTGACCCGAGCGGAAGGCAGCCTGGGGGACGCGCAGGATCCGGAGGCCACCCGCCTGCGCGCGGAGATTCGTGCCCAGTACGGCCTGGTGCGTCATCGGCAGGGACGCAGCCAGGACGCGGTCCACCATCTCCTGGACGCGGTGCGGCTGGCCGACTCCGCCGGCGCCCCGGAGGTTCTGGCCACGGCACTGGTCCATCTGGACATCGCCGAACTGACTTTGGGACGCGGGGGGGGCAGCGAGCACGCCAGCCGGGCGCTGGAGATCCTTCGTCGATTGGGGGATCAGCCGTGGCTGGAGGCCCGGGCCCTCAACCAGCTCGGCATCCGCGCCTACTTCGCCGGCAACTGGTCCAAGGCGGTGGACTTCTACACCCAATCGTGTGAAGCCTGTCGGCGCGCCGGGGATGAGTGGACCGCGGCGGTCGGAGCGGGCAACATCGCCGAGGTCCTGGCGGATCAGGGGCACCTGCAGCGAGCCGAGGCGATCCTGGAGGAGGCCCTGCGCACCTATCGGGCCGCCGGCACGCCCACCTTCATAAGCTACGGAACCATGCTGCTGGGCCGGCTGGCCGCGCGGCGCGGGGACACTACAAGGGCCCTGGAGCTGTTGGCGCGGGCACGGGCGATGTCGGCCAGCGACGGGGAGAGCCTGCAGGTACTGCAGGCAGACGCCGCCAGAGCGGAGGCCCTGCTCCTGGCAGGGAACCTCTCGTCATCCCGGGAGGTTGCTCAACAGGTGCTGCGGGATGCCGCCTCCAGCCCGGGGAGCGATCTCCTGGTGGCGTGGATGGAGCGGGTCCTGGCACTGGCGCTGGCCGCCCAGGGAGGGAATGCCACCACCGTCTCGGCCCACCTGCGGGCGTCAGTAGGGATCGCCCGCCGCCGGGGCGCCCGCTACGAGCTGGCGCTATCGCTCAACGCGCTGGCGGACCTCTGGCCCGACGCCGGGCCGGAGGTCCGCCAGGAGAGCTTGGAGCTCTTCGATCAGCTGGGGGTGGTCGAGACCGCCCGCAGCCTGGGCCGGCTCACGCCGGCCCAGGCCCCTGGCTGATCACCAATACATCGGGTCGCCGCCGCCGAAGGTGTTGGTCTGGATGACCACCGTCTCGGCGCCGGAGTTCCAGGAGTAGGAGGAGATGCACGCCTGCACCGGGAAGTACTGCGGGAAGTACTTCACGAGGAACCCGTATACCGGGTTGCCGCAGGTGAACAGGAGCCCCTGGTAGGCGAAGGTGCTGCTCCCCCGCACTGGCAGCCAGGTCGGGAACCGCTGGTTGGCCCCGAAACAGACCGGGGTGTTGTCCTGGTCGCCGTTGAAGAAGGTGGCGGGGAAGGTAAGGGTCACCGAGCCCCCGACGTTCGAGTTGCTGGTGACCACCAGCGGATCGGCCTGCTTTGATCCGGAGACGAAGTAGTCACAGTTGAGGGAGCCGGTTCCGAAGGCGGCCGTAAGGGAGTAGTTGGTGTTGGAGGTGTTCGTCGTGACACCACCGCCGACTCCGGTGGTCCCACTCTGAACCTGGACCTGGCAGTTGCCGGAGCAGGTCACCGTCGTCGACTCAGGCGGCGTCGTGGGAGTTACGGAGACGTCCCCGATCACCGGCCCGAATGCGCCAGCGGCGGGGTCTCCGGTGAACGTCAGGGTGGTGCTGTCAGTTGTGGCGGTAAAGGTGTAGCTGGCAGTAGTCCAGTTCATATCCTGGTGCGTTTGGCTACTGCTCACCGTAAAGGTGATGACTGCCGGGCTATTTCCTGAAGCACCTACGGTCAGCGTCTTTGGCCCAGGACCATTGTCAGGATTTCCGGACAGGTAGAACGAAGCGATGTAGGTCGCTCCTGCAGTCGTCTGAAAGGTCTGGGCGATCGCTCCTTGCTGGTCGCCGTTCATGTCGATGCTCCAGGGATCATTTTCGGTAGGGCCCTGCCAGTAGCTACCAATCCAGTCGACGCTGCCCATGGTGACTGTCCAAGCGGGAATGGCGGTGGCGCTGGACGGGCTCGTGCTGGAGTTCGCAAACAGCGTGTCGAAGCCCTGGTTATTAACGTTCACATAGGTACTTGGGGAACCGGGCGAAAACGTTCCATTCGCGAAGCCGTCGGCGATCGTGGCCGCTTGCACCGGCCCCGCAATCGCCAGCGCTGCCAGCATGACCGTGGCCGCAGCTAAAAGTCTTATCTTCACCTGGCGGAGATCCTCCTGACCTGGATGGACAGGTCACGTGATCTGGGGCGGGGCTCGCCACTGGCTCGCCGCAGTCCAGGCGGCCGACATCACAGACTGCGGGTCATCGCCTCCCCAGGTGCGCCACAGCTTAACGGACCCCCATGTGACGGTCAAGTGACAGGCGGACACGAAAAAGTCAGATTGCCGGTTGGCGCCCGGGGTCGCCGCAGCAACCACCGGTCGGTCGGCGATGCCACCGAATGTATCGGAGGCCCGGAGAACCGACCTCGGGTTGGCCCCAGCCCGCCGTCCTCTGAAGTGCGGGCCGCCCGTCTCGTCGCCGGCCCAACATAATCGGGGCGTGCGCTACATCGACGTGGATGGCCGCCAGCTGTCGGTGGTCGGCCTGGGTTGCTGGCAATTCGGCGAGAAGGGCTGGGGATACGGCCGGGACTTCGGGGAGGCCGAGTCGCTGGCGATCGTGCGCCGGGCGCTGGAGCTGGGTGTCACCGTGCTGGACACCGCGGAGATGTACGGACGGGGGGCCAGCGAGCGACTGGTCGGCAGGGCCCTCACGGGAGCGGGGGGCGATCGCTTTCTGGCCACCAAGTTCCTGCCCGTGGTGCCACTTCCGCAGGTCCTCATGCGCCACCTGCAACACAGTCTGGAACGGCTGGGGGTCCAGCACCTCGACCTCTATCAGCTGCACTGGCCCAACCCCCTCTTCCCGCTCGGGGTCCAGGTGGAGGGGCTGAGACAAGCGCTGGGAGAAGGCCTCACCCGCTACGTGGGCGTCAGCAACTACTCCCTCTCCCGATGGCGCCGGGCGGAGCGCCTTCTCGGGGTCCCGATTCTCACCAACCAGGTGCGCTACAACCTGCTGCACCCCCAGCCGGAGCGCCGGCTCCTCCCCCACGCCCAGGCGACCGGACACATCGTCGTCGCCTACAGCCCCCTGGCCCAGGGAGCGCTGAGCGGCCGCTATCTCCCGGGCAAGGGCCCTGGCGGCGTGAGGCGGGTCAGCCCTCTCTTCACCGAGGAGGGCCTCCAGGCGGCGGCCCCGGTGGTCGAGGCGCTGCGGGAGATCGCCGCAGGGCGTGATGTCACCCCGTCCCAGGTCGCCCTCGCCTACCTGATCTCCCAGCCCCGAGTCGTGGTCATCCCCGGGGCCAAGTCGGTGGCCCAGCTGGAGGCCAACGTGGCCGCGGCGGACATCCAGCTGAAGGACGAAGAGCTGCTGGCCCTGCGGCGGGCATCCGACCTTTTCCGCCTCTCCTGGCTGAGGGTGAGCCAGCAGCTCATCCGGAGCACCAGCAACAGGGTGGAGTCAACGTCGTGACCGACCGGCCAGGTGACGCGTTCTTCAGCCCCCGTGGCGGAGCCGTGACAGCCCCCGGCTGACTTCCGGCGCAAGATCCAGGCACGGGGACGGTGCGCACTGCTCCAGGCCCCGATCTGGAGGTGCGTACATCACCACGAGAGCCGCGCACGGGGGCGGGCCCGCGAGCCGCAGGGCCGACCTCTCGCCCCCCTCCGACCTTTTGCCCCGGCTGCGCTGGAGCTTCCTCGGGATTGCGCTGCTCAGCCTGGTCGCCGCCCTGGTGGCGGTGGACCTGGGGTCCCTGGCCGGGGTCACCGCCCGGCTGCTGGCGGCGGCGGGGGCCTGCTGGCTGGGGTTCTCCTGGGTGGCCACCTACCGCCGCGGCCGGGCTCAGGTCGAGGAGGACCTGGTCTCGGCGGCCGCCCTCACCGCCCTGGTGGCAGGGCTGGCCTCTCCGCTGTACTCGGTGGGGGTGCTGGGAATGGGGGCGACCCTCAGGTCCCTGTATTCCCGCCCCCGAGGAGCGGCATGGGTCGCCGCGTATTTCCTCGGCCCCTACCTGGGCGGGGTGGCCCTGGACGGGGGTGCCCGATCGCTCTCCGACGTCGGGACCACGCTCCTCTTGGGACTCTCGGGGGTTGGCATCGGGGTGTTGGTGGGGCAGCTCCTGCGAAGCGCCGCCGACCGCCACCAGCGGGTGCTGGACCTGGCCCAGGAGCTGCGTCGGGCCGGCGAGGTCCTGGCCGGGGCGGTCAACCCCGGCCTGATCGAGCTGGCCCTGCTCCGTTCGGCGCAATCGGTGGCCGCCGAGCTGGCGGGGGCGCAACTCGTGCTGGTGCGGCTGGTGGGAGCGGCCGTCACCGTCTCCCGACCTCTGCGGGTCGGCGAGGAGCCCGGTGGGGCCCGTGCCGTGGCTCCCGGTACGCTGCCGGACCCTGCCCTCCGCTACCTGCTGGGGGCGGGAGGTGCGGCGCCGCCGGGCTCGTGGGCGGCGATCCGCGAGTTTCTGGGCGTGAGCGCGCAGCTGGACCAGGTGGCCGTTGCCCCTCTCGGCCCGCCCGGCGAGTCCCGGGGCTCACTGGTCCTGGCGTCGGCAGGGCCACCCCCACCGGAGCTGATCGACTCTTTAAGGGTCCTCAGCGCCCAGGCGGGGCTGGCGCTCTCGCGGGCGGAGCTGTCGCTCACCATCCGCCAAAGTGAGGCCCGCTTCCGCGGACTGGTGCAGAACTCGACCGACCTGGTCATCGCCGTGGACCGGGCTGGCGAGGTCACCTACGTCAGTCCCTCCGTCGAGAAGTTCCTCGGCCGCCGCCTGCGCTCGGGGCGGCTGGAAACCCCGTCGGACACGGTCCACCCCCAGGACATGGCCCGAGTGCTAGCAGCTCTCGAGGGAGCCGCTGCCGCCAGCGGCTCCTCGGCACTGCCCGAGTTGCGGGTCCGCTCCAAGGAGGGGGGCTGGCGGGTTCTGGAGCTTCAGGCCACCAACCTCCTGGCGGACTCCGGGGTCGGGGCACTGGTGATCACGGGCAGGGACATCACCGAGCGGCGAGCGCTGGAGGACCAGCTCCGCCACCAGGCCCTCCATGACCCGCTCACCGGGCTCGCCAACCGGGTGCTGCTGCGCGACCGCATCGACCACGCCCTCCACGCGCGTCGGCGCCGCCTCCCCCTGGCCCTGCTGATGATCGACCTCGACAACTTCAAGAACATCAACGACAGCTTCGGACACGCCGCGGGGGACTCGGCTCTGCTCGAGGTGACGCATCTCGTGGGCGCCTGCCTCCGTCCCGGGGACACCTTCGCCCGCCTGGGGGGAGACGAGTTCGCGATCCTCCTTGAGGAGGTGGCTGCGGAGGAAGCGGAGAAGGTGGCGGAGCGGATCACCGACAGCCTGCGACGGCCGGTGCGACTTCCCAACTGGGAGGAGGTGGCCGTGACCGCCAGCATCGGGCTCGTCACCTGCGAGGTGGCCACTGATCCCGAGGTGCTCCTGCGCAACGCGGACATCGCCCTCTACGCGGCCAAGTCGGAGGGAAAGGGGGGGCACGTGGTCTTCCAGGACTTCCTCCATCAGCGCGCCGTCCACCGGATGCACGTCGAGAACGGCCTCCGTCGGGCCCTGGAGCGCGACGAACTGGTGCTCCACTACCAACCCATCGTGCGGGGCTCGCTGAGCGACATGGTGGGGGTGGAGGCGCTGCCGCGCTGGCGCGACCCGGAACAGGGCTTGGTGATGCCCCAGGAGTTCGTCGCCATCGCCGAGTCCACCGGGCTCATCGTCCCGTTGGGGCGGTGGGTGCTGAGCCAGGCCTGCCACCAGGTCCGGGCCTGGCAGCGAGCCACGGCGGCATCCCGGGACCTGACGCTGGCGGTGAACGTTTCCCCCCGGCAGCTCCAGGAGGAGGAGATCATCTCCCACGTCGAGTCGGCACTGGAGACCTCAGGCCTGGCGGCGTCCTCACTCATCCTGGAGGTCACCGAGAGTGCCATCGCCAGCAACCCTGGGGAGGCCACCGAGCGGCTCGCCCAGCTCCGCCGGCTGGGCGTGCGGGTGGCCATCGATGACTTCGGCACCGGCCAGTCCTCTCTGGCCCAGCTCCAGCTGCTGCCGGTGGACTGCATCAAGATCGACCAGTCCTTCGTCCGCCGGCTGAGTGACGACCCCACGGCCGCCGCCTTCATCCAGAGCATGGTGGACCTCGCCTTGGCCCTGCACCTGGAGGTGGTGATCGAGGGAGTGGAGTCGGCCCGCCAGGCCAAGGTCCTCCGCTCCATGCTCCCCCAGGCAAAGTTCCAGGGCCACCACTTCGCCCCGGCGCTGGATCCTGAGGAGCTCGCCCGCCTGCTCAGCGGCCGGCGCGGAGGGCGGAAGCCCCGAACGACCGGGCGCCCGGTGGCGCACCTGCCCGGTTGAGCTTGCGGGCTCACTCCCCGAGCAGCCAGCGCTCCAATCGGCGCCGGAAGAAGAACACTCCGCCAAGGATCAGCACCGCGGCGACGACGGCCAGGGCCAGGGTGGCGGCCCCGACCGCGCCGCTGGCCTTCTGATAGGCATGTCCGAGTTCAAAGCCGAGGAGGCCGTAGGCGGTCGCCCAGGCCGCGCCCCCGAGCATGTTGAAGGGCAGGAAGAGCCGGTAGGGCATCTCCCCCACCCCCGCGAGGAGGGCGCCGAAGGTGCGGAGCAGGGCGATGAACCGGGCCACCACCACGGCCAGCGGGCCGCGGCGCTCGAAGAAGCGCTGGATCAGCTGCTGGCGTCGTGCGGTCAGCCCCACCCGGGCCCCCCACCTGGCGACCAGCTCCCGATCCAGGAGGCGGCCCACGCCGTAGCCGAGGTTGTCGCCCACCACCGCCCCGCCGAAGGCGCAGAGGATCACCACCGGGAGGCTGAGCCGACCGGTGTCCGCCGAGTAGGCGGCTCCCAGGATGAGCAGGGTCTCCCCGGGAAACGGCACGCCGGTGCTCTCCAGGAGCGGGCCGGCCAGGACCGCGGCGTACCCGTAGGTCTGAAGCAGGTGGTCCGGGCTGAGGTTCAAGTCCTGGCCTCCTCTCCCTGGTCGGGGAAAAGTGGAGGGGCGGCGGCCAGGGATTCCTCGGGGGGTGGGTATCCCAACTGCAGCAGCTCGGCCATCTGCAGGCCGTTGATCACCGCATAGTTGGCGCGGTTGTTGTTGAAGAGAAGCTGGACGCGGGAGGCTGTCTCAGCCAGACGGGTGATCGAGGGCAGCCAGTCAGCCAGCTCCTCCCGCGAGTACAGGTAGTCGAAGCGGTCGCCACTCCGGCGGCCCTTGGCGTACCAGGTAGCCCGGTTGCGGCCGTGGAAGCGCACCACGACCAGCCGGGGGTCGGTCACCTGCAGCAGCCGAGGGAACGAACCATCCCCCAGCTGGGGCTCATCCACGAGGCAGAGGGATACTTCCTGGCTGCGCAGGAACTCGACCACCGACTCCGCACCGGGCTGGGCCCAGCTGCGGTGCCTGAACTCGAAGACCAGCAGCTCATCGGGGTGGCGGGAGCGGATCCGCTCCAACCGTTCCAGGTTCTCGGCGCCCTCGGTGAACCAGGGGGGGAACTGGTAGTGCACCGCCACCAGCTTCCCCGCCGCGCGCAGCGGCTCAAGGCAGGCCAGGAAGCGCTCCACCTCCTCGGGAGTGGGCTCGCGGGCGCGGCCGCCCTCGCGCTCGTGGTAGGTCAGCGAGCGGTAGGCCTTGACGTTGAAGCGGAAGTTGGCAGGGGTGACCTCAGCCCAGGCAGCGGTCCGGGCAGGGGGAGGGATGGAGTAGTAGCTGCTGTCCACCTCCACCAGAGGGAAAAACCGGGCATAGTGCTCCAGTCGGCGCCCCGGGGGCAGCCCCTTGGGATAGAAGCCCTCGTGATCGCTCCAGTTGCAGGTGCCGACGGAGACCTCGGCGCGCACCCGGTCATGCTCGCAGATGACGGCCCCCACGCGGTACGCTCCCGCCCATGAGCACCGCCTTGACCCCGAGACAGATCGAATTCCTCCGCCGGCGCCAGTTCGCCCACGTTGCCACCGTCAACCCCGATGGCAGCCCCCACGTGACCGCCCTCTGGGTGGACACCGACGGCGTGGCGGTGCTGCTCAACACAGCTCTGGGCCGCGTCAAGGCCCGCAACCTGGAGCGCGATCCCCGGATCGCCATCTCCCTCGTGGACAGCGAGAATCCCTATGACTCGCTGACCATCCAGGGGCGCGCCGAGCTGATCGAGGAGGGTGGTGTGGAACACATCCGCTTCCTCAGCCAGAAGTACAACGGGGATCCCAACTTCCCCCTCCAGCCGCAGGAGAGGCGCGTGATCATCCGGGTGGTGCCCGAGCGGATCGGGGGCAGCGTCAGCTAATCCCCTACCCCTGCCGAGGGCGGGCAGTCGGCCCTGGCCGGGGTGCCGCAGGGGATCGCGATTGGGCGGCGGCAGCCGCAGGTTGGCCATCCGCTCCCATTCAGGCGAGGGGCCGACCGAGACAAGCCGCCAGCCGGTCTATGGCCGGGGCGTCTGGATCCACCGGCTGCGGGGGGCCGAACGGTTGCCGGTCGGGTGGGATCCGCCCCAGCATCGGCGCAGTGAAGGCCAGGGCCCGCTCCGCCACTTCCTCCGGGAACGAAGGCGTCTGCCCGGTCGCTTGGGCCAGGTCCCATCCATGCACCAGCACCTCGGTGACCCTGAGCTCAAGGGCGACCGCCCCGGGCAAGGACCCAAAGGGCACCTCGACCACCCGGTCCATCACCCCGGGCTGCCGGAATGCGGCCAGGAGCCGTGCCGCCGACTCGTGGAACGCTCTCGCGACCCCTACCCCAGCGGGGGCCAAGGCCGGCGCTTCCCCGCCGAGGGCGCGGGTGAAGAGGTCATTGCCGCCGATGAGGTGCTCGGCCACCTGGCGCACCGTCCACTCGGTGCACGGCGAGGGGAGGTCCCACTGGCCCCCGGCGATGGCGTCGATGATCGATCCGTTGACTTCCAGGCCGGCCTCCAAGGGCCCTGTTTCGTCCGTGGTCAAGACCTGCACCTCCCATGCACTGGCGCACCACCCTGACGTTATCAGGGAAGGGACGGCAGTCCCGGCTCCTGGGGCCAGAGCAGGCTGGGCCCCGCGGGCTCACCGAGGGGACGATGGTCGGAGCCGGTGGGAGCTTGACCGGGAGCCCATCCCCAGAGAGCGACCTGGGGCCGAGAGCCGCCCCTCCGGTTCGAGCGATCGGGCCGGGTGGTGGCGGCCGACCGCTCAGCCCCCACTCAATCGGGTCTGACGGGCCCCCCTCCGGTGGCCGCTGCAGCCCTCGCGATCTCGTCCAGATCCCGTGAGGTCAGCTGCATCGATCCGGCGCCGACCCATCCGTCCACCTGTCCAGGGCTCCTCGCGCCCACGATCGCCCCGGTGACCCCGGGCCAGCTCAGAGTCCAGGCCACGGCCACCGCAGCCACGGTCTGCCCGTGGCGGTGGGCGATCGGCCGCAGCGCCTCGGCCAGCTCGAGGTTGCGAGCCAGCCTGGTCCCCTGGAATTCGGGGTCACGCGACCTCCAGTCGTCGGAGGAGAGCGAGGCCGCCCGATCCCAGGAAAAGGCCCCAGTGAGCAGCCCAGCCTGCATCGGGCTGTAGACGATCACCCCGGTGCCGTGCTCCCGGCACCAGGGGATGATCTCGGCAGCCGCCTCCCTCCGGATCATGGAGAAGGGCGGTTGCAGCGAGTCGACATGGCCCAGGCGCTCGGCCGCCTCCAGCTGGGCGCGGTCGTGGTTGGACAGTCCGACCCAGCGGACCTTCCCCTCGCGTTGCAGATCCAGCAGGCAGCCCCAGTACTCCTCGAGGGGTGTCCCATCCTCCGCCGGCCAGTGCATCTGGTAGAGGTCCACCCGCTCCACCCGGAGCCGCCTCAGGGAAGCCTCCAGCTCGCGGCGAATGGACTCCGGCCGCCCCACCTCCTTGGGCTCTCGACGGGGGTCGGACTCGTCCCACACCAGTCCGCACTTGGTGAAAACGTAGGGACGGTCGCCCGCCGCCATCCCCTCCAGCGCCTGCGCCACCACCTCCTCCGAGTGACCCAGTCCATACACCGCAGCGGTGTCGATCCAATTCACACCCAGGTCCAGGGCGCGGTGGATGGCGGCGATGGAGAGCTCATCGTCCTGCGGTCCCCAGGAGAAGGCCCACCCCGACCCGCCCGCGGCCCAGGCGCCGAATCCCACCTGGGTGATCTCCATGTCGGTGCGGCCGAGCCGGCGCCGGGTCAGCTCCATCGCCGCCGGCCCCTACACTCCACCAACTTTGGTCCTCCCTGCCTCACCACGGGCCCCGGTCCTGCGAATTGGCCAGACGGAGGGCCTCAACATAGGTTGAGCGTAGCTCAGCCGAGCGGGCGGCGGCGGCGGCCCTGGTGCGAATATCCGCCAGCCGCTGCAGTCCGTGTGCCGCCATCCAGCCCATCAGCCCGTCCAGCAGAGACCGGGCGTGGTCCGGGCCATGGCGCAGGAGGGCCGAGGTGGTCATCACCGCGTCGGCACCGGCCAGCAGATAGCGGATCAGGTCCTGGGTGGACTCCACCCCGGAGCTCCCCGCCAGGGATGCCCTCACCCTTCCTCGGAGCAGCGCGATCCAAAGCCGAGGAAGGCGGCCATCTATCGGCGCGGAGAGCCCGATCCCAGGGAGCGCCCGCCCGCTTTCCGGGTCGATTTCGGGTTGCAGCCAGCGGTTGAAGAGGATCAGCCCGTCGGCACCTGCGCGGTCCAGACGCATGGCCATCGCACCTAGGGAGCTGAAGTAGGGCACCAGCTTCACCGCCACCGGGACCCGGGCCGCCGCCCTGGCGGACTGGACCGCTTCCAGGAGCCGGGTCTCCACCTCCGCCGACGTCATCTCCAGATCCGCCGGCAGCTGATAGAAGTTGAGCTCGATGGCCGCGGCTCCGGCCTCCCCCATGGAGTGGGCCAGCCCGGCCCATCCCTCAGGGGTCGCCGCGTTGAGGCTGGCCAGCACCGGTATCTCCACCGCCCCGGCCGCCCTATCGATCAACCTCAAGTAGGCCTCCGGGGAGGAGGCCGGAGCGGCCGTCTCGGGGAAGTAGGAGAGGGACTCCGAGAAGACGTCCGCCCCCTGGTCGAGCAGCATCCCCTCACGGCGCTCAGCCTCCAGGATGTCCTCCTCGAAGAGCGACGGGAGCACCACCGCCCCGACACCGGCCTCCGCCAGGCGGCGCACGCCCGCCACGGTGCGGGAGAGCGGCGACGGCGAGGCGATGAGGGGGTTGCGCAGGCTGAGCCCGAGGTAGGTTGCGGTGAGGTCCATCAGCTGGAGCGCCGGGCGTCAGCGGCGAACGCCGTGGCGGGCCGGGACGCCATCTCCTCATAGGTGGCCCAGCGCCGTGCCACCGCCTCCGCCCCCAGACGGGCCAGCCTCTCCGCCTCCTCCGGGTCAGTCCGGGAGAGCGAGGAATAGCGGATCTCCCGTCCGGTGTACTCGGGAAGGGGCAGCCGGGGGCGCGGGGAGTCGAGGAGGAAGGGGTTGCCCCCCTCGCGGCGCACCACCGGGTCGTAGCGCAGAAGGGGCCAGTAGCCGCTGGCGACCGCCCGGTACTGCTGGTCAAGCCCCTTCTGCATGTCGATGCCGTGGGCGATGCAGTGGCTGTAGGCGATGATCAGGGAGGTCCCGTCGTACGCCTCCGCCTCGCGGAAGGCCCGGAGGGTCTGCTCCGGGTCGGCGCCCATCGCCACCCGGGCGACGTAGACGTTGCCATAGGCGATCGCCTGGAGGGCCAGGTCCTTCTTCTCAGCGGTCTTGCCGGCGGCGGCGAACTTGGCCACCGCCCCCAAGGGAGTTGCCTTGGACATCTGCCCCCCGGTGTTGGAGTAGACCTCGGTGTCCAGGACCAGGATGTTGACATTTCGGCCGCTGGCCAGGACGTGGTCCAGCCCCCCGAAACCGATGTCGTAGGCCCAGCCGTCCCCCCCCACGATCCAGACGCTCCGCCGGACCAGATGGTCCAGGACAGAGCCGAGGTCCTGGGCCGCTGCGCCCTCGACCTGGGCCAACCGCTGGCGCAGCATCTCCACCCGCTCGCGCTGGGCGGCGAACTGCGATTCGGTGCGCTGGGGGGCGCTCAGGACCTCATCGACCAGCTCCCGGCCCAGCTGCGGGCTCAGCTCGGAGAGCCGGCGGCGGGCCAGCTCCAGCTGGCGGTCAGCGGCGAGACGCAGTCCGAGGCCGAACTCAGCGTTGTCCTCGAACAGCGAGTTGGACCAGGCCGGGCCGCGCCCGTGGGCGTCCTTGGTCCAGGGGGTGGTGGGCAGGTTTCCGCCGTAGATCGAGGAGCACCCGGTGGCGTTGGCCACCACCAGCCGATCTCCGAAGAGCTGAGTGAGCAGCTTGAGGTAGGGGGTCTCGCCGCAGCCGGCACAGGCTCCGGAGAACTCAAAGAGGGGCTCCAGGAACTGGGCTCCTCGGACGGTGCCGAAGTCCACCCGAGATCGGTCAGGTACGGGCAGGGACTCGAAGAAGGAGATGCTCGCCCGCTCGCGCTCCAAGATGGGCGAGATCTCCTCCAGGTTGATGGCCCGCCGTGCTGGGTCATGAGGATCGGTGATCGGGCAGGCCTCGAAGCAGAGGGCGCACCCCGTGCAGTCCTCCGGGTACACCTGCAGGGTGTAGGCGGTCTCCGGCAGGCCCCGGGCATTGAGCGCTCGGGACTTGAAGCCGGAGGGCGCCCCGGCGAGTCGGGCGGCTGGATAGAACTTGGAGCGGATCACGCTGTGGGGGCAGACGAAGCTGCAGTTCCCGCACTGGATGCACAGGTCGGGATCCCAGCTGGCGACCAGCTCCGAGACCCGGGGCTTCTCATACACGGCGGTCCCCGTGGGCCACGTTCCGTCGGGAGGCAAGGCCCCCACCGGGACCTCATCCCCATGGCCCGCCATCAGCCGGGCTGTCACCTCGCGGACGAACTTCGGAGCGCTCTCGGGAACGGGGGCGATGAGCTGGCGCTCTGAGGTGACGGATGTCGGAACCACCACCCGTTCCAGCCTCTCCAGCGCCGCGTCCACGGCCAAGAGGTTGGCCCGCACGGTCCGGGAACCGCGCCGCCCGTATGTCTTCTCGATCGCCTCCTTGATGCGGGCGACCGCGACCTCCCGCTCCAACACCCCGGAGATGGCGAAGTAGCAGGCCTGGAGGACGGTGTTGACCCGGCCCCCCAACCCCAGGTCCCGGGCGATGGCCCCAGCGTCGATCACCCAGAAGTTGATCTCCTTGTGGAGGATCTGCTCCTGGACCGGGCGGGGCAGCTGGTCCCAGACCTCGGCCGCCGGATAGGGGGTGTTGAGCAGGAAGGTCGCCCCCCTGGCCGCCGTGGCCAGCACGTCGACCCTCTCCAGCAGTGAGGGGTGGTGGCAGCCCACGAAGCCCGCCTCCCGGATCAGGTAGGGCGCCCGGATGGGCTCGGTGCCGAACCTCAGGTGGGACACGGTCTGGGAGCCCGACTTCTTGGAGTCGTAGACGAAATATCCCTGGGCGTGCAGCCCCCCCTCCGTGCCCAGGATCTTGATGGTGTTCTTGTTGGCGCCCACGGTGCCGTCCGAACCGAGTCCGTAAAAGAGGGCCCGGGAGGTGCCCGAGGGCTCCACCTGGAAGTCGGGGTCGTAGTCGACGCTGCTGTGCGAGACGTCGTCCTGAATCCCCACCGTGAGGCGGCGCCGGGGAGAAGGGGAGCGAAGCTCCTGGAACACCCCCTGCACCATCCCTGGGGTGAATTCCTTGGACGCGAGCCCGTAGCGGCAACCGACCACCAAGGGGAGGCTGGAGCGCTGTCCCCGAGCATGGGCCTCGGCGAGCGCCGTGCTCACGTCCAAGAACAGCGGCTCCCCCTGCGAGCCCGGCTCCTTGGTGCGGTCGAGCACGGCGATCCTGGTGGCGGTCTCAGGGATGGCCCGGAGTAGCTCGGCTTCGGGGAAGGGGCGGTAGAGGTGCACGGTCACCACCCCGACCCGCTCCCCTCGGGCCACCAGCGCCTTCACCGTCTCCTCAGCGGTCTGGGCGCCGGATCCCATGGCCACCAGGACCTGCTCGGCCTCCGGGTGCCCCGAGTACTCCACCAGGTGATAGCTCCGCCCGCTGACCTGGGCCAGCTGATCCATCGCCTCCTGGACCAACTGCGGGGTGCGGGCCAGATACGGCGAGCTGGCCTCACGAGCCTGGAAGGCCACGTCCGGGTTGTGGGAGGTGCCCCGGATCACCGGGTGCTCAGGGGAGAGCGCCCGCCCGCGGTGTTCCAGGATCAGCTCCAGGGGAACCAGCCGGCGCAGCTCCTCGTCCGACAGAAGCTCTACGGTGTTGAGCTCGTGGGAGGTGCGGAAGCCGTCGAAGAAATGGATGAAGGGGACTCTGGCCCTCAGGGTGGCCAGCTCGGCCACCGCCGCCAGGTCGTGAGCCTCCTGCACCGAGGAGGAGGAGAGGAGGGCGAACCCGGTCTGTCGGGCGGCCATCACGTCGGAGTGGTCGCCGAAGATCGACAGAGCCTGACCGGCGATCGCCCGAGCCGCCACATGGATGACCGTGGAGGTGAGCTCGCCGGCGATCTTGTAGAGGTCGGGAATCATGAGCAGGAGCCCTTGGGAGGCGGTGAAGGTGGTGGCCATGGCACCGCCCTGCAGGGCCCCGTGCAACGCCCCCGCCGCTCCTCCCTCGCTCTGCATCTCCACCACGGCCGGGACACTGCCGTAGACGTTGGGTCGGTGTTGGCTGGCCCACTCGTCCGCCAGCTCGGCCATCGGAGAGGCCGGGGTGATCGGATAGATGCAGCAGACCTCGTTGAGACGGTAGGCGGTGGACACGGCCGCCTCGTTGCCGTCGACTATGGCCCTCATGAGGCGGTTTCCGGCACCATCTCGATGGCGTGCACCGGGCACTGCTCGAAGCAGCTGCCACACCCGGTGCAGCGGTCGTAGTCGAAGCGGTAGCGGAGACCCTCGCCCAGCTTGATCACCGCGTCCTCCGGGCATGAGCCCAGGCAGCCATCGCACTCGAAGCAGTTACCGCAGGAGAGGCACCGGCCGGCCTCGAACTCAGCCGCCGCCGGCGTGAGCCCGCCAACCACCTCGTCGAAGCCGGCCACCCGTGACTCGACGGGCAGGACAGGCTGCCGGCGCTGGTGGGCGTCGCCGAAGTACCAGAGGTGGAGCCCTGCGAAGGCGGCCTCAGGATGCTTGGCGGAAGGCGGCTGAACCCGTCCGGAGAGCCAGGCGTCGATGTTGCGAGCCGCCTTCTTGCCATGGCCGACCCCCACGGTCACGGTCCGCTCGGCGGGGACCATGTCGCCGCCGGCGAAGACCCCGGGACAGCCGGTCAACATGGTGGGCGAGACCCGGACAGTGCCGTCCTTCTCCACCTCGACTCCGGGGACCCGGCGAAGGAAGTCGGTGTCGCTGTCCTGACCCAGGGCGAGTATCACCGTGTCGGCCGCCAGCTCCTGATAGCGGCCGGTGGGCTGGGGGAACCCCTTGTCGTCCAGCTCCATCTCCTCCACCTTGAGAGTGGGGCCGTCGAACGCTTTGATGGTGCGCAGCCAGTTGATCCGCACGCCCTCGCGCTCGGCATCCTCGGCCTCCTCCTCGTGGGCGGGCATCTGGGCCCTGGTGCGGCGATACACGATCAGCGCCTCATCGGCGCCCAGCCGCCGGGCGGTCCGGGCAGCGTCCATGGCGGTGTTCCCCCCGCCGTACACCGCCACCCTTCTGCCGATCAAGGGCCGTTCACCCGAGGCCACGCTGCGGAGGAAGGAGATGGCGTCCACGATGCGGCCCGCGTCCTGGGCGGGGATGTCCACCCGCTTGGAGAGGTGCGCTCCCACGGCGACGAAGACGGCGTCGAAGCCCCCCTCGCGCCGCTCGGCCTCCAGGTCCTGGACGCGGTGGCCGGTCGTGATCCTCACCCCCAAGCGACGGATCCTCTCCACCTCGGCGTCCAGGACCTCGCGCGGCAACCGGTAGGAGGGGATCCCGTAGCGCATCATCCCTCCAGGCTGATCTCCGGCGTCCCGGATCTCCACCTCGTGACCACGAAGGGCAAGGTGGTAGGCGGCCGAGAGCCCGCTGGGCCCGGAGCCGACCACCAGCACACGCCTTCCCGAAGGGGGGGCGGCGGGCAGGTACTGCCACCCCCGCTCCAGGGCGAGGTCCCCCAGATATCGCTCCACGGCGTGGATGGACACGGCGTCGTCCAGCTCCGCCCGGTTGCAGACGCTCTCACAGGGGTGGTAGCAGACCCGTCCGTGGATTGCGGGGAGCGGGTTGTCCGCCACCAGGATCCGCCAGGCCTGCTCGGACCGCCCGGCCGCCTGCTCCGCCAGCCAGGACTGAATGTTCTCCCCCGCCGGGCACCCGGCGTTGCAGGGCGGCAGCAGGTCGACGTAGACCGGACGCCGCGTGCGCACTGGACCCGCCATGACCGCGCCGTGCGCCAGGTCTGGGACCCGCGTCAGGTCCTCGCCGGTGCCGCCCGAACGCTGCGGTTCGGCCCCTCCCGCGGCCCCGCCCTCGATCGAAGATGTCATGGATCCGCCCCCCTAACCTCCACCATCGTACTAGCCGACTGGGCAGCCGGCCCCCGCGGAAATCACGTGCCGGCGCCCCTCTCAGCGAGATCTAAGGCCGCGTGGGGTGGGACGGCCGTAAGTTCGGATGGTCAGATCGGGGGCCGCGAAGGGCCCGCTTGCACAAGGAGAAAGACGAAGTATGAAGAGGACGCTGATCCGCTGGCTGGCGACCGGGGCCGTGGCCGCCGCGGCCGCGGGAGTTGGGGTGACCGCCGTCTCGGCCGCCACCGCATCCCCTTCCACGACCCCCAAGAGCTCGGCGGCGCACCACCGCTACGGGCTCTTCCGCCTGCCCAAGGTGGCAGGCGAGGTGGTGTCCGACAGCTCGACCGGCGGCGCTGCCGGAAAGGGAGTCCTGGTGATCAAGGAGCCGGACGGCACCCAGGTGACCCTGAACCTGCTTCCGCACACCCGCGCCTGGAAGTACCAGGGATTCGGCGTCAAGCCCGTGGCTGAGACCGCATCCTCCCTCCCGACCGGCGAGATCGTCGTGGTTGCCGGGCGGGGCGTGCATAGCAAGAACCACTGGGCGAGGGCGATTCTCGACCTGGGGTTCCAGACGGCCGGCAGCTGAGCTGATCCTCCCTCGAGCCGGGGCCGCGCCCCGGCTCGCTGGGGGGCTGGTCCCGCCCCAGGCGACTGCGGGAGGATGAGAGCTGACCGCCTCTGCCGGCGGCATTACTCCGGACTCTCCTTGGGAGAGTGGAGGTGCAGCCCATGGACATCATCCACCTGGCCGTCGCGCCCTGGGACCTGGCGCTCCGTTCGGTCGTCATCTACCTCGCCCTCACCTTCGCCCTCAGGCTGTTCGGGAAGCGCGAACTGGGGCAGATGACGATCTTCGATCTGGTGCTGGTGCTCCTGGTGGCCAATGCCGTCCAGCCCGCCATGACGGGGCCGGACAGCTCCTTGCTGGGGGGGCTGGTGATCATCGCCACCCTCTTCGTCCTCAACCTGGCCCTCGGCCTGGCCCGCGTCAGGTTCAAGTGGCTCGATCATCTGCTGCGCCCCTCCCCGACGGTGCTGGCGACCAACGGCACCTGGAACGTGGCGGCGCTGCGGCACGAGGGGCTGGACCTGGAGGAGGCAGAGATGGCGCTCCGGGAGCACGGAGTGGACGGGGTCGGCGACTCCATGTTGGTGGAGATGGAGTCGGACGGGAGCATCAGCGTGGTTCCGAGGCAGGTGGCCGGGCGCCAGCGTCCCAAGCGCAGGGTGCGGTTGGTTCGGCGGCCGTGAGACGGGGTGTCCAGCGACAGCTCCGTGCCCGGTGGGCTCAGGGAGCTGACCAGCTCCTGGTCATGGCGACCGCCGCCGGTCAACTGGCGAACTGAAGCTGATCACCTGAGGTAAGCGCCCCTCCGCTCACGCCACCGGTTCAGAGGACGTGCGGGGAGTGCTGGTCGCCTCGCTCTTCCCTGCCGGCCCTACGGAAGATCACCACCCACGCGACCAACGAGCCCCCCGCCACCAGGAGGAGCGCGGCCAGGGGAAGCGCCACCTGCATCGCCGTGACCATCTGAACCTCCCTGCTCGGACAGGTGTATTGTAGTGCCCCTGGTGAGCTGATCGATCTTCGCGTGGGCGGCCCTGCCGCCCCGGACCCGGTCCCGGCCTTGAGCCGGCGCGGCCTGGTGTGCCGCCACCCAATTGTTCCCAGGAGTCGATCTTGAGTTCGCCAGCTGCCCTCGATCCCCGTCGCGCCCGCCTCGCCCTCTGGGGGCTGGCGGGGGCTGCCTTCACGGATGCCCTGGGAGCGACCATGATTTTGCCCATCCTGCCGCTGTTCCTGCGGCACGGCGGGGCTTCCTACACGGAGGTGGGGCTGACCACCGCGGCCTTCTGGGGCGCGGGACTGGTGGTCGGCTACCCCATGGGACGGCTCTCGGACCGTTTGGGCCGAAGGCGCCTTTTGGTCGGCAGCGAGCTGCTCTATGCGGCCGCCACCGCAGCCTTCGCGCTCACCCCGAGTCCGATCGGGTTCATCCTTCTGCGAGCCGTCCAGGGCGCGGCCTCCGGGTCCGCCAACGTCCTTGCCCTCTCCCTGGTGGCAGACATCGTGGTCCCCGAGCGGCGGGGCCGTGCCTACGGGCTGCTCACCGGGGCCAACATGGCAGGGACCATCGCCGGGCCGATGATCGGCGCCGTCCTCTTCTCCATCTCGGTGGCCCTGACCTTCCTGGTCTCGGCGGCCGCGGCGGTGCTGGTGTCCGGCATCATCGTGGCCACCGTCCCGGCCGGAAAGGTGGCCCTGAGCCACGTGCGGGAACCGTCCCGACCGCGGGCGCTCTGGCGGCAGCGGGGACTCCTCGGGATCCTGCTCTCCTCGATGGCGGTCGGGGTGTTGATCGGGATGTACGACACCCTGTGGAGCCTGCTGATGCACTCCCGCCATGCCAGCAACTTCGAGATCGGGCTCTCCTTCACCATCTTCGCCCTGCCCTTCACCGTCGGGTCGTGGCCGGCTGGCTGGCTGGCCGACCGCCTGGACAACCGCCGCTTGATCCGAGCTGGCATGGTTTTCGCGGGGGCGTTTGCCGCCACCTACCCGTTCGTCCCCTCTCCGGTCTGGCTGATCGCCCTCGGAGCGTTCGAAGGGGTCTTCACTGTTGTGGGGATGCCCGCCCGTCAGGCGATGCTCTCCCGGTTGGTCCCGGCGGAGCAGATGGGGCGGGCCCAGGGGATGTACAGCTCCTTCCAGGTGGGGGCGTCGGCGCTGGCCGCGATCGGCGCGGGGGCGCTGTTCGGGGTGGCTGCACCGCTTCCCTTCGTGGGGACGGCGGTGGTCATGGTGGGCACCGCCCTGGTGCTGCTTCCCCTATGGCGCGGGGTGGAGGGGCATCCGCGCACGCCGCGAGAACCGGAGCGTTCGGCCGTAGGGGCGTGACGTGCGAGGGCCCGGCGCCGACTGGCGCCGGGCCCCGATGACGTCAGTTGACCGGCAGGACGGTCCGCTTGAAGTTGGCGTTGGTAACGATGGCGAACGAGGTGTAGAGCGCCGCAATCGCGGTGAGGATCCCGACCACCCCACCAATCTTGGTGAAGCCGGTGCCGCCGCCCCAACCCCAGGCCCCAAAGGCCAGCAGGAAGAAGGTGACGAACAGGAGCAGGAACACCACCTGGACGGCCCGGACGCCGCCCAGCGAGGCTACGAACATGTAGAGGGTAAAGACGCCCCACATGAAGAGATAGAGACCGACGATCGGGCTGACCGTCGAAGGCGCGGTCTTGGCCAGGAAGACGTCCACCAGCAGGTAGTAGCTGAACCAGAAGGCGCCATAAGACGTGAAGGCGGTGGCGCCGAAGGTGTTGCCGCGCTTGAACTCCCACATCCCCGCTAAGAGCTGGCCGAGCCCACCATAGGCGGCGGCCATGGGGAGGACCGCGCTCGTGGCCCCGGCCGCGATCACCCCGGCGTTGATGAACGAGAGCAGCATGGTGGTTAGGCCGAAGCCGGCGAGCCCGAGCGGCGCCGGGTCGGCAATCTCCGGGGCCGGCGCGGCCCCGGCGGGATTGTTGGTTGCCATGTTGGTCTGAGACCTCCCTACTGATCGAATTAGACGGAGAGAAACGCCCCGTATCCCTTCGCTATTGCTCCTTGCCCTCCTCTGTAACCGCCCGGGAGCGCAGCTCCTCGACAACCGTGGGATCCGCCAGGGTGGTCGTGTCCCCCAGCGCCCGGTGCTCGGCAACGTCCCTCAGGAGGCGCCGCATGATCTTTCCGGAGCGGGTCTTGGGCAGCTCGGGGGTGAAGACGATATTGGCCGGGGCAGCGATCTTGCCGATCTTCTTGGAGACATGGTCGCGGAGCACCCCGAGGAGCTCCACCGAGGGCTGGTGGGTGGCCTTGAGGGTGACGTAGGCGACGATCGCCTGGCCGGTCTGGGGGTCGCTGCGCCCGCACACCGCGGCCTCGGCGACGGCGGGGTGGTCGACCAGGGCCGACTCCACCTCGATGGTGGAGATGCGGTGGGCGGAGATGTTCATGACGTCGTCGATCCGCCCCATCAGCCAGAAGTCGCCGTCGTCGTCCTTGCGGGCCCCGTCACCCACGAAGTAGGTGTCCTTGTAGCGGGACCAGTAGGTCTGCTGGTAGCGCTCCGGGTCGTTGTAAATTCCCCGCAGCATGGCGGGCCAGGGCTTGCGGATCACCAGGTAGCCACCCTGCCCCGGCGGCACCTCCTGTCCTGCCTCGTCGTAGACGGCGGCGTCAACGGTGGGGAAGGGCTTGGTCGCCGAGCCCGGCTTGAGGGTGGTGACCCCGGGGAGCGGTGAGATCAGGATCATCCCCGTCTCGGTCTGCCACCAGGTGTCCACCACCGGGGTGCGACCCAGGCCGATGTGCTCCCGGTACCAGATCCAGGCCTCGGGGTTGATCGGCTCGCCCACGGTTCCCAGCAGTCGCAGGCTGGACAGGTCGTGCTTCTGAGCGTGCTGGGGACCCCACTTCATGTGGGTCCGGATGGTGGTGGGGGCGGTGTAGAGGATGTCGACCTTGTAGCGCTCGATGATCTCCCACCAGCGCTCCTCGTTGGGGTGGTTGGGCACCCCCTCGTAGATCACCCCGGTCGTGCCGTTGCAGAGCGGGCCGAAGAGGATGTAGCTGTGGCCGGTGACCCAGCCGATGTCCGCGGCGCACCAGTAGACCGAATCGGGCTTGATGTCGAAGATGTAGTAGTGGGTGGTGGCCACCCCGACCAGGTAGCCCCCGGTGGTGTGCACGATGCCCTTGGGCTTGGCGGTGGTGCCGCTGGTGTAGAGGAGGTAGAGCAGGTCCTCGGAGTCCATGGGCTCGCAAGGGCAGGTGGCCGGATCGTCGCTCAGCCCCTCCAGGACCTCGTCCACGTAGACGTCGCGCCCCGCGCGCATGTTCACCGGGGAGCCCATGCGCCGGCTCACCAGGCAGGTGCGCACCATGGGGGACATCTCCAGGGCGGCGTCGGAGTTGACCTTCAGGGGAACCTTGCCGCCCTTGCGCCAACCCTCGTCCTGGGTGATCAGGAGCTCGGCCCCCATGTCGTTGAGCCGGCCCGCCAGGGCATCGGCGGAGAAGCCCCCGAAGACCACGGTGAAGGGGGCGCCGATCCGAGTGCAGGCGAGCATGGCCACGGGTAGGTCCATGCACATTCCCATGTAGATCCCCACCGGGGTGCCCTTTTTGACTCCCAGCTTCTTCAGCCCGTTGGCGAAGCGCACCACCTCCCGCTGGAGGTCTGAGAAGGTGACGGTGCGGCGCTCGCCGTCCGGCTCCCCCTCCCAGTAGAAGGCCACCTTGGCCCCGCGGCCGGCCTCCACATGGCGATCAACGCAGTTGTAGCAGACGTTGAGCTGCCCGCCGAGGTACCACTTGGCGTAGGGGGGATTCCACTCGTAGAGCTTGTCGTAGGGGCGGAACCAGCTGACCCGGGTCCTCCCCTGCTCCTCCCAGAACTCCTCGAACCCCTTCTCGTAGATGTCGGCCTTGGCGTTGGCTTGGGCGGCGAACTCCGGGGGCGGCGGGAAGGTCCGCCCCTCCTCCTGCAGCGCGTCGATCCGGTTGCCATCAACTGCCATACCACCCTCCTGACTTACCCACGCGCCTGATCCACCTCCCCGCAGACGGCACCGAGCCGCGCCGGAACGCGGTTCGGGTGCAGGGTAGCCCCCGCGAGGGGCTCAGCGGAGAAGGACACGCCGAGCGGTCCGAATCCGCGGCCGAGCGGCAGGAGCTTCGGGGGGAGCGGTTGCGCTGGCCGGGGTCCCGGCGGATGATTCGCGCCATGCCCTGGCCCGCGCTGGTGGGAATCGAGGCGGTGTTCACCGCTCTGGCGGCCTTGCTGGTGCACCGCCGCCTCCGGCGGCGTCCCTTCGCCTTCAACACCGCGGAGGAGAGGGCGACCCTGAGAACCCTGGCGTTCGCCACCTCCGCGGTCGCCAGCCTGCGCCAGGGGCTGGACCGCAAGACCGCGGTCAAGGTGCTGCGCTCACTGGTCCCCCAGTCCGGCGGGATGGCGGCCGCCATCTACGACGCCCGCCAGCTGCTCGCTTACCAGCCCGCCGCGGGCAGCCGGGCCGATGGCCACACCCGCCATCTTGAGAGGGACTCGGCCGCCTTCCTCTCGGCGCTGGAGTCAGGGCGGACCCAGATGGTGCGCCTGCACGCCCAGGAGCCCACGGATTGCCCCCTGCGCGTGGCGGTGGTGGCTCCCATCACCCTCGACGACCATCCGGTGGCAGCCCTCGTCACCTACCACGGGGGGGAGCCGAGCCCCGCCCAGCTGCGGGTGACCGCCGACCTGGGCGAGCTTCTGGCCACCCAGCTGAGGCTCCAGCGGGCCGACCAGCAGCAGGCGGCGCTGGTGCGCTCGGAGCTGCGCGCCCTGCGGGCTCAGATCTCCCCCCACTTCATCTACAACCTGCTCACCACCATCGCCAGCTTCGTGCGCAGCGACCCGGAGCGCTCCCGGGAGCTGCTGGTGGAGTTCGCCGACTTCAGCCGCCGGGCCTTCGCCGGCCCCAGCTCGGAGTTCACCACCCTGGCTGACGAGCTTGTCTACGTCAACCAGTACCTCAACCTGGAGCAGGCCCGATTCGGAGAGCGGCTCCAGGTGCGCTACCACATCGAGCCCGAGGTGCTGAGCACGGTGGTGCCGGCCCTTCTGATCCAGCCCCTGGTGGAGAACGCCGTGAAACACGGGATCGAGCAGCGGCGCGGCCGGGGCACCGTAGCGGTCGAGGCGACCGACCAGGACGACGAGTGCTGGATCTGCGTCCGCGATGATGGTGAGGGGTTCCCGGGAGGGATGGAGCTGGCCGACCAGCAGGGGGCGCTGGGGAACATCCATCGTCGGCTCACCCACGTGTTCGGCCCCGGACACGGGCTGGAGGTGGTATCCCGTCCCGGCGAGGGGACCACGGTCACGGTGCGGGTGCCCAAGTACCGCCCTGGGGTGAAGGCCTCGTGAGATGAGTGAGGTCTTGCTGTCGGCCCTGGTGGTCGACGACGAGGCGCCGGCACGCCACGACCTGGGCTATCTCCTGAGGCGCTCACCCCGGATCGGGGAGGTGCGCGAGGCGGAGGACACCCCGAGCGCCATGGACCTGCTGCGGGCCGCCCCGGCCGACGTGGTCTTCCTGGACATCCAGATGCCTGACCTGGACGGCCTGCAGATGGCTGAGCTGCTGAAGGCTCTGCACCCCAAGCCCCAGGTGGTCTTCGTCACCGCCTTCGAGCAGCACGCGGTGGAGGCCTTCCAGCTGGCCGCCTTCGACTACCTGCTGAAGCCGGTGCGGGCGGACCGGCTGACCATCACCCTGGAACGGCTGGCAGCGGAGCGGAGCGAGCTGGCCCGCGGCCCGGCGCGGCCGGAGGAGATGGCCTGGGCAGAGTCCCGGCTGGCGGTGGTCCACCGCGGGCAGACCCTGCTCCTTTCTGTGCAGGACATTCGCGTGGGGGAGGTCTCCGGCGACCGGGTGGCGCTGATCACCGCCGAGGGCCGCTACCTGGCCCGCCTCCGCCTCCAGGAGCTGGAGGCCAGGCTCAGCCGGCAGGGGTTCCTCCGGGTGCACCGCCACTACCTGGTCAACCTGCGCCATGTGACCGCGGTGGAGACCTTCTTCAACAACACCTTCCTCCTGCGGCTGGACGGGGTCCCGGGGCTGGCAGTTCCGGTCTCCCGCCGCCACGGCCAGCAGCTCCGCACCGCCCTGGGGCTCTGAGGTGCGCCCGGAGGGCCGCCTGACCCCGCCGCCGCCGTCGTCGTCCGGGCTGCGGGAGTTCTCCGAACAGACGGAGGTCGGGGGGATCTTCCTCCAGGCCCTGATGCGCCGCCAGTTGCGGCTGAGCCTGGGAGTGGCCGCGGTCTTCTTCGCCTTCCTTGCGGCCCAACCGCTCCTCTCCACGGTCTGGAAGCCGTGGACCAGATGGGACGTCACCGGTGTGCCGGTCACCTGGGTGGTGCTTGGAGTCCTCTCCTACCCGCTCCTGGTTTGGCTGGGGCGGCACTACGTGCGCCGGGCCGAGGAGGTGGACGAGGAGTTCACCGACCTCCTGCGCTGAGGGCCCCCGGTGAGCCCTTCGCTGGCGGCGGTTCTCGGCCTGGTGGCGATGGCGCTGATCAGCATCCTGGCCGGCCTCTTCGCCCGGCGCTACAGCCGCACCACCTCGGACTTCATGGTGGCAGCCCGGGCGGTGCCCCCGCGGATCAACGCCGCCGCCATCAGCGGCGAGTACCTGAGCGCCGCCTCCTTCCTCGGGGTGGCCGGCCTGGTAATGCAGTTCGGGTACGACGTCCTCTGGTATCCGGTGGGGTACGCGGCCGGGTACCTTCTGCTCCTGCTGTTCGTGGCTGGGCCGCTGCGGCGTTTCGGGGCCTACACCATCCCGGACTTCGCCGAAGGACGTTTCGACAGCCCGCGCTTCCGCCGGCTGGCGGTGGTCCTGGTCCTGGTGATCGGCTTCTTCTATGCCCTTCCCCAGATGAAGGCCGCGGGCCTCACCGTGGAGACCGCCTCCGGCCTCCCCTACTGGGTGGGCGTGGTGGCGGTGGCGGTGGTGGTGGTTACCGCCGTGACTGGAGGTGGGATGCGCGGGATCACGCTGGTCCAGAGCCTCCAGTTCGCGGCCAAGATCTTTGCCATCTCCCTCCCCGCCTTCCTCCTCCTTCTTCACTTCGGCGGGCCCGGCACCCCGTTCGCGCCAGCCCGCGGCCAGCTGGTTCGGTTGCCAGCCAGCACCACCTACCGGGTGACGAGGGGGGAGCTCTGGCAGCTACCCCGGGCGACCTCCGTGGACGTGGAAGGCGAGGCGCTGGTGCTTTGGAGCCGGGAGGACCCGGTCAGGGCTCCCGGGGCGGTCACCGCCGAGGTCGGTGACACCCCGGCACCCTCCTCACCGGTGAGGGGATCGAAACACCTTCTGCTGTTCGGACAGCAGCGGATTCCGGCCGGCACCCTGGTCTGGGATAGCAACGCCGCGGTGCTCGTCCCCAAGGGGCAGCCGGCGCCATTCGGGAGCGCCACCCCAGCGGCCAGCACCGCCAGCTGGTCGGCCCCCTTCGGCCCCCTGGCGGGGGGCAGCGGCCATCCTCTGCTCTTCACCTACTCCTTGATCCTGGCCATCGTCCTGGGGACCATCGGCCTGCCCCACATCCTGGTGCGCTTCTACACCAACCCCGACGCCCGGGCGGCGCGACGGACCGCCCTGCTGGTCCTGGTTCTGCTGGGCGCCTTCTACATCTGGCCCCCGGTGTTCGGCGCTCTGGGGCGGGCGCTGGACCCCTCCCTGTACGGCAACAACCTGACTGACGCCGTGGTCCTAGTCCTACCCTCGCTGCTGGGAGGATGGCTCGGGCAGCTGCTGCTGGCGGTGGTGGCAGCGGGTGCCTTCGCGGCCTTCACCTCCACCCTGAGCGGACTGCTGGTCTCGCTCGCCGGTGCCCTGGGCCACGACGTGTACGGGAGGTGGCTGCGTCCCGCCGCCAGTCCCCACCGGCGCCGGGTCGCCTTCCAGGTGGCAGCGGTGGGGGCGGGGGGCCTGGCCGCGGCGCTGGGCCTGATGGTCAGCCAGTTCGACATCAGCGTCCTGGTGGGCTGGGCGTTCGCGATCGCCGCCAGCTCCTTCTTCCCGCTGCTGGTGCTGGGCATCTGGTGGCCACGGCTGACCACCAGGGCCGCGGCCCTGGGGGTGGCGCTGGGAGGCGGCACCGCCACCCTGGCCATCGTGACCACGATGGTGGCCACCCTCAGCCCCCAGGTGGAGGACTTCCTCGCCCGATCCTCGGGGCTGGCCGTGATCCTGGCTCAGCCGGCGATCGTCACCGTGCCGCTGGCCTTCGCCACCATGGTCCTGGGCTCCCTGCTCCGCCCCGGCCCGCCGCCAGGGGTGGCCTCCAAGCTGGTCCAGCTCCACGCCCCCGAGCTCCTGGGGCTCCGCTCCGACTACATCCCGGAATGAGTCAGTAGCCCTGGGCGACATCGGCGACGTTCGCCAAGGGCAGCCCTTGGCGAAAGCGGTTGAGCTGGTTCAGGAAGAGCTCGGTGCTTCGCCGGGCGAAGTGGGGAGAGTTCCAGCTCACGTGGGGGCTCAGGTGGACGCCGGGGGCGGTCCAAAGCGGAGACGAGTCCGGCAGCGGCTCCTCCTCGAAGGCGTCCAGGTAGGCGGCGGCCAGGGGTCCGTGGGTGAGCGCCCGGAGCAGCGCCGGCTCGTCCACGAGCCCGCCCCGGGCGATGTTGACCAGCGCCGATCCCTCGCCCATGAGCCGCAGCTCCCGATCCCCGATCATCCCCCGGCTGCTTCCGGTCAGCGGGGCCGCCAGCACCAGGGCGTCAGCCCCGCGGCAGGCCTCGGGGAGCCCCTCCGGGCCAATGACCGGCAACCCGTGCGGGCCACCCCCCAACTCGGGGCGGCGGCGCACGGCGACCACCTGCGCCCCCATGGCGAGGGCTCTCCGAGCCACCTCGTTGCCGATCGCCCCCAGGCCGACCAGCACCACCCTCAAGTCCCCCAGCTCCCTCAGAGGAACCGCCTCGAAGCGGCGCTGGCGCTGCAGCTCATCCAGGTCGGCCAGCCGCTTGCAGTGGTGCAGTAGGCAGGCGAGCACGAACTCGGCGATGGGAACCGCCACCACCCCGGCGGAGGTCGTGAGGGTGACCCCGGGGTATCGCTCCAGCAGCGGGCGCAGGTGGTCGATCCCGGCACTCACCGTGTGCACCCAGCGCACTTCGGGGTGAGCCTCGAGCCCTGCCTCAAGGGGGTCCTCGGTCGCTCCCTCGAGGCGCCCCCCGAAGAGCCGCCAGATGCAGTCGAAGCGTCCCTCGCCCACCCCGGCCCCGGGCCCGACCAGCTCCAGGCCCCGGTCCAGCCCGGCCAGCACGCCCGGATCCGGGGTCGGGCTGCGCCCGACCACCAGGCATCTCAGCTCAGGGCTCACGGGCTGACCCATTCAGACGGTGGCCTCCGAGGGGGGAGGGTCGCGCCCCCCTCCGGCTGAATCCTTGCGTACGGCCCACTTCCGGCATTATGTCGCCATGCCGGATAGGCCCCAGCCCCTGGTGCAGCCCGACCACCTGATCCGGCAGCTGGGCGCGCCGGATCTGGTGGTCCTGGACGTGCGCTGGTCGCTGGAGCTGGGTGCCGAACGCGAGGCCTATCTCGCCGGCCACATCCCCGGGGCGGAGTTCGTGGACCTTGACCTGGAGCTCGCAGGACCGGCGGGCCCGCAGGGCCGCCACCCCCTTCCGCCGGTGGAGAGCTTTGTCGCCAGCATGCGCCGCCACGGGGTCAACGCCGGCAGCCAGGTGGTGGTGTACGACGAGGTCACCGGGGCAGCGGCCCGGGCCTGGTGGATGCTCCGGGCCGCCGGCCACCGCCGGGTGGCGGTCCTGGACGGCGGCCTCCGGGCCTATCTGGAGGCAGGGGGGAGGCTCACCGGTGAGCGGCCGGCCCCACGGTCCGGCGACTTCCAGGCCGAGGGGTTCGAGGGCTGGGTGGGTGCGGATAGCCTCGAGACGTGCCGGGATCGGGGCAGCGTCGTAGTGGACGCGCGGGCCAGGGCGCGCTACCTGGGGCAGCCAAACCCACTGGACCCCCGGCCCGGGCACCTCCCGGGGGCGGTCAGCCTCCCCTGGACCGACCTCTTCGACCGGGGTCGGCTCCGCCCCGCGGCCGAGCTGCGGCACCTGCTCGGAGAATCCGGTGCGGATGACCGTCCGGTCGTGGTCTACTGCGGGTCCGGGGTCACCTCCTGCGCGGTGCTCCTCGCCCTGGAGGTGGCCGGAGGCCATCCGGGACAGCTCTACCCGGGCTCCTGGAGCGAGTGGGCGGCGGACCCCGGCCGCCCGGTGCGGAATCCGATGGCCGGCTGAGCCGCCCTATTCCCTCCGCACCACCTTGTGGCTCGCGGCCTGCTGGACCGGGCGCATCACGATCTGGTCGAGGTCCACGTGCGGGGGACGGGTGGCGGCGAAGGCCACCACGTCCGCGACATCGGCCGCCGTGAGCGCCTCGACACCTCGATACACCTGAGCGGCACGCCCGGCGTCCCCCCGGAAGCGGTTCACGGAGAAGTCCGTCTCCACCATCCCCGGGCAGACCTCGGTGACCCGGATGGGGCGCCCCGCCAGCTCCAGTCGGAGGGTCCGGGAGATGGCGTGGACGGCGTGCTTGGCGGCGGTGTAGCCGGCCCCGCCCTCGTACACCTCGAAGGCGGCGGTGGAGGAGATGTTCACCACAATGCCCCGGCCGGAGCGCTCCAGGGCCGGGATGAGCTGCCGGGTCATCGCCACCAGCCCCAGGACGTTGACCTCCCACATCCAGCGCCAGTCCTCGAGCGGGGCGGCCTCGACCGGGTCCAGTCCCCGGGCGCCGCCGGCGTTGTTGACCAGAACCGCCAGCTGCTCAACCCCCTCGCAGAATTGCTCGACACTCGCCTGGTCGGCCACGTCCAGGTGCCGCCAACTGACGCCCAGCTCGGCGGCCAGCGGCTCCAGGAGTCCATCGCGGCGCGCTCCCAGGAGCAGGTCGAATCCCTCCCGGTGGAGCCGGCGCGCCACCGCCTCGCCGATCCCCGAGCTGGCCCCGGTGACCACCGCCAGTGGGCGCCCCTGCTTCCCGTTCACCATCCGCTATCCTCCCATGCTCCCCGCGGATCGCGCGGCGGAAAGCTGCGCCTCGAGGTCGTCTACCAGCGTGGTGGGCATCCGGCAGGTGAAGTCACGGCAGACGTGTGCCGTAGGGATGCCGCCCAGGGCCGGCCGCCCGGCGGCGAGTGGCGGATCCGACTCCGACCCGGTGCCCACTGCCACCACCAGGGTCGGCAAGAAGTGGGAGCGAGCCCGGCGGAGGAGCTCGAGATGTTCCCCTGGTGCAGCTGCTATGGCCAGCTGGGTCCCCCCAGCGTTCATGGACTCGAGGTCGGCCAGGAGCCCTCCGAAGGCCAGGGGCTGGCCGGTCGCGCCCCGGCCGAGACGCGACGCGGCCGCCTCGGCCCGCTCCGACCACGACGCCTCCCCGGTGAGCTGCCAGAGCCGCCAGCAGAGGGAGGCCATCTGGGAGATCCCGGAGCGCGTGGCCCCGTCGTCAACCACGGTCGGCCGAGCCGGCAGCAGGGGGTCAGCTCCGGCGGCCGTCTCGTGCCATAGCCCCGCCCCGTCCCGATGGAGCCGCTCGGCCGACTCCGCCAAATCCAAGGACCGCTCCACCCACACCCCGTCGCCGGTGAGCTCGTGCATCCAAAGGCCGCACAGGCCGAGCGCCGCCCGGTCCTCAAGGGTGGCCGGAAGGCGGGAGCTCGAGCCGTACAGGAGATGGGTGAGCCCGCCCTCGGAGTCACGCGCGCTCTCCCAGAGCAAGAGGGCACACCGCAGCGCCGGGGTGAGGAATCGGTCATCCGAAAGCAGGAGCCCCAGCTCCGCGAGCGCGCTGGCCGCCTGAGCGTTCCACGCCACCACGACCTTGTCGTCCCGCTGGGGCTGGGGGCGCTCCGCCCGCTCCGCCAGGAGCCGCGAGCGCACCTCCGCGGCCCCAGGCGGAAGGCGCCCCCAGGGGAGCGCGGCCTGGAGCACGAAGTCACCGTCCACCCGGGCGCCGGGATCCAGCCTCCAGAACTCCCGCCAGCCCTCCCCCCCGGCGCTCTCCAGCTGCTCCCGGGTCCAGAGGTAGGTGAGCCCCTCCCGGCCGGCGGAGTCGGCGTCGACGGCAGCGGCGAACCCTCCCGAAGGCAGCCCGAGTCCGCTGACTATGAATTCCGCGGTCTGGACGGCCACCCCGAGCGCCCCCTCATCTCGCTGCATCTGCCAGTGATGGAGGTAGAGGGGGATCAGCTGGGCCTGGTCATAGAGCATCTTCTCGAAGTGGGGTACCCCCCAACGGTCATCCACCGAGTAGCGGTGGAATCCACCTCCCAACTGATCGTGAATCCCGCCCTCCGCCATGCGTCGGAGGGTCAGTCCCACGGCCCGCCCGGCGTCCTGGTCCCCGCGCAGTGCCCAGCGCGCCTGGAGGAACTCCAGGAGGGGAGCCTGGGGGAACTTGGGCGCACCGCGCAGCCCCCCGTGGTCCTTGTCCCAGCCGGCGAGGACGCGCTCCGAGGCGGCGGCGAGGTCCTCCTGCGAGGGAGCCGACCCGGTCCCGCCGACCCTTGAGGGCGCCAGCGCCCGTGCCAGCTCGCGGGAGGTCGCCTCGAGATCCGGGCGCCGGTCCCGGTAGGCTGCCGCGGCCGCCAGCAGCACCCGGCGGAAGGCAGGAAGGCCGCCACGATCTTGGGGTGGGAAGTACGTTCCGGCGAAGTAGGGCCGCCCATCCGGGAGGAGGAAGACGGTCATGGGCCAGCCGCCGGACCCGGTGAAGGCAAGCAGCGCCTCCATGTAGATCCGGTCGACCCCGGGGCGCTCCTCCCGATCCACCTTGATGGAGACGAAGAGGCGGTTCTGGAGCTCGGCAACCTCGGGGTCGGAGAAGGACTCGTGGGCCATCACGTGGCACCAGTGGCAGGTGGAGTAGCCCACGCTCAGCAGCACCGGCTTGTCCTCTGCCCGGGCGACGGTGAACGCCTCCTCACCCCAGGGGTACCAGTCGACCGGGTTCTCCTGATGCTGGCGGAGATAGAGGCTGGACTCCTGGGCGAGGCGGTTCATCGCCACAAGGTACTGCGGACACAGACGTGTATCTGTCGTCGCATGATTGACACAATATCTGTTGTGTATAATATCGGCATGAGCACACCTGAGACCTCCCTACGGGCCCACCGGGCCCTCTCGGACTGGACCCGGGTCGCCCTGCTCGAGGAGCTTCGCAGGGCCCCGGCGCCGCTGGACGCCCAGGAGCTCGCGGAGCGGGCGGGGATACATGTGAACACGGTGCGATTCCATCTCGAGGTGCTGGCGCGCGCAGGCTTGGTCGCCTCGGAGACGGAGCGTCGGTTGCGCCGGGGCCGGCCCCGGCGGATCTGGCATGCAGTGGTGAATGCAGGGCCAGAGGCCGGATACCGGATGCTGGCCGAGGTGCTGTCCGGCTATCTCTCGACCTCGTCCCCCAGTGCTGAGAGGACGGGCCTGGAGCTCGGAACCCGGTGGGGTGCCGAGCTCGCGCGTGCGGACGCTGCCGAGAGCGGAGGGGGGCTACCCCGGGTCCTCGGGATGCTGGCGGACCTGGGGTTCAGCCCGGAGCTCGAAGAGGTTCAGGGGCGGTCGCGAATCAACCTTCACCGCTGCCCGTTCCTGGAAGTGGCCGCCGGGAACCGCCAGCTCATCTGCTCAGCGCACCTGGGCTTGCTGCGCGGGGCGCTGGCAGAGGTCGGGGCCGGGGTCACCGTCTCCGAGCTCCACCCGCTGGTCGAGCCGAACCTCTGCGTCGCCGATCTCGCCGGCAGGGATGCGGTCACCAGCGCGGGTGAGTGATGACACCACCGCTGGCGGACACCCTGGGCGACCCAGCGATCGAGCAGGAAGCCTGGCAGCGCCTCCTGGAGGTCTACGATCCCGAGCTGGGCATCGACCTCGTGAACCTGGGGCTGGTGTACGGACTCGAGGTCCACGAAGGTGCTCTGCTGGTAGCGATGACCCTGACCACCCCGGGCTGCCCAATGGGGGGCAGCATCCCAGATCAGGTCCGGTTCCGCCTGGAGACGATCCCAGGAGTCCGTGAGGTGGCGGTGGAGCTGGTGTGGCAGCCACCTTGGGAGCCGGACATGATGAGTCCCGCCGCCAAGCAAGCCCTGGGCTGGAGCTGAGGTCGGATGGCCCATCTGGATGTCCGGGGGCTGATGGCCAGAGGAGAAGAGCCCTTCGCGGCGATCATGGCGGCGGTCTCCGCCCTCTCCCCTGGAGAACCGCTCGAGCTCGTGGCGCCCCTCGACCCGGTTCCTCTCTACTCGGTGATGGAGTCCCGGGGATACGGCCACGAGACGGAGGACCTGGGCGAGGGAGACTTCCTGGTGGTCTTCAGCCCACTGGAGGCGCGGCGCGATGGGTGAGGCAGCGGCCACCGAAGTCGAGGTGATCCATTCTGATAAGGTCCGATCCAGTGGGGGTCCGATCGCTCGAACCCTGAGCGATGCGCCCTCGCACCGGGTGCTCCTGCTGGAGCTGACGCCCGGGCGGGAGCTGCCACCTCACCGCCCGACCAGCGGGCTGGTCCTCTGCGTCCTTCAGGGAACGGCCGAACTGCTCACCGGCGACACGACTCGGTGGCTCCTGGCGGGGGAGGTGGCCACCGTACCAGCCGGTGTCGCTCGGGGAGTGCGTTGCCCTGCCGGGCGGCTCGTGGCGCTGGCCATCGTGTCCCCTCCACCCGGTGCGGGCGACCACCTGGGAGATGAGTCGGTGGCCTGGCCGGTGCGGCCCCCGGGCCCGGACCCGGCAGCCGTCATCCGCTCCGAGCACCGGGAGCTGATCAACGGGGTGGCCCACCTGGGCCTTCTCGCCCAGCGACTTTCGAGAGGCGACGTCGATCAGCTTGACGGAGAGATCCAGACCGCGATCGAGTTCCTGGAGAATGAACTCCTCCCGCACGCGCGAGCCGAGGAGCGCCTCATCTACCCCCAGGTAGGCCGGGTGCTCAGGGCTGAAGCCAAGGCGACCGCCACCATGGAGTACGACCACCGCCGCATCGAGCGGTTGGCAGGGGATCTGGAGCGAGCGGCTGCCGCGGGGCGCTCGGAGGAGGTGCGCGCGCTGCTCCAGCAGCTGGCGACGACGGTCCAGCTGCACTTCGACAAGGAGGAGGAGCTGTACCTTCCCCTGCTCTCCCGGCTCGGCCCGGATGAGCGGGAGGCAATGGTGCAGAGCCTGACGGGAGGCCATCCGGAGGAGCCCATGCCTCAGCAAGAGGCAGGGAAGGGCGATGGGGAAGAAGGGAGATGAATGATGAATGAGCTGACGTTCGAGGTGACCACCCGGTGGTCCGGAGTCGGCCGGGACGCGCTCGGCACAGTCGAGACCGGGGACCAGGTCCTGGCCTGGTCCGTCCCCGCCGGGATGGGCGGGCGGGGCGAGGGGAGCAGCCCGGAGGAGCTCCTGGCCAGCGCGGTCGCCACCTGTTACACCGGCACCCTCAGTTCACTCCTGAACCGAGACGGCCTCCCCTGGGATAAGGTCCAGGTGAGGATGCGACAGCGGGTGGAGGGCCAGCCGCTGCGGATCTCTGAGCTCCTGGTGACCCCAGAGGTGCTGGGCGGAGATCCCACGCGCCATGACGCCTACCAGTCTGCGGCCAACCTGGCCCGGGAGCACTGCTTCATCGGCAAGCACCTGCGGAGCGAGGTGGAGTACCGGGTGGGCCGGGTGTCGGTCCGAGCCCCCGAAGCGGCGCAGGAGGAACTGGACGTCCGCTCCCTGGCCCCTGCCCAGCGCCATCAGCTGATCTTCTCCACCATCGACCGGCTGGAGGCCGGCAGGAACCTAACCCTGGTGAACGACCATGATCCTCTGCCCCTGCGCTACCAGCTCGAGGCCACCAGGGGCGAGGAGTTCAGCTGGGAATACCTGGAGCAGGGCCCGAAGACATGGAAGGTCCGGATCGGGCGCCGCTCGCAGTGACCGCCACAGGCAGGCTGGCCAGGATCCTGGACCAGGCCCTGCGGGAGCTCGGTGATGCCGGCCAGGTGGAGAGCGCCTGCCGGATGGCGGCTTCCGCCTACGCCCTCTTGGAGAAGTGGGACCCAGCGGCTGCCGAGCGCTTCACCGGGACCCTCCATCACCTCACCTGCCGGCGGCCGCAAGGGGGTAGTCGTGTCCGCGCCAGCTGAGGTGGCGACCGTCCGAATCCCGGTGGCCACGCTACCGCGGCCAGGACTTCTTCGCCTCGAGCTCGGCGAGAAGGTCCTCTGCCTGGCCCACACCGAGAGTGGTGGCTGGTACACGGTGGATGACACCTGTACCCACGAGGACTGCTCGCTCAGTGCGGGGGCGCTGGAGGGGGAGGCCGTGGAATGCCCCTGCCACGGGTCGTGCTTCGACCTCGCCACTGGGGACGTGCTCAACCTTCCGGCGGTGCTCCCGCTGCAGACGTATCCCACCCTTCGGGAGCACGACGAGGTCGTAATCGAGGTGGAGCGGTGACCTGCATGGGGGCTCGACCTAGCCCTGAGGAGGAATGGCGTTGACCTACGTGATCGGAGAGACTTGTGTCGATGTGAAGGACAAGGCCTGCGTCGAGGTGTGCCCGGTCGATTGCATCATCGGGACCGACGAGGATCGCATGCTCTACATCAACCCTCTGGAGTGCATCGACTGTGGGGCGTGTGTGGACCCCTGTCCGGTGGACGCCATCTACGCGGAGGAGGACCTGCCGCCGCAGTGGAACCAGTACACGGAGATCAATGAGCAGTACTTCAAGGATCCGGCCGCAGCCCGGGCCCGGGTTGAGGAGCTCAAGCCGCGGGTGGTGCAGGGGGCCTGAGGTTGGCATCTCGGACGGCGCCCGGCGAAGCCGTGGAGGTGGTGGCCGGGCTTTCCCCAGAGCGAGGTCGGAGCCAGGGGTGCGGGGCACTCCTCGAGGTCTCCCTTTCCATCGGCCCGATGGAGCCGCGTGAGGTGACCTCAGCCCTCCACGCCATGGAGCGCCTGACCCAGGGCGCCTCGTGGAAGCAGATCCAGGGGGAGCTGCTCGACTCCCAGACCACCACGCGGGCGCACCTCATCGCCCACCGGTTGGCAGCTGCGGTCGCCGACGAGACCAGCTGCACGGCCCGGGCCGACCAGGCGGATGGTCTAGAGCTGCGCTTTTCCGCCACCGGGATCCTTCCCCTCCGCGAGCTTGAGGAGACCCTGCGGATGCTGAGGACGCCCTTCTCCATGACCGTGGAGTCCACAGAACCGGATTCGGGACGGCTCAGCGCATCCTGGGATCTCGGGTGGGACGAGCCGACCGTGCTCGTCCTGGGCCGACCGCCCCTGGACTCCCACGCTCGGACAGAGCTTTGGGAACGGATGGAGCAGCTAGTTGGCGGCTGATCCGCGCCCCCTCCGGTAGCCGGAGAACATGCGCTGAGCCCGCTGCTGTGGACACTCCTCGTCCTGGTTCATGTCCTGGCCGCCAGCTTCTGGGTGGGGGGCCAGCTCATGCTTGTCGTGGTGGTCATGCCCGTGCTGCGCAGCGGCGGGTCACCGCAGCTGGTGCGGGAGCTGGCGAGTTCTACGGGACGGCGCTTCGCGACGGTCACCAACTGGGTGCTTCTGCCGGTGCTGGTGGCCAGCGGGATCGCCCTGGCCGCCCTGAACGGGGTGCGCCTCGGCAACCTCACCACCACTGCCTTCGGAAGGGTCCTTTTGGTGAAGGCGGCGCTCGTGGGAGCTGTCTTCGCCCTGGCGGCGGTCCACGGCCTGGTGGCGCATCGGTTGCCTCGGCACCGCACCCGGCTTCTGGCGGGCATGACCCTGATCGGCTCGATTGCCATTCTCGGACTGGGAGCGGCTCTCGCCGTCCTCCCCGGACCCTGAGGAGTCCGGGGCCTGGCTATCCGGGGCCAGGTGCTGGTGGGATCAGTCCCGCGGCCTGCCGCCAGGCCAGGTAGTGCCAGGTCCAATTGAGCAGGACCGAGGCTCGGTTGCGGACCCCGAGGAGCTCCACTAGGTGTAGCCCCAGCCAGGCGAGCCAGGCGGCCGTTCCGGTGAGCCTGAGCCCGCCTCGAAGCTGGGCCACCGCCGCCCGCCTGCCGATGGTGGCCATGGTCCCCCGGTCGCGATACCGGAAGGGCAGGGGCTCCTGACCGGAGCGAATCCGGCGCAGCTGCCGCACCGCATGCCGACCGGCCTGGATCGCTGGCTGAGCCAGCTGCGGCAGTTCAGCCGTGCCGGCTCGCGCGCCGGCACAGTCCCCCAGGGCAAAGGCCTCTGGGTGACCTGGCAGTTGCAGGGAAGGGGTGACGTCCAGCCGCCCCGACGCGGTCCGGGCCAGGCCGCGCAGCAAGGGGGAGTCGGCCACCTCCACTCCGGCCGACCAGACCAAAAGGTCCGTAGGCCTCAGCCCGGAGTCGAGAAGGACCGCCCCTTCCTGCACCTGCCGGACTGCGCTGCCGGTTAAAACGACCACAGAGCGCCGTTCCAGCTCCCGGCGAGCGTAGCGGGACAGCTCCGGGTGAAAGCTGGGGAGCAGCCGCGGAGCCGCCTCCAGGAGCTCGATGCTGATGTCATCCCGGCCCAGTTCCGGATAGTCCCTCCCCGCCAAAAGGTCCCGGAGCTCCGCCAGCGCCCCGGCCGTCTCCACCCCGGTCGGCCCTCCTCCCACCACCACCAGGTGCACCCGGTGCTGGGTGTGGTCGGCGGCGGCCCGCTCCAGCACCGCAACGAGCCGAGTTCGCAGCCGGGCCGCGTCCACCAGGGTGTGGAGGGGAAGCCCCAACTCGGCCGCGCTGGGCACACCGAAGAACTTGGGTGCGGCTCCCGTGGCCAGCAGCAGGTGGTCGTAAGAGAGGGTCTGCCCACCTTCCAGGGTCACCTGTCTCAGGTCCCAGTCGACGGAGGCCGCGACGCCCTGCACGAATCTTCCGCGACCCATCCGGCGCAGCAGGCTGCGGATGGGGAAGGCGACATCCTCCAGATTCAGGCCCCCGGTCGCCACCTGGTAGAGAAGCGGCTGGAAGGTCGTGTAGGGCTGCCGTTCCACCAGCCAGGCGTCCCAGCCCAGCCTGGCGAGATCCGCCATCGCGGCCAGACCGGCGAACCCCGCCCCGATCACCACCACGGTGGGCGGCGGTTTCCGAGTTGGAGTAGCCTTCACCACCTGCTCAGGGGGAGGGGGGCGCCGAGGTCCCGGTCCGTGATCCTGGCAGGGCAGCAGCAGGGGACGACCGCCGGGCGGCACGGGCCGGAAGGAGGGTGAGGCGCACCGCCCCCAGCCCCAGCACCGCCCCGGCGGCGTACACCGCACCACCTCCCAGGACCGCCACCGGCGAACCAGCAAGGAGGCCTCCCAAAGTGGTGGCGTATCCCGCGGTGAGGACAAGCAGGCTGATCCATCCCAGGCGCTCATCCACGAGGTCCTGGAGCAACGGAGGCGGAGTTGGCCCGGGGCCCCGAGAGTAGCGATGGACCCAGGTGAGGAAGGGGAGGATCTTCTGGTACCGGCCGGCGATGGCGAAGCCGAATCCTCCCATGATGGCGGCGTAGCCGTAGGCGACGAAGGCCCGCGGGGGGAAATCGACCCCGGCGCTGAGCAGGACCCCCAGGCCTGCCGCCATCAGCAGCGAGGTGAGGCTGACGGCCACGTGGCCCTGCTCCACGGAGACCCGGCGACGGCGTCGCCCTCGCCACATCTGGAAGAGGTCGGCCGCGAACAGGAGCACCGCTCCAGCGAGCGCGGTGGACGCCACCCTGACCTCGATGCTGCCGGGCCAGAGCAGAAGACCCAGCACCAGCGCCGCCAGAGAGCCGTTCCAGAGGACCAGCAGGATGTGGGCCGCCCGCCAGCTGCGGCGGTGCGCCAGCGCGAACAGCTCCATGAGCTTGTACGAGACTCCGATCAGAGTGCATCCCAACCAACCCGCCAGCCCGGCGTGGACGTGGGCGGCGAGCATGTTGGGGGTGATCGCGAACCACTGGAACTGCCAGTCCAGGGCCCAGGTCAGCCCGAAGCCGATAGTGACCAGGAGCCAGGCGAGCCCGCAGAGGACGAACAGCCCCATGGGGTGCCGGGTGCGGACGGTCCGGTAGCTGACGGCCAGCACCGCGGCGAAGACCAGGATCCCGAGAACCGCAAGGCTCCCGAAGCCGGCCACGCCCGGGGTCCAGTTGAAGTAGAAGCTGGGCACAAAGCCGGCCACCCCAGCCGTGTAGACGAAGTAGTTCCATCGGACCAGGCGCGGTGCGGCAAGGGTGGCCTGGAGGGCCACCGGGAAGAGCTGGAAGAGGGCCCCCATGAGTGTCATGGTCACCCAGCCCAGCACCACGAGATGGGTCAGGGCGAAGACCTCCGGGTCGTCGAATCCCGAGGTGAGGTGGGAGGCCAGCACGGGCACCGCCACGGCCGCCAGCAGCCAGGCCCCCATCCCTGTCGCCAGGTAGCGCAGAGGCAGGCCGATCTCGGGGCTTCGCTGCGGGCGGATCATCCCCTAACCTTTAACACGACGCATATAGTGTAATTATCCTGATGCCCCGCCCGGGCCTTCCCGCTTGTAGCGCGCCCGGCGGCACTGGTCGCCGCCCTCGCCGGGGCCGGACCACCCCTCGCGGTGGCGGGTCCACCTGCTACCGGGCGCCGGGCTGCCTGGCACGAAGCCAGCGCAGGAATCCCTCCCCGAACTCGGTGCCGAGGTCGGCGGACGGTCCGTCGATGAGCACCTGGGGGTGGCCCACGGGAGGCGGGCCCTCGGGATAGCGCACGCTCAGCCGGCTGTAGATATCGCCGCCGTGGCCGACGTAGCAGTCGAGCTGAGGCAGGCTGCCCTCTTCCTTCTCCGACAGGCCGAGCCGCGCCAGCACCCCCTGAGCGGCGGACTTGCCCGACGCGATGGCCGCTCCCGACGCGCGAGGATATGGGCTGGCGGCCGCGTCGCCAGCCACGAACAGTCCCGCCCAGTGGGTCTCGAACTGATGATTCACCGGGACCAGCGGCCCTTCCCCCGCCAGCGGTGCCAGCAGAGGGCTGGGGCGGTGGGCCGGTACCAGGAGCACCAGCTCAGCGGCCAGCGGCTTGCCATCCTCCCCCACCAGCCGCCCCCTCGCCAGCGCCTCCCGGGCCGGGGCCCAGCCCAGACGGACCTCCACCCCGACGCTGGCACAGGCCTGCAGCAGGTGGGTGCCGGGCTCCGGCCCCAAGGCCTCCAACGGATGCGCCTCGGGGGTCGTCAGCACTACCCTGACTCCTCTCCCTCGCTCGCGAAGGTGTCGGGACAGCCGCATGGCCAGGCCGAATGGTGCGGGCGGGCAGCGGTAGGGGAGGGAGGCAATGACGATGGCTACCGTCCCCCGCTCGAGGTCGAGCAACCGCGCCGTCGTCCGGGCGGCCGACGGCAGGTCCCAGCAGGGCAGGGGACCCGCCGCCGGGTCGGCCCGCTGGCGGGCCAGCGTCAGCCCTGGTGCCGCCACCACCGCATCTGCCGGCATCCAATCGCCGCCAATGCGCACCCCTTTGGGCCGCACCTCCCGCGCCCGGCCCGCGACGACCTCGATCTGCGGCAGGTTCAGCGGGACGCGGAATCGGCTCGCCCGAGCCCGACCCAGGATGACGTCGGGCACGCCGGGCAGGTACCCGGCCTTCCCCCCCTCGGTCACGAGCCGGACCCGCACGCCGGCCGCGGACAGGTGAAGGGCGGCCGCCAACCCGGCGTCACCTCCCCCCACGACTATGACCACCGGGGCGGAGCGCGAGAAGCGGGGCTTGCCGGGCCCTGCTCGGCCCGAAGTCTTCGTCATCCTGAGGCCCGGAACCGGCGCGTTCCCCGGGCGCGGGCAGTGACGCCGCCCGGTACGAGCCCGTCCCGCCAGGGCCGCCTCGCTCTCACCGGCCAGGCGGGGTGGAGCTCAAGGGGCCCTGGCCCAAGGCCAACCACTCCACAACACGCCGAGAAGGCATCCTGATGGCTCATTGGTGGCTGACCGGCTCGGCCTCTTCCCCGGCGGCTGTCCTCGCCATGACGTAGAGAAGATCGGAGAGCCGGTTGAGGTAGGTGCCGACCTGTGGTGACACCGTCCGCCCCGCTGCCGCAAGGCCGACCGCGTGATGCTCCGCACGGCGTACAGCGACTCGGGCGAGGTCCAGGAGGGCCGACTCCAGGTTGGCACCGCTCACCACGAAGACCGGCCGCAGCGGATGCTGGGCGACGAGCCCGTCGATGCGGGCCTCCAGCCCGGTGACCATCTCCGAGCTCACCCGGGTCAGCCGCGTGCGAAGGCGCCGGCGCTGGCGGGGGTTGCAGGCCAGGTCGGCAGCCACCACAAAGAGTTCCCGCTGTAAGTCCAAGATGAGGTCGCCCAGCTCCCCGGGCGGTCCGGCCGCCCGGGCGACCCCGAGGGTGGCCACCGCCTCGTCGATGGCGCCCAGAGTGGCGATCAGTCCGTCCGCCTTGGAGACCCGGCCTCCGAACAGGAGCCCCGTGGTGCCGTCATCTCCCAGCCGTGTGTAGACCCGGCTCACAGTGGAGCTGCCCCCCAAGGGCTGGGATTGGGGAAGAAGGCCTCAGTGTGGAGGCGGGAGGGGTCGGCTCCAAGAGACAGCAAGGTGGCCGCGCAGCTGTCGACGAATCCCTCCGGCCCGGCGACGAAGTTGGAGACCTTTTCCAGCGACCCGAGCAGCTCCGGCAGGAGCGGGGGCAGCCTGCCCAGCGGCAACTGCTCCGAGCTCCTGGTCAGAGTCCGCGTGAAGTGGAAGCGTGGATGCCGCCTCTGCCACCTCCGCACCTGCTCCCGCCCCAGGAAGTCGTCCTCACTTCGGAAAGAGCCGAGGAGGTGCAGGTCGGCACCCCCCGAGGAGGCGAGCGCCTCCGCGAGCAGGGCCAGAATCGGGGCCATCCCAACCCCCCCGGCCAGGTACACCGTGGCCTCGAAGTCCTCTGGGCCGGGGAAGAAGTCCCCGAAGGGCCCGTCCACGAGCACCTCGGCGCCAACCGCCAGCGTCCCTAAGACCCAGCTGCTGCACTGGCCCTGCGGCACCTGAGTCACGAGCAGGGTGAGGGTGCCATCGGGGCGGGGGCGATTGGCGATCGAATACGAGCGTGGCTCGACCTGCCCGTCTGGGTCCGACAGCAGGAGGTACTGACCGGGGACGAAGCCCAGCCGCCGGGCGAGTGGCGCCAGCCGGAGCTCCACGGTGCGAAGGTTGAGCCTTAGCTTGCCGGCGACCCGGAAGGGAAGCTCGTACTGGGCGGGTGGCACCCGGGCACCCCGGTGTGGCTCCTCCCGCCCGATCCACCCCAGCCGATACTCACCTGCCCTATCAGCCTTCCTCCGGTGCTCTTGGCCTAGGCCGTGGCCGGGCTGGCGATTGGGTGCGCGCCCCGGAGGTGACGGTCGAGAAGGGGACCGGCGTGCCCCGCCTACGAGCGCCGGAGCGGCCTGATCCGCTCGGCCCGTGGTGGGGAGCCGCCCGGCCGTGACCCTCGCCCCCGGGTCGTGCTGCCTCATCCGCGCTCCGCCCCGGTGGTGGGCGGGCGCCGGGCGGCCCGATGCGAAATGGCTCCGGCCCGGGCACAGAATGGCGGAGGGGCATCGAGCCCCTTCTCGTCACGGCAGCGCAGGCAGCGGCTGAGGACCCCACCGCTGGTGACCACCGCAAGCCGGGCGTGGTCGCCGCAGAGGGCGCAGTCGCCCAGGCAGGCGCCGAGAACCTGAGTAGCCCCCGGGGGGTCGCCACTGGAACGCGGCGGTGAGGGGCTCTCTTCGGGCGCATCGAGGGCATCTGCAGGAGGTGGGGCCGAGAGCAGCGGGCAGTCCAGGTGGTAGCTCCGCCCGTCCGGGACCCAGCAGACCACCTGCCATTCGGACCAGAAGCGCTCAAGGAAGCTGCGGTGAAACTGCCTGCGGCAGCGGGGACAACTGAACATGCCGGAGGCCCACCCGGTTCTCTCACGCGCGTCCGTCCCGGTCCCACCCCGGGGCTTCGGATCCTTCGAACCGGGCCCACCCGTGGGAGGTCCCTGGGCCCGGCTCAAAGTGGGGCCGTCCCCAGGAGCTGGCGCAAGGTCAGGGGCAGGATGCCCCCGTGCCGGAATTGGTCGATCTCGGTCGGGGAGTCGAGCCGCGCCCGCACCGGGAGCTCCCGCCCGTCGGCTATCAGCCTCAGTGCAGCCAGGTCCCCCTCGAGCAAGTCTGCGATCCCCAGCAGATCGAAGGTCTCCTCTCCGGTCAGCTCGAGCTGAGCCGCGCTGGCGCCGTTCCAGAACTCGATGGGGAGCACGCCCATGCCCACCAGGTTCGAGCGGTGAATCCTCTCGAAGCTCTGGGCCACTACCGCGCGCACGCCCAGCAACCGCGTGCCCTTGGCGGCCCAGTCGCGCGAGGAGCCCGAGCCGTAGTCGCGGCCGGCCACGACCAGCAGCGGAGTCCCCGCCTCCTGGTACAGGCAGGAGGCGTCGTAGATAGTCATGGTGCGGCCACTGGGATGATGCCGGGTGTACCCCCCCTCTACGCCGGGCACAAGCTGGTTCCTAAGCCGCGGGTTGGCGAAGGTGCCCCTGATCATCACCTCGTGGTTGCCCCGCCGCGAGCCGAAGGAGTTGAAATCAGGTACGGCCACCCCGTGCCCCCTGAGGTACGAGCCGGCCGGCCCGTCGGGACTGATCGCGCCAGCCGGAGAGATGTGGTCGGTGGTGACGCTGTCCCCAAGCAGCGCTAGGCAACGAGCCCCCTGGATGTCCCCAGGCGGAACGGCCGCCCTCGCCACCCCGGTGAGGAAGGGGGGCCGCCGCACGTAGGTCGATTCGGGCTCCCAGACAAACCGGGCGGCGTCCTGAGGTAACAGCCGCTCCCAGAGTTCATCCCCCTGGAAGACGGTCCGGTACTCATCCCGGAACTGCTCGCTGGTCAGCACCTGCGACACGACATCGCCGATCTCCTGCGCGCCGGGCCAGAGGTCCCGGAGCCAGACAGGACGGCCATCCGAGGAGGTCCCCAAGGGCTGAGCTCCGAAGTCGAAGTCGAGGGAGCCTGCCAGCGCATACGCCACCACCAGCGGGGGCGAGGCCAGGTAGTTGAGGCGCACCTCGGGGTGGATCCGGCCTTCGAAGTTGCGGTTACCGGAGAGGACCGCAGCCACTACGAGCCCCTTCTCCCGCGCCGCCGCGGACACCTCCGGGATCAGCGGCCCCGAGTTGCCGATGCAGGTGGTGCATCCGTACCCGACCAGGTTGAAGCCAAGTTCGGCGAGCGGCCGGTCCAGGCCCGCCCGGCGAAGGTAGCGCATCACCACCCTCGACCCCGGTGCCAGCGAGGTCTTCACCCAGGGCTTGCGGCGCAGCCCGAGGTCAACCGCCCGCCGGGCCATCAGCCCGGCGGCCACCATCACCTCGGGGTTGGAGGTGTTGGTGCAGCTGGTGATGGCGGCGATGACCACGTGGCCGTCGTCGATCGGCACCACCTGTCCATCTAGCTCCACCTCGACGACGCGCCTGCGCCTGCCCGACAGCTCCTTGGGCAGAGCGGGAGGGCTGGCGGCCTCCGGTCGATCAGCACCGGGCTCGCCGTGCGCGGCTCCCGCGCAGTTCGACGCCGGGGGGTCGCTGGCGGGGAAGGAGTCTGCCGAGGCCTGCTCACAGGACCCATCCACGAGCGGAGGTGGGGTCCAGGTCGGAGCCAAAGTGCCGGAGTCCATGGTCTCGGGCGCCAGTGCCCCGAGGTGGCTGCGGAAGGACTGGGGCACGAGTGACAGCGCCACTCGATCCTGAGGGCGGGCCGGGCCGGCCAAAGACGTCTCCACTTTGGAGAGGTCCAGGTGCACCAGCTCGGAGAATTGCGGGAGGGGGTTGCCGGGGTCAAAGAACAGCCCCTGCTCCCGGGCATAGGCTTCCACTAGCTCCACGTGGGAACCTGGCCGGCCGGTGAGGCGCAGGTAGTCCAGGGTGGCCTGGTCGATCGGGCTGATGGCACAGGTGGCCCCGTATTCAGGCGCCATGTTGCCCAGGGTGGCGCGGTGCTCGACCCGCAGCCGGCTGAGGCCGGGGCCGGTGAACTCCACGAACTTGCCCACCACCCCGTGCTGACGGAGCAACTGGGTCAGCGTCAGGACGAGGTCCGTGGCGGTGGCCGTGGGGGGCAGCTCCCCCTCCAGGTATACCCCGACCACCACGGGCATGGGGACAGGAACCGGGTGTCCCAGCATCGCCGCCTCCGCTTCGATGCCCCCCACTCCCCACCCCAGGACACCGATTCCGTTGACCATCGGGGTGTGAGAGTCGGTGCCCACCAAGGTGTCGGGATACGCTTCCCCCTCCTCGGTGGCGAACACCACCCGGGCGAGGTGCTCCAAGTTGACCTGGTGACAGATCCCAGTGTCCGGAGGCACCACTGCGAACTGGCGGAAGCCCTGCTGAGCCCAGCGCAGCAGACGGTAGCGTTCCCGGTTGCGGGAGAACTCGAGCGTACGGTTGACGTCGAAGGCAGCCGATCCGCGCCATTCATCCACGATCACCGAGTGATCCACGATCAGCTCCACCGGGACCTTGGGGTTCACCTGGACGCTGTCACCGCCCAGCTCGGAGAGGGCGTCCCGGAGTGCCACCAGGTCCACTACCGCAGGCACCCCGGTGAAGTCCTGAAGCAGGACCCGCTCGGGGTGGAAGGGGAGCTCCAGGGATTGACCGCCCCCCCGGGCCCACCTGGCCAGGGCAGCCACCGCCTCGGAAGAGACCTCCCCGTCCCGCTGGTGACGGAGCAGGTTCTCCAGCAGGATCTTGATGCTGTAGGGCAGGACGTCGAGATCCGCAAGGTCTCGCAGCGACGCCAGCCGGCTGATCCGGTAACGCCGCCCACCCACCGTGAGCTCTGACTCCGAGTTGAAGACGTCGGTCACCGCCCCGCCACCCCGGCTTCCGTCTCCTCCCGGCTCAGCCGCCCTGACTCGCCCATCTCGAGTCCCGCGAGGAGAAGGTGGAAGTAGACCAGACCCGCGTACGGGCGCCAGGCTTGGGCGAGCTCCTGGACCTCCTCGTACCCGGGCCGTCCCGGAAGCTGGAAGCGCCGGCGCAGAGCGTTCTGGGCACCCACGTCGTCGCCGGGGAGGATCGACCAGCGACCCAGCCCGCGGAGCATCACATACTGGGCGCTCCAGCGCCCGATCCCCGGCAGGGAGCGGAGCCTCTCCTCCAGCTGTTGGTCCGGCATCGCCGCCAGGGCCTCGGAGGCGAAGTCCGCACCGCTCAGAGCCTGAGCGATGGCCACCAGAGACCTTGACTTGGAGCCGCTCAAGCCGAGCTCCCGCAGCGACTGCCAGTCGGCACCGGCGATGCGTCCCATCTCCGGTGCCCCGGGACCCCAGCCGTCTATGGCCCGTGGCGGCCGGGTGCCAAACCGGGCGGCGAGCCGGTTGAGCAGGTGAATGCCGACGACAAGGCTGAGCTGCTGGCAGACCACGGCATTCACCGCGGCCTCGAAGACACTGGGAAAGCGCGGTGGGCGCATGCCCCGGAAGCGTCGGGCCAGCTCTTCCAGCCATGGCTCCTTCCGCACCCGGTAGAAGCCGGCAAGCTCCTTGCCGAGCCCCAGTATGTCCACCAGGGTGACGCCCACCAGGTGGAGGGCTTCCGGAGAAACCGCCTGGGGCTCACCTCGCGCGACTATCTCGAGCCTGGGGCCGAGCTGGCGCACCGCCACGCCCACCGCGGCTCCGTCGACAGCCAGGAGCCGCCGGTACCAGGTCCCGTCGTACTGATCGACCTGGTTGTGCCCGCGGCGCCTCAAGGTCCAAACGGTGAGGTCGAGCCGGAACGGGGCCTTCTCAGGCAGCTCGATGAGGGTCGTGGCCGACCCCGGGCCAGTGGTCCGCCAGCGCCAGGAGGAAGCTTCCTCCGTCCCGATGCGCAGGCCGGCCGTCCCGGCACCCGGGAGAGTTGGCACCGGTCATCCCCTGCGCTGGTAACTGCCCACGGGGGTGCGGAACCCCACCGCCAGGCGGTTCCAGCCGTTGATGGCCACGATGGCGAGGGTGAGCGAGATCACCTCCTCAGGCGAGAAGTTGGCCGCCACCTCCCGGTAGGCCGGGTCCGGAGCCCCCGATCCCGGCAGCAGCGTGAGCGCCTCACACCAAAGGAGGGCTGCCCGCTCGCGATCTGAGTAGATGGGCGCCTCCTGCCAGGCGGCCACCAGGTGCAGCCGCTGGGGCTCAATCCCCAGCGCCGCCGCGTCCTTGGTGTGCATGTCCAGGCAGTAGCCGCAGCTATTGATCTGGGACGCTCGCACCTTGACCAGTTCGAGCAGCTCCGGCTCCAGGGTCGAGGAGTGCACCACCTGCTCCAGGCCGGCCATCGCCTGCACCGCCGCCGGCAACACCTTCGAGTAGTCGAGGCGCGCCGGCTGTCCGGCCCGGGACTGAGCGGCAGCCCTTTGGTCGTGGGCGATCTCCTCGCCGTTCATCCCGACTCCCAACTGGCACACCCCGGTTGGTGGCCTTCTCTCAGCACCGCCCCGCAGTCGGGGCAGAGCAGCCCGGCCCAGCAGGCGGGGTCGCCGGCCTCGTCCGCCGCGTCCGCCGCAGGCGAGGAGGCCTCGTGGTCCCGACCGCTCTGCGACGGCGGGCGGAGGGACTCCCCCGGCGGCCTTCCTGTGGCCGTCAAGGTAGGCTCGAGCGCAGCTGGGCCGCCTTCTCGCCGACGGCGTCCAGCAGAGTCTTCCAGTCTCGGGCGAAACGCTCGACTCCCTGGGCCTGCAGGGACTCGCCGAGGGTGTCGACATCGAGCCCGCAGGCCTCCACCTCCCCAATCACCCGGTCGGCTCCGGAGGTGGGCTCCTCCATGGGGGAGCCCTCCGGGCCGGAGGCCAGGGCGAGGAGAGTCACCTCCGGCATGGTGTCGATCGTGCCTCCCGCCACCAGCGCGGCCGCATAGTACGTCGCCGGCAGCCGGCCGTCCTTGGTGGAGGTGGAAGCCCACAGCAGCCGCTGGGGCAGTGCACCCAGGGCCGCCAGCTCCGTCCAACGCTGGCTGGCTAGGATCGATCGATAGGCGGCCAGAACCCTACGGGCCATCGCCAGGCCGAGCTGATGCTGGAGCCGTTCCGGCAGCTGGGTGTCGGCTGCGCCATCCCAGCGGGACACGAAGAGGGAGGCCACCGAGGGCACGTTAAGCGGGAGCCCCGCTACCCTGCGTCTCTCCAGGGCTCGGAGATGAGCGCCCGCTGCCCCCAGGTAATGGGTCTCCGAGAACAAAAGGGTCAGGTTGACCCCTACCCCGCCAGCCATCAGCTCCTCGGCGGCCGCAAGTCCGGCACTGGTGCCCGGCACTTTGATCAGGAGGTTCGGGATCCCGGCCTGCTCGGAGAGTCGTCGGCCCCAGGCCAGGGTCTTCTGGTAGTCGTGAGCGAGGTCGGGAGGGATCTCCAGGGAGACGTACCCGTCCCCACCGCGGCTGCGCTGGTGGATGGGGAGGAAGAGCGTGGCGGCCCCGAGCAGGTCCTCCGAGGCCACCGCATAGACGAGTTCCTGGGGGTCGGTGACCTGTCGCCTCAGGAAGATCATCATCGAGCCGTCGTGCGCCTGACCCTCGGTGAGGGCCCGGGCCAGGATCGAGGGGTTGGACGTCAGGCCGCTCAGCCCGAGATCCTCCACCCATCTGGCCAGCGTCCCGTTCCGGAGTTGGGTTCGGTCCAGGTTGTCCAGCCAGAGCGACTGCCCGGCTCGGCGCACCCAGTCCAGCGGCCGGACTGCCCGGCCCACGGGCACAGCCCTAGCCGTGGCCATCCGTCCTCTCCCGGCGGTCCGCTCGCTCGAGGTCGAGGGTCCGCTTCACCTCCGGGTAGGCGGCGCTCAGGCAGCAGGGGCAGGACTCATACCAGCGTCGCATCCCCTGGTCGACCACCACATGCGCCGCTCCCTCCACCGCATGTGGCTGCACACGTTCACTCATCCCCAGTCCTCCTTCGCCGCCTATGGCACCGGGTGTGCCAGACGCCCCTCGACGATGCCGTCCCGCTCCTGAATCACCAACCGCGGCTGGGGGAAGGTGGCAGGTCCCCGCAGCACCCTTCCGTCCTTCAGGTCGAATTGGGAGCCATGCCAGGGGCAGGTGACCACACTCCCCTGAAGCCTCCCCTCGGCGAGGGGCCCTCCCGCGTGGGAACAGACGGCGCTCAGGGCACACAGCTGCCCCTGGACCCGGGCCACCACCACCCGCATCCCGTCGGCCTCAACAGGGCACAGCTCCCCTTCAGGGAAGTCGCTGCTCATGCCGAGGCTGGTGAAGCTGGTCGGCCCGCTCAGGAAGGCACTTCGGTTGACCATGGTCCCGAGACCGAAGGTGAGGTGGCCGCCCGCGTACATGCCGGCCATGGCCACCGCCAGGCCGGCCGTCGACAGTCCCAGCGCCAAGGGATGCCAGGCGAAGGAGGACCACCACCGCAGGCCCAGGGAAGCGGCCATAAGCAGGAGCGCTGTCGCCATGGTCAGGCCGTGCAGCATGTTGACCCGCAACTCCTGCCCGAAGGTGTCCTGCGAGTCGGTCAAGCCCGTGATGGCGGCCGCCACTCCCACCAGGAGGCCCACCGCCAGGGCCGCGTCGCCGGCTTGTGTGCCCAGCTTCGGGTCGAAGTGGGCGGTGTAGTCCAGAGCCACTCCGGCCCCCCAGGCGCCTAGCGGAAGGTCTGTGAGAGCGGGGTGGAGCGGGTGCCCCAACCCCTTGGAACCATGCAGCAGGTCGCGGACCAAGCCGCCCGGCGGGCCGAGAGCCGTGAAGGTGCTCTTGAGCGAGGCCTGGACCAATCCCCCCACCGGGTCGAGCCAGCTCTGGCTCCGGACCAGCCGGTCGAACCACGGCTCAGCCACGGCAACCCCTGGCCAGCCGGGGTGAACCCCCGGGCTGATTGATAGCTTTTACACCATTCATATCGTGGAAGAGCAGTATACTACCGCTGTGGAACCTCGAGAGGCGACCGAGCGGATGGTCCTCGCACTCCAAGACCCCACCCGAAAGGGGATCCTGTTCTCCTTCTACAGCGATCCGCGGCCTCGGACGGTGGACCAGGTGGTGACCTTGGCCGGGGTGCACCGCTCTGTGGCCTACGCCCACCTGGAGAAGCTGGTCGGCCTGGGCTACCTGGCCACCGGGCTGCGCCGCGGCACCCGCGGACGGCCCACCAAGACATACCGGCTGGCCCCCGAGCCTCCTCCCAACGAGCCCCCGGCCCACGGCCTGCTCACCGCCTTGCGCGTGCTCTCCGAGACCGTCCGGGAGTTCGGAGCTCGGGGCCAGGCGGCCGCCCGCGATAGTGCCGTCCGGCTGGGAAGATCTCTGGCACGTACCGAGGGCTCACCGGGCGAATGGCTCGAGCCCCTGGTCACGCTGGGTGACCGGCTCCACCTGGACCCACCCGGACAGGTGGTGGTCGAGCGGTGCGCCTTCAGAGACGCCTGCGCGGCCGAGCCAGCCCTGGTGCCGAACCTCCATGCCGGCCTGATCGAGGGGGTGCTCGCGGGAAGCCCCCTCCGCGGCCACGTCACCCCCTTCCGTTGCCACGCCGGAGGCTGCGTCTTCAGCCTGGAGACTCTCGAAGAGGACGGAGCCGATGGCACTGCGGCCTGAGACGGCCAGCGTGGGGGGCCAGGCGGAGCCAAAGGGGAGCCGCCACGGGCGGCTGACCCCGGCACAGAAGGAACGCTTCCAGGGCTACCTCGCGGAGATCTTCGAAGCCCTGGGGTTGCCCCCGGACCGGCCCGGAACCCGCCGCACCCCGGAACGGTTTCTGGCCGCGATTCACGACGCCACCAGTGGGTACGACGGAGACCCGAAGCTCATCACCACCTTCCCGACCGAGTGCCGGGGCGGGCCGGACTGCCGCATCGCCCAGGTGGTGGAGGGACCGATCCCCTACTTCTCGCTCTGCGAGCATCACGCCTTGCCCTTCTACGGGCGGGCGCACGTGGGCTACATCGCCCACCAGGACATCATCGGGCTCTCCAAGCTGACCAGGGTGGTCCGGCTGTACGCTCGCCGTTTCACGGTGCAGGAGCGACTGGGCCAGGAGATAGTCGACTTCCTGGACACGACGCTGGGGGCGCACGGGATCGCGGTATACCTCGAGGGCACCCACATGTGCACTCAGATGAGAGGAGTGCGCGAGCTTCAGTCGAGCACCAAGACCACCTTCTGGCGCGGGAGCTACGACCAGGACCCGGGCCTCCGCCGCGAGTTCCTGGCCTTGTGTGGCCGCTCGGCCTTGGCGGGGCCGTGAGACCTGCGGCACCGTCGTGCCCGCCGGGTGCGGGCCGGGACCCCCAACACGGGGTGAGGCCGGCCAATGGCTGACAAGGACCCCAAGGGCTTCCGGCTCGGCATCTACGTCTTCGAGGAGGCGGAGATCGTCGACTTCACCGCTCCCTTCGGGGTCTTCTCGGTGGCCAGGCGCTGGGAGCCGAGCCTGGACGTCTTCCTCATCGCCGAGTCGATGCGACCAGTCGTAGCGCAGGCGGGGTTCACCGTGCTGCCCAACTACTGTTTTGCCGACGACCCCGCGATGGATGCCTTCCTCATCCCGGGTGGGGCCGGGACGCGCCAGGAGATGTACAACCGTCATCTGCATCAGTTCATCCGTGCCCTTCCCGAAACCACCATCCTGGCCGCTCTGTGCACCGGGCCATGGGTCTATGCCCAGATGGGCCTGCTCGACGGGCTGGCCGCCACGGCTCGCAAGGAAGGGGACCCCCAGGAACTCAGCGCTCGTGGCATGGTCCCGATTGACCGCCTGGCACGGCTGGCTCCCCGGACGGTCATCAGCCGGGACCGGGTCGTGGATGCCGGGCGGATCGTGACCGCGGCGGGGATAAGCTCAGGCATGGAGCTGGGCTTCCACCTTCTCGAGAGGGCGGGCTTCGAGCCTGAGTTCAGCAGGGAGGTCGCCCGGGTCATGGAGTACCTGGACGCGTACGAAGTACGGCGTGGCGGGCGTGGGGCTGCCGGATGACCTACCCAGGGCCGGCGGATGGCGAGCCAGTTCCGGGGTGACGCGCCGACGGTGGAGAGGACCCCAGATGTCCCCCCTGCGCTGCTCACTGTGGGCCACGGAACCGCAACGCAGGCCGAGTTCCTCAAGATGGTGAAGGGGGCCGGGATCCAAGCCCTGGTTGACATACGGAGCGTCCCCGGCAGCCGACACAACCCACAATTTGCCCGCCAGGCCCTGGAGGAGTGGGTGCCGCGCGCCGGGGTAGGCTACCGATGGGACACCGGCCTCGGTGGATTCCGGCGGGGAAAGCCCACCTCAGCCCACCTCGGCCTCCGCCATCCGGCGTTCCGCTCCTACGCCGATTACATGGAGACGCCGGCCTTCGTCGCGTCCGTGGAGAGGCTGCTGGAGGGGGCGCGCGAGCGGACCACCGCGGTCATGTGCGCTGAAACTCTCTGGTGGCGCTGTCACCGGCGCCTCCTCGCGGATTATGTAGTGCTGGTGGGGAAAGTCCCCGTCCTGCATCTCGATCATCGTGGGCACCTGAGCCCCCACGTCCCCACCGCGGGCGTGGTCGTCGTGGGTGAGGCCCTGGTCTACGGTCTTCCTCCAGTGTCCGCAGACCCGCCCACCTCCTCTCCCGGCACCGACTCCAGGGTAAGACGGGAGCGTCCCGAGGACGACAACCCTCGACACCCAACCGAGAAGTTGGGTAGACTCATGGCTCATAAGGGGTAGTCGGCGTTTGCGCCGGAGGGGCACCATGGCAGTGGAAGAGGACACAGCTCAGGTATCGGAGGCTCAGATCGCCGTCCACTGGCGGGAGGAGGAGTACATCCAGCCCCCCGCCCGGTTCATCGGGCAGGCCAACGCAGCCGACCCGGCGATCCTGGAAAGGTTCAAGGAGGAGCACTTCCCGGAGTGCTTCAAGGAGTACGCCGACCTACTGAGCTGGGACTCCTACTGGCACACCACCCTGGACACCAGCAACCCGCCCTTCTGGAAGTGGTTCGTGGGGGGCAAGCTCAACGCCTGCTACAACTGCGTGGACCGGCATCTCCCCACGATGCGCAACAAGGCAGCCATCATCTGGGTCCCGGAGCCGGAGGAGCAGGAGACCCGGGCCATCACCTACCAGGAGCTGTACCGGCAGGTGAACGAGATGGCCGCCCTGCTGCGGGACTTCGCCGGGGTCAAGACCGGTGACCGGGTCACCCTGCACCTGCCGATGACCCCCGAGCTGCCCGTGACCATGCTGGCCCTGGCCCGACTCGGGGTGATCCACTCGGAGGTGTTCGGGGGCTTCAGCGGCGCCGCCTGCGGGGATAGGATCGCGGACTCCGGCAGCCGGATCCTGATCACCATGGACGGGTACTACCGCAATGGCGAGCTCGGCGACCACAAGGTGAAGGCCGACCAGGCGCTGGATCGAGCCCGCCAGGACGGCCAGGAGGTCGACAAGGTCCTGGTCTGGCTCCGCCATCCCGGGCAGTACGCGTCCAAGAGCCCGATGGTGGAGGGCCGCGACTTCTTCATCGACGAGCTGCTCCCCCGCTACCGGGGGGCAGTGGTCGAGCCGGTTTCGATGCCGGCCGAAGCGCCCTTGTTCCTGATGTACACCAGCGGCACGACCGGCCGGCCCAAGGGGGCCCAGCACAGCACCGGAGGCTACCTCGCCTACGTCACGGGAACTTCCAAGTACTACCAGGACATCCATCCCGAAGACACCTACTGGTGCTTCGCCGACATCGGGTGGATCACCGGCCACTCCTACATCGTCTACGGCCCGTTGGCGCTGGGGGCCACATCGGTGATGTACGAGGGGGTTCCCACCTATCCCGACCCCGGACGCCCCTGGCGCATCGCTGAACGGCTGGGGGTGAACATCTTCCACACCGCCCCCACCACCATCCGGATGCTGCGCAAGGTCGGTCCAGACGAGCCTCGGAAGTACAACTACCACTTCAAGCACATGACCACGGTCGGTGAGCCGATAGAGCCCGAGGTCTGGCGCTGGTACCACGAGGTGGTGGGCAAGGGCGAGGCGGTGATCGTCGACACCTGGTGGCAGACCGAGAACGGGGGCTTCCTGGGGAGCACCCTCCCAGCCCTCCAAGCGATGAAGCCAGGGAGCTGCGGCCCAGGTGTGTTGGGCGTCTACCCGGTCATCTACGACGAGAACCGAGAGGTCGTGGAGGCGGGCAGCGGTCGGGCGGGCAATATGTGCATCCGCAACCCGTGGCCGGGGATCTTCCAGACTATCTGGGGCCAGCCGGAGCGGTTCGTCCAGATCTACTACCAGAAGTACTGCCGGAACCCCAAGAGCACCGACTGGCGCGACTGGCCCTACTTCTCCGGAGACGGAGCGGTCCAGGCGGCCGACGGCTACTTTCGCATCCTCGGGCGCGTCGATGACGTGATCAACGTAGCCGGCCACCGCCTGGGGACCAAGGAGTTGGAGTCGGCCACCATCACCGTGCCGGAGGTGGCGGAGGCGGCGGCGGTGCCGGTCGTGGACGAGCTCCGAGGGCGAGCGGTGGAGATGTATGTCTCCTTGAAGCCGGGGATCGTGGCCAGCAAGGAGGTGGAGGAGAAGGTCTCGATGGCCATCGAAACGGAAATCGGGAAGATCGCCCGCCCCAAGAACGTCTGGATCGTTCCGGACATGCCCAAGACCCGCTCCGGCAAGATCATGCGCCGGGTGATCGCGGGCATCTCCAACTTCACCGACGTTGGGGACACGACCACCCTGGCGAATCCCGAGATCGTCGACGACATTCGGCACCACGTCCAGAGCCAGAAGCTGAGCAGTGGCCAGGCCCCGCGGGAGCTCAGTGCGGAAGAGGCGGAGGAGATCAAGGCCTTCGGCCAGGTGGAGTGAGCGGGGTGCTGCCCTCCTCGGAGGGCAGCACCAGCCCTGCCGGACCGGGGCGGGCGGCACGGTGATGGCGCGCGGTACCGCTGGAGATGGGCGGAAGTGACCAGGCAGTATCTGTCTGGGGAACTCTCCCTTCGGCTGGGCGATCTCGAGTCGGTGGCGGTCGACCCGGAGCGACGGCAGCTTGTGGCACAGATGCGGAGAGATGCCGAGCGGCTACCGACGGGCTGCTTGGGCGACCTCGTGTGGCGCGGCTTGAGGCTGGGCGAGGAGGCCTGCCGGGTGGCTCTTGAGGAGGGAGACTGGCGAGAGTTCCTCCGGCGGATATCGGTGTGTTCTTCCCTCTGGGAGTTCGGCCTGTGCTCCTGTCTGATCGATCCCTCCGCAACTCCCAGCACCTGACCGAAGGTTCGTGAGCCGAGCGGGGACGGTCAGAGCAGGGCCCGAACCGAACTTGCAGTGCGCCGCAGGGTCGGAACCAGTACCAGCACCCAGACCAGGACCCCTGCCCACACCCACACCGCGGCGAACATCTCCAGCGCCGTCATGCGGGCGGCGCGGCCCACGACGAAGCTGCAGGCGGCGTACATCCCCACCGGGAAAACGGTCGCCCACCGGCGCAGGTCGTAGCCCAGCCGGGGACGGAGTGCCTCCGCCAGAAGCAGTGCCGGCAGCCAGGCCACAGCGGCGACCCAGACCCCGAAAGCCACCAGCGCCAGGTCCCGTACCAGCTGATGGGGCCAGCCCAGGGCGGAGGCCGCCAGAGTCAACCGCCCAGACGCCAGGGCGCTTATGGCCAGGGCCCCGCCGGAAACCCAGTGGTCCCCCCGCCCCGTGGCCAGCTGGCAGAGGTCGAAGCGAGAGAGGACCAGGACGTAGGCGAGAAGGCCCAGGAGCCAGGGAACAGCGGCGGCCACCGCCAACCAAGCTGACCCGGTAGCTGCCGCCAGGGTGGCCGCCAGCACCGCGAGCGCTTCGGTCGCCACGGTGATCATGAAGGAGACTCCCACCGTGGGTACGGTCCAGTGCCCTGCTACCGGTCCGACGAGAATCAGCCATAGGCCGGTGCTGACGGCTAGAAGAGCCCCGCCCGCCCAGACCCAGCCGATGAGCGTAAGAGCGGTCCCGAGGACCGCGCTGCCGGCGACTCCCGTGAGGGCGGCCGGGGAGCGCGCCTCCACCTCCAACCCCTCACGACCTGTGAGCAGCCTCGCAATGAGGACTCCACCGAGGAGGCCCCAGACGGCTCCTGCCAGGGCCAAGACTAGACGCGAGAAGAGCGGCTGGTGGTCGAGCCCCAGCCCGATGGCAACGATCCCGGTCCCCATCACCACGGCACCAGAGGCGGGGGGTACTAGCCCCTTGACCATCGACGCCAGGCCCGGACTCAACCCAGCCCGGCTCAGCGAAGACAGCTAGGCAACCCCGCCGCTGGCCGCATCCCGCAACCCTGATGTGACCTCCGCGAAGAACCTCTCCACCGTCGTCCGGGCCAGCCGGTGCAATAAAGCGCGGTCGGCGGCGTTCCCGACCCCGCCCCCCGGAGGAGTGTAGCGCGCGTCAAAGCGCAGACGGGTACCCCCCTCCGGGACAGGCTCTACTCTGAGATACCCGAGGAGTACGGGGTAGAGGCTGGGATGCACCGCCGCCCGCCACTCCAGCGGGACGACAAGCCCCCAACCGAAGGGCTGCGCGGAAGCGACGGAGACCCGTGCCTCCCGCTTCAGCCCAAGGGGAGGCTCGCCGGCGCGGAGCCTCACCAGGAAGGTCCCATCGGCCTGCCGGCGCCCGGGCAGCCAGCGTTCGGCCGGACCCTGGAGGACGGCTCGCACCCTGTCGAAATCCAGTTCCAGGCGGCCGCGGAAGCGAAGCTCAACCACGCTCCGCTCTCAGTCTGCTTGCGCCACCCCCGCCTACCATCAGCGCCGGGCCAGGCCGTAGCGACGGCGATAAAGGATGTAGGGTCGGCCCAGGTACTGCCAGGGCAGGCTCCAGGCGTGAACCAGGCGGCTAAAGGGCCAGACCGCGTAGAGGATCCACGGCAGGGTGGCATGGAGCTGATACACCAGCGGAGCCCCCGCGATGAGCTGGGGCTCGGGGTGCAGCCACAGCAGGCTGCGGAACCACACCCCGACGGTGGGGCGGTAGTTGTAACCGGTGCCCAGGGTGTTGAAGCCGATGGTCTCGATCAGCCCGAGGACGATGATGCCCGCCAGCACCAGGTAGACCACGACATCCGTCCAGGTGGTCGTGCGCCGGATCCGCGGGAAGTAGGCGCGCCGCCCCACCAGGATGACGAACCCGGCGATGCAGGCGAGGCCGGCGACGGTGCCGGCAGCGGCCGCGAACAGGTGGTAGGCGCCTTCGCTTATGCCCACAGCATGGGTCAGTTGCTCGGGGATCAGGAGCCCGACTACGTGGCCCCCGATGGCGGCCAGGGCCCCGTAGTGGAAGAGGTTGCTGCCCCAGGCCAGCCAGCGCCGCTCCAGTAGCTGGGTGGAGCGGCTGGTCCACCCGAACTTGTCGTGCCGATAGCGCCAGATGTGCCCGGCCACAAAGAGGGTGATGGAGGAATAGGGCAGGGCCACGAACAGCAGCGCCTCCTCCACGGTCACCGGTGCACCTCCGACCACGGCATCACCTCCGGTGGGGCGAACGGCTGCAGGCCGACCGCCTCGGCGGGCGGGCCTTCCTGGACCAGCCTGCGCACCACCTCCAACTGGGACGCGGCAAGTGGTCGTAGACTCCGGCGGATTAGCTGGACCAGGCACGCGTAGGGGCTCTCCAGCTCGTTCAATCGCAGCCACAGCAGCTCCAGCCCGGGGCGGTGCTCCTGCAACAGCTCCCGGCCAGCGGCGTCAGGCGCCAGGGCGGCGAACTCCAGCATTACCGGAAGGTAGTCCGGCAGCTCTGAGCCCTCCAGCTCGAGCCCGGCGGCCCGGTACAGCCACTTGAGCCGGAGCAGCTCCTGACCCCGCCTGCGGGTGTCGCCATGGGTGAAGAAGGTGAGAAAGAGGCTGCACCGTCGCTGGAGGTCGAAGGTCTCGACGTACTCCTCGCGCACCCGCGGCCAGGGGGTAACCTCCCAGTAGCGAAAGAAGTTGGAGATCTCCCGCTGCACACCGGGCGCACATCGCCCGAATGCCGCCACCAGCTCGGGATGAGCCTGCTCTACCTCATCTCCGGGATACTGGAGGAGGACCGAGAGCAGCTTGTAGGGGGCCCTGTGCCCGAAACCCGGCATCACTCGCCGTGCCCAGGCCCCGGGTTCACCACAGGCAGCGGCACGAACCGGTGACCTCCGACCTTCCGGTCTTGGACCATGAAGGTCTCGTTGAGGCCCTGAGCGGGTCGTGGCAGCGCCCCACAGTTGCCTGGACCGCCATCAAAGTCCAGTCCGCAGCTCCCCGGCAACTCGGCCAGCCGCTGTGCCTGCTCACTGTGGGCCTGGGGTACGACGTAGCGGTCCTCGTACTTGGCGACCGCCAGCAAGCGGTACATCGCCTCGATCTCAGAAGGCTCCAGGGAAGCTGCCGTTGCGGCCTGGTGGTCGCGAACTCCCAGGACCTCCAGCTTGCGCATGTAGCTGCGCATGCCCGCGAGGCGGCGCAAAGCCAGCCGGACCACCTCCCGGTCGCCGGCGGCCAGGATGTTGGCCAGGTAGTCCAGGGGGATGCGCATGGCGTCGATGGCCGGGAACAGCTGGTCGGGGTCAGCCTCGTAGCCGTCCGCCTCCATGGCGTTCACGACCGGAGAAAGCGGGGGAACGTACCAGACCATGGGCAAGGTGCGGTACTCGGGGTGCAGTGGGAGGGCAACCCGCCAGCGGTGCGCCAAGGCGTACACCGGGGAGCGCTGGGCGTATTCGATCCAGTCGTCGGGGATGCCGTCGGCCCGCGCCTGCCGCTGCACCGCCGGGTCCGCGGGGTCGAGGAATACCTTCAGCTGCGCGTCCAGGAGGCGCTTCTCGTCCGGCACTGAGGCCGCCTCTCTGACCCGGTCGGCGTCGTACAAAACGAGGCCCAGGTAGCGGATCCGGCCGACGCAGGTCTCGGAGCACACGGTGGGCAGCCCGAGCTCGATCCGGGGGTAGCAGAGGGTGCACTTCTCCGCCTTGCCGGTGTGGTGGTTGAAGTAGACCTTCTTGTAGGGACAGCCGGACACGCAGAAGCGCCAGCCCCGGCACTTCTCCTGGTCGACCAGGACTATGCCGTCCTCCTCGCGCTTGTACATGGCCCCCGAGGGACAGGAGGCGACGCACGAGGGGTTGAGGCAGTGCTCACAGATCCGGGGCAGGTAGAACATGAACGTACGCTCGTAGGTCAGCTTGACCTGCTCCTGCAGACCGGCCAGATCAGGGTCTCGGGAGGCCGTCTCGGGAGCACCCGCCAGCATGTCGTCCCAGTTGGGGCCCCACTTGACATCCATCCGCCGGCCCGTGAGTTGCGATTGCGGCCTAGCCACCGGGTCACGCTCGGAGAGAGGAGCGTCGATCAGGGTGTGGTAGTCGTAGGTCCAGGGCTCGTAGTAGTCGTCGATGGTGGGGAGGTCGGGGTTCCAGAAGATCGTTAGCAGCTTGCGCAGCTGCCCGCCGGCCCGAAGCCGCAGCCGGCCCCGGCGGTCGAGCTTCCAGCCTCCCTGCCACGTCTGGTTGTCCTCCCAACGGCGTGGAAAGCCGAGGCCAGGCTTGGTCTCCACGTTGTTGAACCAGACGTACTCGGTCCCGGGCCGGTTGGTCCACACCTGCTTGCAGGTGACACTGCAAGTGTGACACCCGATGCACTTGTCCAGGTTCATCACCATCCCGACCTGGGCGCGGACCTTCATCAGTACACCACCTCCGACTGACGCTTGCTGAGCACGGTGATCTCATCGCGCTGCGAGCCGGTGGGGCCGAAGTAGTTGAATCCGAAGGAGAGCTGGGCGTACCCGCCGATGAGGTGAGTTGGCTTCCAGACGACCCTGGTCAGGGAGTTGTCGACCCCACCCCGGTTGCCGTGCAGCTCGCTGAGGGGCACGTTCACATGACGGTCCTTGGCGTGGTACATGAGGCACACCCCTCGGGGCAGACGGTGGGTCACCGCCGCCCGGCAGGTGATCACCCCGTTGCGGTTGTAGGCCTCGATCCAGTCGTTGTCACGCACGTCGATGGCCGCGGCGTCGTCCTCGCTTATCCAGATCACCGGGCCGCCCCGGAAGAGGGTCAGCATGAAGAGGTTGTCCTGGTACTCGGAGTGAATCGACCACTTGGAGTGCGGCGTCAGGTAGCGCACCGTCACCTCCAGCCTCCCGGCCTGCCCGATCTGCTGGTCGCCGAAGTGGAGGCGGTAGTTGAGCGGTGGTTTGAAGACCGCCAGACCTTCCCCTAGTTCCAGCATCCACTCGTGATCGAGGTAGAAGTGCTGCCGACCGCTCAGGGTATGCCAGGGCTTGGCCCTCTCGACGTTGATGGTGAAAGGCGCGTAGCGCCGATCGTGAGCCTCGCTCCCCGACCACTCCGGCGAGGTGATCACCGTGCGGGGCTGGACCTGGGTGTCCTTGAAGGTGATTCGGTCCGCCTCGCGCGATGCGGCTAGATCGGCGAGCGGCACCCCGCAGCGTCCCTCCAGGGAGCGGAAGCCCTCGACCGCGAGGCGGCCATTGCAGGTCCCGGAGAGCGCCAGGATGGCGTCGGCAACATGCTCGGCTCGCTCAAGCCGGGGCCGTCCGTCGGCCACCCCGCCCTGCACCGTGCCGTTGCTGGCCCGTAATTCCTCAATCTCGAGCGCCGGCTTCCAATGCGCCCCCTTGGTCTGGCTGCCCAGCTCCTCCAGCAGCGGCCCGATGGCCTTCATCTTCTCGGCCACGGCGGGGTAGTCGCGCTCCACGACCAGCAGCTTGGGCATGGTGCGCCCGGGGACCGGCGAACAGTCCCCGCGGGCCCAGTCCAGCACCTGCCCGAGCGGCTGCGAGATCTCGTCTGGGGTGTCGTGAAGCAGCGGTGCACAGACCAGGTCCTCGCGGACTCCGAGGTGGCGTTCTGCCAGTTCCGAGAAGGCGGCAGCGATGCGGTTGAACGCGTCCCAGTCGGTCTTGGCCTCCCAGGGAGGGGGGATCGCCTGGTTGAAGCTGTGCACGAAGGGGTGCATGTCGGTCGACGAGATGTCGTACTTCTCGTACCAGGTGGCGGCCGGGAGCACCACGTCCGAGAAGAGGCAGTTCGAGGTCATCCGGAAGTCGATGGTCGTGAGCAGGTCCAGCTTGCCTCGCGGCGGTGCATCATGCCAGCGGACTTCCTGGGGTCGCAGCTCTGGCGGACTCTCCTCGGCCCGCACGGCGGGGTCGCTGGTGCCCAGCAGGTGTTTCAGGAAGTATTCGTGCCCCTTTCCCGACGACCCGAGCAGGTTGGCCCGCCAGACCGTCAGCACCCGGGGGAAGTTCTGGGGCGCGTCGGGGTCCTCGGCGGCGAAATGCAGGCGCCCATCGGTGAGTTCCTGGATGACATGGTCCGCGGGCTCCCGACCCATCCGCCGAGCGTCGTCGACGACATCCAGAGGACTGCGATCGAAGCTGGGATAGGCTGGCAGCCAGCCCAGTCGACTCGCCTGGACGTAGCAGTCCGCGAATTGGCGGCCCCGAAAGAGACCTTTGCCCAGGGACGAGGCCAGCTCCTCGGCGCCGTACCCCTCGTAGCGCCACTGGTCGGTTGCCAGGTAGAGGTACGGAGTGGCGGACTGGTGCCGGGGTGGCCGCACCCAATCCAGAGCGAAGGCCATCGTCTGCCAGCCGGTCAGGGGCCTCACCTTCTCCTGCCCGACATAGTGGGCCCACCCGCCACCGTTCCGTCCCTCACAACCGCAGAGGAGCAGCAGTGAGAGGAACGCTCGGTAAATGAGATCGGAGTGAAACCAGTGGTTGGTCCCGGCCCCCATGGCGATCATGGAGCGGCCTTCGGTGACCTCAGCGTTGCGGGCAAACTCCCGGGCGATGCGGGTGGCCAGCTGCGCCCCGACTGAGGTGATCTCCTCCTGCCAGGCCGGGGTGCATGGCTCCGGATCGTCGTACCCTCTAGGCCAGTTCCCCGGCAGGCCAGGTCTGACAACACCGTACTGAGCCAGCATGAGATCGTAGACCGTGGTCACCAGGTGGCCCCCGACCCGGATCGCCGGGACCCCCCGAATGAGCTCCGAGCCTCCCTCACCGCCCCCGAGATCGAACCGAGGCAGCCTCACCTCAAGACGCTCGGCAGCCCGGTCGAGGACGGTGAGTGCCGGACGCAGGTCCCCCAACTCCAGATTCCACTGGCCTTCGGTCGTCTGGTAGCGGTGCCCCACTGAGCCGGGGGGCACGGCTGGGTTCCCGGTGGCCTCGTCGAGAACCACGAGCTTCCACTCGGGGAGCTCTTCTCCTCCGCCTCCCTCCAAGTCCGAGGCCCGCAAGAACCGCCCCGGGACCGTCCCCTCCTCCTGCTGGTCCAGGGTCACGAGCAGGGGCAGGTCGGTGAAGCGACGGGCGTAGTCCTGGAAGTAGGGGACCTGGCGATCCACGTAGAACTCCTTCACGATCACGTGGCCCATGGCCATAGCAAGCGCCGCATCGGTGCCGGGCTGAGCGGGCAGCCAGTGGTCAGCGAACTTGACGTGGTCTGAGTAATCCGGGGAGACCACAACCACCTTCTGGCCGCGGTACCGGGCCTCAGTCATGAAGTGGGCGTCCGGGGTCCGCGTGATGGGAAGGTTGGTGCCCCAGATCATCAGATACCCGGCGTTCCACCAGTCGCCAGATTCCGGGACATCGGTCTGGTCCCCGAAGACCTGAGGTGAAGCAGGTGGGAGGTCGGCGTACCAGTCGTAAAAGCTGAGGATCACACCCCCGATCAAGGAGAGGAAGCGGGTCCCAGCCGCATACGAGACCTGCGACATAGCTGGGATCGGCGAGAAGCCCGCCACCCGATCGGGCCCATATGTCTTGATCGTGTAGACGTGCGCCGCTGCGATCATCTCCACGGCCTCGTCCCAAGAGGCGCGCACGAACCCCCCCTTGCCCCGGTGGGACTTGTAGAGGCTGGCCGCCTCCGGATCCTCCACGACCGACGCCCATGCGGCCACCGGATCGTGCTGCCGCTCCTTCGCTGCCCGGAATAGCATCAGAAGGCTCCCTCGGACATACGGATAGCGGACCCGCAAGGGCGAGTACGTGTACCAGGAAAAGGAGGCACCGCGGGGGCATCCCCTCGGCTCGTACTCCGGCATGGTGGGTCCCAGCGAGGGGTAGTCAACTGCCTGGTTTTCCCAGGTGATCAGGCCATCCTTGACGTAGACATTCCAAGAGCAAGAACCAGTGCAGTTGACACCGTGGGTGGAACGCACCACCTTGTCGTGCTGCCACCGATCGCGATAGAACGCCTCCCACTCCCGCCCCTTCGCCACCAGCTGGCTCCAACCTTCGGCCGACGGTTGCCCTTGGCGAAAGAACTGGTGGGCGGCCAGTAGCGGCCCAGAGCGGTCAGCCAATCTTCTACCCCCTGCCTGGCCCACCATCGACCATCGGACTCGCACCCTGCCAGGCCTTCGCACGCGGACCATGGCCACTGGCGGGGGCTGCCCACCGGCGCTGGAGTTTACACCATCTCGGCTGTGCAAAACACGCATCGCCTGGCTCAGTCGGCACCACCGCCCGCGTCCAGCAGCCCTTGAGCGACGAGCCGAGACGCCGAACGGGCCGCCTCCGGGGGACGAGCTCAGAGCCCGGGCGGCCGCCGGCTGACCTGCTTCAGGTCGAAGTACAGGCTTGCTGAGAGCAAGGCGGTCGGGTCGGGGAAGGTCGGGAGCTGAGGTGGGTGGGCGGCTGCGCGTGGCGCCCGAGTCGCAGCCCGAGAGTCGCCCGATGCGACAATCCAGAGGTGCCCCAGGCGGAACGGCCCTTGCCCCACGCCTCCCTGCGAGCGGGCCTGAACGTCACCGCCGGTCTCCTGCACCTCCTGGGGGACCACAGGTACCGGCTTGCGGACGCGATGGCCAACCTTGCCTTCGCCCTCCAGCCCCGACGGCGAGCCATCACCGCCGCCAACTTCCGGAAGGTGCTGCCGGGGCTGGACCGCCGCGGAGCCCGCCGGCTGGCCGCCCGCAGCTATCGGGAGTACGCCAGAACCGCGCTGGACTTCGTTTACGTCCACCGACTGTCGCGCCCCCGCCTCCTGTCGACCTTCACGGCGTTCGGGGCGGAGAGGCTTCTGGACCTCCGGCTCAGCGGACAGGGAGCGGTACTCGTTCTCTTCCACCTGGGAACCTGGGACGCCGGTGGGGCCTACGCCACCGCGATCGGCCTGCCACTCACGGTGGTGATGGCGGACGAGGGCTCGGCCGCCATCCGCGACCTGGTGGTGTGGGCACGCTCCGAGATGGGGATGCACACCGTGCTGGCATCGCGGTCCCCTCGCGCCGTCCTGGCGGCGTTGCGCCGGGGGGAGGTGGTGGCGCTGGTCGCCGACATCCCGGGTGACACCCCCTCCATGGAGGTGGAGTTCCTCGGCCACCTGACGAAGATCTCGGACCTCCCCTACCGGCTGGCGCAACACACCGGCTGCCCCCTCATCCCCGTGGTGGCGGTGCGCAGCCCGGCCGGCGGCTACTTCATCGAGGTGCACGATCCCGTGCTCGTGGCGCCCGGGGCCGATCCCCAGAGGGCACTCCGCCCGGTGATCGAGGCCTTCGAGCGCGCCGTGCTCCGCTGGCCCGAGCAGTGGTACCCCTTTGAGAGGGGGCGCCTGCGTGACCTCGGACCAGCCTGAGGGCGGGCTGCGGGTAGCCCTCCTCGGGCATGCCGCAGGGCGGCGGGCGGACGGCCTCAGCAGCTACAGCGAACAGGTGGCCCAGGGGTTGCAGCGCCGGGGCTGCACCGTCTACCTGCACCACGCCGCCGAGGACGGCCCCCAGGTGCCGGTGGATCCACAGATGGCGACATCCTGGCCCACCCTGCGCTTCAAGACCGTCACCATCCCCCGTCCGGGCTTCCGCCGCCGGATGGCGGAGGCCATCGCCCTCCAGCGGCCTCAGGTGACCCACTGCTCCTTGAGCTTCACCCTCGCGGACGGCTGGGTGGGTCGCCTGGCCCGCCGGCACGGCTCCGCCACCGTGGCCACCTTCCACCTGCCCTTCGCTGCTGAGGGCACCGCCCGGGGCTGGGTGATGCGCCAGCTGCACCGTTTCTGGCTCTCTCGGCTCGGCGCCTACCAGCGGCTGGTGGTGTTCAGCGAGGGGCACCGGCAGCGGCTGCTGCGGCTGGGGGCCGGGACCGAGCGGGTCGTGGTCGTGCCCAACGCCGTGGATGTGGACGTCTTCCACCCTCCCCAGGGAGGTCGTCAGCGCCGCTCGCCGGGCGAGCTGGTCGTCGGCTACCTGGGCCGTCTGGACCCGGAGAAGGGGATAGGTGCGCTGCTGGAGGGTTTCACCGCGGCCCCCCTGGCGCCGGGTGCCCGGTTGGTGATCGCCGGATCCGGCACCCTGTCGCCGCTGGTCCGAAGGGCGGCGGCCCTCGACCCCCGGGTCAGCTACCGCGGCCAGCTGGTGGGCGCCGACGCCCGAGTGGCCTTCTGGCAGGAGGTCGATGTCTTCTGCCTGCCCTCCACCGCGGAGGGTCTGTCTATCTCGCTGCTGGAGGCCATGGCCAGCGGCTGCGCCGTGCTCGCCACTCCGGAGGGTGGGCTGGAGGTGGCGGCTGAAGGGGGGATAGCGATCGACCCCAGTCGCCTGGCGGCTTCAGTGGGGGAGCAGCTCGGCCAGCTGGCATCGGATCCGGGGCGGGCCGCCACCCTGGGGGAAGCGGCCCGCCAGCGGGCTCTCCAGCGTCACGGCATGGAACCGATGATCGAGCGCCTTCTGGCAATCTATCGAGATTGCATGAGGGAGCTGGAAACGCCGCCGGGGAGCGAGTGACCGCCGGGAGGACCTCGAGGACCGCTCTGGTGGTGGATAGCGGCGCCTGCCTGCCCCCGGAGCTGGCGCGGGCTCCCCAGGTGACGGTCGTGCCCATGTCCATCACGGTGGACGGACGCAGCCTCCGCGATGGTGTGGACATCTCCAGCGAGGAGCTGTACACCATGCTGCGGGCGGCGGGACCACTCCCCACCAGCAGCTCCCCGAGCCCCGGCGACTACCTCAAGGCCTTTCGGGCGGCGGCGGGGGACAGCGTGCTCTGTCTCACAATCCCCGGTGGCTTCTCGACCATGGAGCGCTCGGCCCGGGTGGCGGCGGAGATGCTGCGCGAGGAGCAGCCGGATAGGCGGGTGGAGGTGATGGACACCGGCACCGCCGCCGCCGGGTTCACCCTGGTCGCCGAGGCCGCCGCCGCCGGCTGCGCGGCCGGCCTGGAGCTGGAGCAGGTGGTGGGCCACGTGGCCCGCCTGGCGGCCTCGGCCCGGGTCATCGCCGCGCTGGAGACGATGCGCTTTTTGGTGCGGTCCGGGAGGGTGCCGGCGCTGGCGGGCAGGGGCAGTGACCTGCTGCGCGTTCGCCCGGTCTTCGCCTTCGTCGGCGGCGATGTCCGCCGGCTCGGCCTGGTCCAGGGCACGAGGCGCGCCCTGCGGACAGTGGTCGACTCTCTCTATGAGCAGATGCCGCGTGAGGTTCCGTTGCGGCTGGCCGCCTTCTGCGGGGATGCCGCCTCCACCATGGAGCCGCTGGTGGAGGCGTTGCGCGGGCGGTTCGGGGTGGACGGGGTGGAGCAGCTGAGCCTCACCCCGGTGATCGCCCTCCACACCGGCCCCGGCCTCTTCGGGGCGGCGGCCATCTGCGACTTGCCTCTGCCGGAATGACCGGCCCGCTGAGCGCCCCGGCGGGGGTTACCGCCCTGTTCTGCGGGGCCTACCTCCTGGGAGGAGTGCCGGTGGGATGGCTGGTGGGGCGCGCGGCCGGGGTGGACCTCCGCCGGGTCGGTACCGGGAAGATCGGCACCAGCAACCTCTATCGGACGGTGGGACTGGCTCCGGCGGCCGTGGTGGGGCCGCTCCAGTTCGCCCAGGGGCTCTCGCCGGTGCTGGCAGCCGACCTCCTCCACGGTCCCAGCTGGGTCGCGGCGGGCGCCGGGCTGGCGGCGGTGATCGGCAACGGGTGGCCGTTCTACTTCCGCTACAACGGCGGCCGGGGGGTGGCCACCGCCACCGGGGCCATCGCCCTCTGGTCCTGGATCGGCCTGGTGTGCCTGCTCGCCCTGCTGGCGGTGGGCGGGGGGATGCGGCGGAGTGGCCTCGGAGTGCTCATGGGCTACCTCAGCCTGCCGGTGGTGCTGGCGGCCAGCCGCGACCCGCGCGCCTACCCGATCACGGCCGTCGGGGTGCTGCTCTGCCTGCTCCTGCGCCGCTTCGAGGGCTACCGTCTCTGGCCGCCGGGCCGGCGCGATCCCCAGGACGACTGGAAGCGCCGGCTGGTCGACGACTGGCGCCCCGGCCCCCAACCTGAACAGGGCCTAAACTCGTAACCGTGGACGCAGAAGTTCGGCTGGAGCGCGATTCCATGGGCGAGCTGGCGGTGCCGGCCCGCGCTTATTACGGCGCCTCGACCCAGCGCGCGGTGGAGAACTTCCCCATCTCCACCCTGCGCCTGCCCCGGGCCCTGATCGCCGCCTTGGGGGCGATCAAGCGCGAGGCCGCGCTGGTCAACCTGGACCTCGGCCTGCTGGCCGAGGAGCGGGCCCGGGCGATCGCCGCCGCCGCCGGCGAGGTGGCCGAGGGGAGCTTCGACGGCGAGTTCGTCGTCGACATCTTCCAGACCGGCAGCGGCACCTCGTCCAATATGAACGCCAACGAGGTGATCGCCAACCGGGCCTTGGAGCTGCTGGGAGCGGACCGTGGCGACCGCGGGCTGGTGCATCCCAACGACCACGTCAACCTCGGGCAGTCCAGCAACGACGTCTTCCCCACCGCCATCCACCTGGCGGCGCTGGCCACCCTGCGCGACCAGCTCCGACCGGCCATGGAGCGGTTGGCCAACAGCCTGGCGGCGCAGCGGGAGGCGCTGTGGCCGGTGATCAAGACCGGGCGGACCCACCTCCAGGATGCCACCCCCATCCGGCTCGGACAGGAGTTCGAAGGCTACCGAGGCCAGGTGGAGCGAGCGCTGCAGCGGCTGGAAGCGGCACGGGTCCAGCTGACCGAGGTCGCTCTCGGAGGCACGGCGGTCGGGACGGGGATCGGTCGGCACCCCGAGTTCGCGGCCCGGGTGGTGGAGCGCCTCCGTCCCATCTACGACCCCCAGCTGCGCGAGACCGACAACCATTTCCAGGCTCAGTCGACCCTCGATGCTGTCGTCTTCGCCTCGGCGGCGGTGCGGTCGGCGGCCATCAGCGCCTACAAGATCGCCAGCGACATCCGTCTCCTCTCCTGCGGACCGCGGGCGGGGATCGGCGAGCTGAGCCTCCCCGCGGTCCAGCCGGGATCCTCGATCATGCCCGGCAAGGTCAACCCGGTGATCTGCGAGGCCCTGCTGATGGTGGTGGCCCAGGTGCTGGGGTGCGACGCCACGGTGAGCTTCGCCGGCACCGCCGGCTCCATCCTGGAACTCAACGTGATGCTCCCGGTGGCGGCCCACAACCTGCTCACCGAGATGGAGCTTCTGGCCCGGGCGGTGGACAACTTCGCGCAGCGGGCAGTGGACGGCCTGGTGGCCACCGAGCGCGGACCGGAGATGCTGGAGCGCGGACTCGCAATCTGCACCGGTCTGGTGCCGGCGATCGGCTATGACGCCGCGGCGGCCATCGCCCACGAGGCCTTCGAGACCGGGGCCACGGTGCGCGAGGTGGCCCGCCAGCGCACCTCCCTATCCGAGGACGAGCTCACCCGGCTGCTCGACCCCGAACGGCAGGTGGTGCCCTCCCTGGAGGCTCCCGCGGCCGGATAGGTGCCGCCTCCTTAGCCGGTCAGCGGCGACGGCTTCAGAAGGGTCGTTACGTACCAGCGCCCGGCGAGGTCCTGGCACAGGATCTCCGAGGAGAGTCCCAGCGGCTCGTGGCTCAGAAGCTCGCAGGTGTACGGGGCCGAGGAGGATTTCCGATAGCAGACCTCCAGCGCCACCTCCACCTGGGCGGTGGCCCCCTCGACGCTTGTCGGACCGATCGAGGGGGAGACCAGCCGCACCCGGTCGGCGCGGAGAGCGCTGAGCATGGCAGCGGCCCCCTGACGGTCGCTGGGGGCCAGGTACGACTCCAGACCGGCCTGGGAGCCGGCGACGGCGGCATTGAGGTAGCCGGCGACCGCAGCCTGCGGCGAGGCATGGGAGGGGGCGGGCGCCGGGTGGGAGACGACCAACCGGAGGACGGCCAGCAGGCCTAGCCCCCCGAGCGCCAGCCCGGTGAACCTCCAGTTCGCCCGTGGGGTGGGCGGCCGGAGGTAAGGCATCTGGGAGGGCTCTACCGGGAGCTCCCGGCGCTCCTCGAAAGGCGGCATGCTGCTCATTACCGAGCCTCTAGACTGGCAGATCCACCGGGCGGGCGTCTGCCGGCGAGGAGCGGAGGCGCCGCTGGGAGTGGTGGAGCGGGCCAACCGCCGCGAGATCCCTAACCTCACTCAACCGCCGGTCCCCGCGCACTGCACGTTTTCGTCCGAGCGATCACCCAAATCCGTTGACCGTCCGGGCCCGCTGGGAGACACACTCATGGCACCGGCAGACCGGGGCCGGTGACGACGTCCCAACCAGTCAACCGCTCGGCTGGGACCGAACACCAGCGCCACCTGCACCATTCCCAGCTGGTGGGGGGCTATCACGCACCCGGAGTCGGCCCAGCGGTCACGAGAAAGTCCAGGAGGGTACGGCGCAAGGACGCCGGATCCAGCCCGTGCGCCAGATCATGCTCGCGGCGACTGCCGTAGCGACGCAGGTCGCGCCGCGTGACTCCCACACCGAGGATCCGATGGGGGATGTGGCCCAGACTCTGGCTGATCACCCCCACCGAGGTGCCCGCGAGGTACGGCTCCACCACCGCCACCGCGGGCCGGCCGAGGGAGGCCAGGACGGTTGCCTCATCCAGGGGCCTCACGGTGTTCGCGTAAATGAGGGTCACGTCCAGGCCCTCCACCGCCGCCACCACGGGATCCAGCATCGGCCCGACGGCCAACACCGACCCAGCGGCGCCACTTCGGAGCACACGCATACCCCCGGGGGGTGTGGGCTCGGCGCGGGCATTGGTGGCCTCGGATAGCCGCAGATAGCCGATCCCGTCCTCGGGCACCATCTTCCGGAGGAAAGTGACCGCCTCGTCCGCATGGCCGGGAACGTGGACCTCGATCCCCGGCAAGGTATCCAGCAGAGCCACGTCCTCCGGACAAAAGTGTGAGGTGCCGTACTCGGGGAAGTCGTAGGAGGCGCCGATGCTGACGAGGATGGCGCCCAGCCCTTGCTGGCATAGATCCATCTTCAATTGCTCGAAGGGGCGTTCCAACAAAAAGGGTGCAAAGGTGTGGGCCACCGGGCGCAGCCCCGCGTGGGCCAACCCGGCTGCGACCCCGATGAGCGCCTGCTCCCGGATTCCCACGTCTATTACGCGCTGCGGATGTCTGGCCCGGGCGGAGGCGAACTGGCCAGTGGAGATGGCCGCGAGGACCACCACCAGCCGGTCGTCGCGGTCCAGCATTCGCCCCAGCTCGTCGGCAACCCGCTGCCTCATTCCGGAACCGGGCCAGGGTAGGTGGCGGCGACCACCAGGTTGGGGCCCGTCTCACATCGACGCCGGAGGGCCACTTCCAGAGCGGCCTGGTCATGTGCCCCGACGCGCTCCACCTGCCATCTCGCCGCGGCGAAGGGGGCGTCCACGCCGCCCGGCCAGCCCAGCTCCGAGCTGCGATTGTCGACCACGATGGCCGTCAGCGATGAGAGCCGGTGGATCGAGGCCAGCCAGAGCGCCTCGTGGTTGGACCCCTCCTCCAACTCACCGTCGCCCAGCAGGCAGATGACCCGCGGCTTCAGCCGACCCTGGATGCGAAGCCCCGCGGCCACGCCTACCGCAATCGCCAGGCCGTGGCCGAGTGATCCGCTGGAGACCTCGACCCCTGGGACCAGCAGACGATCAGGGTGATGGCCCAATGGCGAGTTGAACGATCCGAACTCCGCCAAGAGCTCCGCGGAGATAAAGCCCTTGGCAGCCAGGACTGCGTAGTAGCCGGCTGGGCCGTGGCCCTTGGAGAGAATGAACCGATCCCGAGAAGGATCGCCGACGGTCTGCGGTCCGACCTCGAGGATGCGGTCATAAAGAACCCACAAGACGTCGAGGGTCGAGGTGGACGCCGAGGAGTGCTTCCCGTCCCCCGAAATCAGGTCCAGAAGGCCGCCCAACCCTTCATAGCCCACGATCCGGGACGGGACTGAGGCAGGAACCGTCGCAGCGTTAGGGAGCACTGTTGTCATGGCAGCAGGCTAATACTTAATGTTAAGTTGATGTCAAGGATCTTCGTGAGGAACATTTGGCCGTGCCCGTCCTGCCGACCCGCCTCTCCATCGGCGAGCTCTCCGGCCGAAGTGGAGTGGCCGCTTCCGCGATCCGCTTCTACGAAGCCAGGGGTTTGCTCACCTCTGAGCGCTCGCCGGGCGGCCAGCGCCTGTTTCCCCGCGCCACCCTGCGTCGACTCGCGTTCATCTCAGCGGCCCAGATGGTCGGACTGACACTGGAGGAGATCCGCGCCGCCCTGGCCAGGCTCCCGGACCAACGAACCCCCACCCGCGCGGACTGGCAGGAGCTCTCCGTGGGGTGGCGCAGCCAGCTTGACCTCAGAATCGCGGCTCTAGAGCGTCTCCGCGACGACCTCACCGGCTGCGTCGGGTGCGGCTGCCTGTCGCTGCGCCGCTGTCGCCTCTACAACCGCGGCGACACGGCGGCGACAGAAGGGCGAGGCTCCCGGTTGGCGAGAGCCTATGGATCCTCCGGGCACCTGATCGGGTGAATTCGGCTGGGGAGTCCCGGGGACCCTGTCCCGACGTCGGTCCCCAACTCAGACGGGCCTGGGTCGCCGGGTCGCCGGAGCCGGTGATGGAAACCAAACCGCTCCGGTGGGCGTTGCAGAGGTGGGCGCGGCGCGTGAAGTGCGCCTCCCCCGCCTGGCCGGCCCCGGCAAGAACCCGGGGACCCTGGCCCCGCGCCGCGCCCAACCGACATCATGCGTGAACTGAATCCCGAGTCCCGCCAGCGACCGCGCCGGGGCCGCCGGCGTGGTGGCGCCGCAGCTCCCCACGGCCGGCAGATCGTGGGCCTGGCACTAATGGGCGTGCTGGTGGCGGTGGTTGCGCTGGCGGTGCCCACGACGGCGCTGGCCCGTGCCTACAGCTCGCTGCCGCCTCCCCGGCAACTCCCCACAGACACTGTGGTGTACGGCCAGGGCAACCAGCTGGTGGCGGACCTCCATCCCTCCGGCACCAGCCGGATCCCGGTGCCGCTTAACCAGATCGCCCCGGCGATGCAGAAGGCGGTGGTCGCCATCGAGGACCACAGCTTCTGGACGGCGCCGAGCTTCGACGTGGGGCGGATCGTCGAGGCCGGGGTCTACGACCTGATTCATCACAGCGCCGCCCAGGGCGCCAGCACGATCCCGGAGCAGGTGGCCAAGCTCCTCTACCTCACCGACAACAAGTCGATCACCTACAAGGTGAAGGAGATCCTCTACGGAAACGAGCTGACCTCGCACCTCAGCCGCAGCCAGATCCTGGACGACTACCTGAATGACGTCTACTTCGGACAGGGAGCGACCGGGATCCAGGCCGCCGCCGAGACCTACTTCGGGGTGAGCGCCGCGCAGCTCACCCTCCCCGAGGCCACCCTGCTCGCCGGCCTCCTGCCCGCACCGTCCTACCTCGACCCCTTCAGCAACATGGCGGGGGCGCGCCTTCGCCAGCAGGCAGTGGTGGCCGCCATGGTCAAGTACGGGGAGCTTCCCGCCCGGGAGGCGGCGGCGGTTCTGGCCAAGCCGCCCGCTCTGGGCTCGGGAAGCGAGGCCCCGGTGGACAACGCGCCCTACTTCGTCGACCAGGTGCGCGTCTGGCTGCAGCAGCACTTCGGCTCGGGCTACGCCACCATGGGGCTGCGGGTCTACACCAGCCTCAACGTGGCGCTGAACCAGAAGGCACAGCAGCTGGTGACGGCCGACATCGCCAGGCACCAGGCGATGCACATGACCGACGGTGCCCTGGTGGCTGAGGATCCCGCCACCGGGCAGATCGAGGTCTGGGTCGGCGGTGCCGGGCCCAATGTGCCGGGGGGCGAGATCGACATGGCGGCGGTGGCCCGGCAGCCGGGGTCGACGTTCAAGCTCTTCACCTACTCCACCGCCATCGCGGACCACCAGGTCACCATGACCACCCCGGTTCTGGACAGCCCCTACAGCCTCCCCACCGGCGGGCCGGGCGGCGGGCCCTTCGTGGTCCACGACTACGAGGGAACCTACGCCGGGGTGGTGCCGATCCAGGTCGCCTTGGGCAATTCGCTCAACGTGCCGGCCGTCCGGGTCGAGCTCGCCACCGGCATCCCGCAGATCCTCACCACCGCCCGGGCGATGGGGGTGACAACCCTGAACGGACCGGACTCCTCGTACGGGCCGAGCATGACCTTGGGGGCCTATCCGATTCCCCTCTGGGAACTGGCCCAGGCGGGGTCGGTCTTCGCCTCCCAAGGGGTGCTGCACCCGGCCCACTTCGTGAACACGGTGGAGAGTCAGACGGGGCAGATCCTCTACCAGGCGCCGACCGCCGCCACCCAAGTGCTATCCCCCCAGGTCGCCTACATCATGAACACCATCCTCTCCCGCAACTCCAACCGGCTCCTGGCCTTCGGACCGAACACCCCCCTGATCCTGCCGGGGCACACGGCGGCGATCAAGACCGGGACCTCCAACAGCTACCGCGACAACCTGGCCGTGGGCTGGACGCCTCAGCTGGTGGGGGCAGACTGGGTGGGGAACGCCAACGACGCCCCCATGTACGGTGGCGGGCTGAATGGCATCAGCGGAGCCGCCTCCCTCTGGAACCAGTTCATGGAGGCCGCTCTGGCGGGGGTACCGAACCATTGGTACACACCCCCTCAGGGCCTGGTGAGCCGCACCGTGAACGGTGAGGTTGACTACTACCTGCCAGGGACCGGACCGTCGACCAAGGTGCTCGGGGGAGGCAGCGTGACGCCGTCGCCTACCCCGACCCCCACCCCGGTCGTCACCCCCAGCGCGCCCGCGACCCCATCGGCATCTCCCTCCCCATCCCCGTCATCCGTGCCGTCGCCATCGGGGTCGCCTCAGGCACCGGGCCCGGGGGGCTAGGCACCGGTCCGCTCAGGCGGTGGCGGCCTCGACGGTGGAGAGCGCCCGCCTCCGATCGGGCCGGGATTCACGCAACGGCGTGGTGGCGGCCAGGGCATCGCCCACGGCTGAGAGGAGCTGCCCGGAGCGGAACGGCTTGAGCAGGAACGTGAATCCGCCCTGCTGGAGCGTGTCCCTCTGCTCGGGCTCGGGGGGGCGCGAGCTGGTGAAGATCACCGGGGTCCAGCTCCAGCCCGGAGCCGAGAGCAGCCGGCGGCAGAGATCGAAGGCGCCGGCCTCCGAGATGTTCAGGTCAAGGATGGCGCAGGAGTAGGGTCCGGAGCGGGCCTGGGCGAGTGCCGAGCGGGGCGACTCCGCCTCGGCCACCTCGAATCCCAGACGGCGCAAGATCGCGGACGTGGCGGTGCGGGACCGGAGGTCTCGGTCAGCGACCAGAATGGTCCTCGCCCCCTGGTGACGGGTGGGGGCGAGGGGAGAACGGGGCATCTGGCGCAGTCTAGGTCCCGGAGTGGGCCCGCTTGTGCAAGTTCCTGAAGCAGTCCGGCAAATTCCTGTAACGGCCCGGGCGCACCTGGCGACGGCACCGTCGCAGACCCGAGCTGCGCCCCCCGGAGGGAGCTGACCGGACTCACCGGGCGGTGGAGAAGAGGCAGGAGGAGTTGCTCTGGCTGCTGCTGCCGGCCGCGGTGGTGGGAGCGGCGGTGGTGGCCGGCGCGATGCGCGAGGGGGTCATGGGCGGCCCACCAACGGGGACGCGGCTGACCGGCCTGGCTGCCACCCTCGGGGTGGTGTTGGCCGCTGCGGCGCTCATCTGGCTCGGCCGTCCACGCTCCTCCCTTCGCCCCGGGACGCTGGGGGGGGCACGCACCGCCCGCCTCCTTGAGCTCCGCCGGCTCTGGCATGGGGGTGGGGCACGCGTCCGCTTGGGACGGATCGGGCCGGTGACGGTCCGACTGCCGGAGGACGAGCATCTGTTGGTGCTGGGCCCCACCGGGTCGGGGAAGTCCAGCGCGCTGGCGATTCCCGCGATCCTCGAGTGGCCCGGCCCGGTGGTGGTCACGGACCCCAAGGGGGAGCTGCTGGCCCGGACCCTGATGGCCCGGGAGCGGCGAGGCCGAGCCGCCGTCTTCGCCCCCCTCATGGAGCCCGGGGATGGCTGGAACCCCATCAGCGCCATCTCCAGCTCGGACGACGCGCTGCGCAGCGCCGGCTTCCTTCTCGGCCGCCCGCCGGAGCGTGAACCGTTCTGGCACGACCTGGCGCTTCAGCTGCTGCACGGGCTGCTGGTGGAGGCCGCCGCTTCAGGTCTGACCCTGAGTGACCTCCTGGCCCTACTGCAGCAAGTCCCGGCGGAGGAGGTGGTCGAGGAGCTCAGCCATCCGCTGGCCCGGCAGCTGGTCCAGGGCGCACTGAGCGGCGGGGACCGCACGGCCATGGGGGTGGTCGCCACCCTGGTGTCTAAATTGGGGGTGTTCGGCAGCGATCAGGTGGCTCGGACCACCTCCCGGAGCACCTTCGATCCGCGCTCTTTGGCGAGCGGTCAGCTGAACAGCCTCTACTGCGTGGTCAGCCCCACCGACGCTCCCCTGGTGCGGGGACTGCTGAGCGCCTTGCTTTCCGCCTGCTGGCGGGCGGTGTATGCCAGCCCGCCGGCGCTCCCCGTGCTCTTCGTCCTGGACGAGTTCGCCCAGCTGACGACCCTGCCCGAGCTGCCGTCGTTGGTGCAGCTGGGCCGCACCCAGGGGGTGCGACTGGTGCTGCTGGCCCAAGACGTCGCGTCCATCTCGACCCTCTACGGGGCCGACGCCGTGACCGCACTCTGGGCCAACTGCCGGACGAAGCTCCTCCTGCCCGGCATCTCGGAGGTAGACCTGCTGGAACGGGCCAGCCGTCTGGTTGGCTCGGCCACCCTGCACTCCGCGGGGGGCGGCCACCCCGTACAGGCCCACCCGCATCTGCCGCCGGATGAGATCAGGCGCCTCCGGCGCGGGCGAGCCCTGATCCTTCGGGGCAGCGACCACCCGGCACTTGTTCGCCAGCTTCCCTGGTATGGCGACCGCAGGATGCGAGCGGCGGCCGGCGCAGGGGCGGACCTTGAGCGCATGCCCCGACCGGCCAAGGGGCGGCCCATCGCCATCGCAGATGGGCCGCGTCCGATCGCCTGGGCTCAGCCCCGGGGTGAGCTTCGTTGACGGAGCTGGCGACCTTCGCGACCGGGCTCAACAACCTCATCCACACGGTCACCACCCTGGCCCTGGGGGCGGTAGCGGTCCTGTGCCTCAGCTTCGCGGCTATCCGCTACATGACCTCGCTAGACAACAGCCAGCGCCGGGCGGCCGCCATCCAGGGCCTGGTGACCGTCCTCCTGGGCGTGCTCCTGCTGGTGAACGAAGGAGCCATCCTGACCTTCGTCGAGGGGCTGACCGGCAGCAACACCGCCTGTGCCACCGCCACCTGTTCCGCGAGCGGCCCCTGAGGCGGCCGTCCGCTGCCGTGGTCGTCCTGGCCGGGCACCTGCTCTCCGCCGGGAGCGCTCCGGCAACCCTCGCCCAGCCCACCCCGACTCCCCCCGCGGCGGCAGCCTCCGCCGGGAGCGACAGCCAGCAGTGCGGGGGGATCACGGATCCCTTCTGCTACGTGATCGATGCGTTCGTCTCCGGGCCGGTGGCCATCATGGGCAGCCTCGACGGGAGTCCTGACCCGGCCCACATCGACCCCCTGACCGGGGCGGTGACCTCGGGCCCCTGGCACCTGATCACCACCCTGGTGGGCACCAACCCGGTGGTGGACAACTACGACGGGAGCCTGGGTGAGCCGGCGCACCAGTGCGGTCCTGCCGGGTGCATCCCCTGGGTCCAGGAGATGAACGCGGTCCTTGAGCCGCTGTCCCTGGCGCTGATCGTGGTCGCCTTCGCTCTCCAGGTGTCGCTCTTCATGGCCGGGCAGCAGCTGAATCTCAGAGCCGGCATCGTGCCCTGCCTGATCGCCGCTGCAGTCCTGGGGGCCGGGCTCCCACTGCACCTGGCGGGACGCGTCATCGACATGGGGAGCTGGGTGTCCCAGGGCATTCTGGAGGCCACCTTCCACCGGCTGGGCGGCTCGGGGACCGCCCCGCTGGACATGATGACCGTCCTCGCAGTCACCGCTTACTGCCCGGAGGACAGTCCCATCATCCACCCGGGCATCCATCTCTCGCTCCCGGGCCCGAGCCCGCGCCAGCAGGTCCTGGTCGACCCCTGGATGGACCGGTCCTTCACGCAGTCGCACTGCATCGGGGTGTCCAGCCCCGACTTCACCAAGGAGGTCCTGGACCGCAGCGAGAACTATTTCGGCCCCCCGCTCCATGACGCCAACTGCGACCGCGGCGATGCATCCCCCGGCCAGCCCCTCTGCACCAACACCGACAACCAGGTCAACAACAACCAGGGCCAGAACTGCCTGGAGGGCAGCGGCAGCTCCACCATCGGGTCCCTCCAGTTGGGGGTCCTTCCCCTACCGGGTGAGCCTCGGGCGGGAGACGGCCAGAGCCCTGCCGATTGCCGCTATGCGGACATCTACTGGGGGACGACGCCCACCTTCACCGACGTCTGGGCCGGGGTCGGGCCCCACGGGCGCAACGGCTACGACGTCCCCGATGGGCTGATGGGGATGGTGGCCTTCACCGCCCTCACCGGGCTCGGCCTGTGGCTGGCGCTGACCTACCTGGCCCGATTCATCGTCCTCTCGCTCCTGGCCGCCTGCTCCAGCCTGGCCTTCGTGGCGCTGGCGCTGCCGGGGGGCCGCACCCTCTTCAACCGCTACTGGGCCACGGTCGCGTCGCTCTCGGCCGTGGTGGTGGTCCAGACCCTCATCTTCCTGGCGTTCGTGGCGGTGGTCTCCACCGTGTCCGGCTTGGCCCCGGTGGCTGCCCACGGGTCCTGCCCCTTCATCTCCCCCACCACGCACTCGAGCTGCGCCGCGGCCCAGGGCGGCCTGCTGGCCGAGGTGGGGAGCGGGAACCCCGGGGACCAGTTCGCCAAGTGTCTGCTGGCCGCCGTGACGGTCTTCCTCATGGTCGAGGTGCCGGGACGAATCAGCCGGGGCGAGATGTCCACCACCCGCCGGGTAAGAGCCCTGGCTGAGCTGTCTGTGGGTACGGTGCTCGGCGGCTCACTTCTGGCGGCCACCACCGCCATCCCCCAGGCTCGGCGCTATGGCTCCCGCTGGGGTGGGCGGGCCGCCCACGCCCTGGGACTGCCCGGGAGGCCAGAGGAGGACCTCGCCACCAGGCTCGAGAGTGCGGTCCCAGGAGCCGGCGGTGGGTGGCCGGCGGTCGACGGACGGGAGACGAGAGAGCAGTTTCTCGGCCGCCAGCTCCTGTGGGATGGGGGACGCCAGCGGGAGCTCGTCCGGCTGACCGGGCTCACCCCCAGAGACCTCGCGGCGATCAAGTCCCTGGCCGAAGGCCCGGAGTTGGGAGAGGCCCTCCACGACCTCGGCACCAGGTACGCCGCCGCGGGAGGTCCGGCGGTCCATAGCCTGGATGTGGCCTACCTCAACTCCCTGCGCCGCGGCAGGCTTCAGCCCCAGCCCGGCCGTTGGCGGGACCAAACCAGGCGAACATGATGGAGGCCGAAGTACCGCAACCCATCTCCGACGTGCCCAGCCGCTGGGGCGGGCTGACCACCCCACAGCTGGGCTGGCTCAGCGGAGCGGCCGTCCTGCCGATGATCCTGATCCACGCCCATTGCGGCCTGGACGCCACCCTGACCGGGGCCGTGCCGTGGGCGGCCGGCTGCGTCGTTCTGGGCTTCGGCAGCCGCCGAGGCCGCCGGCTCGATGCCTACCTCCTGGACGCGGCGCGGTTCCGGGCCCAGCGCAGGCGGCTGAGCCATCCGGACCTGGTGAGTTCGCGTGCGGAGTTCCGCGACGTCGACGGTGCGGAGACCTCGCCCATCTCCTGGACCATGCCCTCGGGAGCCACCTCCTGCCAATGAGGCTGCCCTCGCGGGTCGGATCCACCCTGGACCTCATCGACGTCGCCTACCTGGAGGGCGGCGTGGCCAGCCTCCGGGACGGGCGCCGCCGGGTCGGGCTGGAACTGGCCGCCCTGAACCTCCTGCTGCGCTCCGGCGCCGAGCGGCAGTTGGTCTGGAGGCGCTACTGGCGAGCACTCTCAACCCTCTCCGGGCCCGTCTCCCTCTACACCATCTCCCGGCCCCTGGCCGCCTCAGCTCAACCGGCGCAGACCACGATCGGGCGCGCCGACGCCGACTACTCGGCGGGGCTCATGGCCAGTGGCCAGGTGCACCTTCGCCGACACCTGGCAGTGATCTGGGACGACTCCCCGGCGAGCCTGCGGGGGGCGCTGCCGGGGCAAGTGCGCCCTCGCGGCACGTACGAGCTGGACCAGCGCCGGAGAGCGGTCGCGGCAGCCTTGAGCGGTCCGGGGCTGCGCCCCCGTCCCCTTGAGGACGGGGATTGGCTGTCCATCCTCCAGGAGCTGACCGGGGGGCGGAGCGGCCGCCCCACCGCCAGCTTCGCCAGCTGGCTGGCGCCAGACACGGCCACAGTGAGGCCGGACCGCTTGGAGCTCTCGGACCGGGTGGTCCGCAGCCTGGTCGTGCGCGGCTTCCCCCGCCGTCTGCAGCTGGGGTGGCTGGCCCCCCTGGTCCTGGCCACCCCAGCTCCCATCCGGATGGCCCAGCACCTGTACCCGGTGCCCAAGGTGCACAGTCTGAGCCACCTGCGCCGACGGATTCGCACCTTCGAGACCGGGCTCGAGGTGGACCGGCGCCAGGGTCGCCGCCCGGATGCCGGCACGCGGGCCGCACTCGAGGACGCGCTGGCCCTCGAGGAGCGGGTCCTACTGGAGGAGGACCGGCTCATGCGGCTGGTGACCTGCATCACGGTGGAGGGATCCAGCCAGGCAGAGATGGAGCTGGGCTGGGAGCAGGTGGTGAACACCCTCATCGAGCTCGGGTGCACCCCAATTCCGCTGTTCAACCGCCAGGCGGACGGATGGCGATCCACGCTGCCGCTGGGTGTGGACCCCCTCGGCTGGTCCCGGGACATGACGACCGCAGCCACCGCCACGGCGATCCCCTTCCTGCGGGCCACGTTGGACGCGCGGAACGGGGTGCTCCTCGGACCCAGCCCCAGCACAAGGGAGCTGGTGACCGTCGATCCCCTGGCCGAGTCCAATCCCAACCGCAACATCCTGGTCCTGGGGACCTCCGGTGGGGGCAAGTCCTTCACCTCCAAACTGCTCGCGGCCCGCCTCTTCCTACAAGGTTGCCGTCTACGGTGCCTGGACCCCGCCGGGGAGTACCTGAAGCTGGGGGCGCTGCTCGGAGCCCGGTGCCTGGAACTGGGCGCGACCGACGAGCGCGGGCTGAATGTACTCGGGCCACCTGGTCAGGAGCCTGAGCGGCGGGTCGACCGGGCACTTCCTCTGCTGGGCCGGCTGCTGGCGTCGAGCCGGTCGGCCACCTCGAGGAGCTCCCTGGAGGCCCTGAGGCTCGCCGCTCTGACCGCCCTTCGGCTCCAGCCCATGAGAGCCGGCCTCTCCGAGGTCCTGGAGCAGCTGGAGGAGGCGGGCCAGGGGGAGCTCGCAGCCGGGCTGCAACGACAGGCAGCCGGCCCCGGGTCAGGCGTCTTCAACGGCGCCGGCGGACTCGACGTCGACGACGCATTGGTGGTCTCCCTGCGCCACCTCCACGCCCGGGAGGAGCTCCTGGGGACTGCCATGGAGCTGGTGCTCTGGCATCTGGAGGCGGACCTCGAGCTCCCGCACACGCATCCCACCCTGGTGGTCGTGGATGAGGCCGAGGTCCTGCTCTCCTCTCCCTCTGGAGCCCGGTTCCTGGAGAGCATGGCTCGGCGCATCCGCAAGCTGGGAGCCGGGCTGCTAGTGGTTTCGCAGGTGGTCGAGGACTTCCTCAACTCGCCCGTGGGCAACGTGGTCATCCGCAACTGCCATACCAAGCTGCTCCTCCGCCAGGAGCCGGTGGCTCTTCCCGGGGTGCGGCGCGCGTTCTCGCTCTCCGACGCGGAGTGCGAGCTCCTCCGAGATGCGGAGCCGGGCTGCGGGCTGGTGCTGGCCGGAGATGAGCACGCCAGCTTCCGAGGGGGCGCTCCTCGAGAGTGGTGGCCGGCCCTGAGCACCGGTCAACTGGCCGCGGACTCCCCATGAGTCCCCGGCGCTGGCTGTCCGGAATGGGTGCCCTTCTGGCCCTGGGCTGCCTGGTCCCAGCGGTCCTGGGGGCCAGCCTGGTGGGATTGCTGGGCGCTGGCGCGGCGGCTGCCGGGTGGCCGGCTCTGGGTGGCTTGCTCCCAGATCCTGGGGGGCTGGTCCTGCGGCCGGGAGAGGTGGTGCTGGCGAGTTCGCCCTCCTTTCCAAACTGGGCGGCTCCGTGCGGACCCGAGCCCGGGGCGCTGGCGGTCCAACCGTCGGCCTGCACCGGACACCCCGATCCGTTCCCCGCCAACTACCAGGGGTTCTCCACCGGTCAGTGCACCTGGTACGTGGCCACGCGCCGGCTGGTCACCTGGCACACGCCCCAGGGCCTCCTGGGGGGCAATGGGGGACAGTGGCTGGAGCTGGCATCGGCGGCGGGCTACGCGGTCGGCGTCTCCCCGGCGCTGGGGGCGATCGCGGTGTTCGGAGATCGGGGCCCTGGGCACGTGGCCTTCGTGGTCGGGGTGAGCGCGGACGGGTCGTACACGGTGGCGGAGTCCAACTGGGCGCTTCCCGGCCCCGCCCCGCCCTATGTGGACCTCAGAGGGGTCGCAGCGGGGGCCACGGGGAGTCCGACTGAGACCCTCCTCGGGTTCGTCTACGGGCCTGCACCGCCGCCGTCCCCGTCCTGACGCTCCGTATGCTGCAAGCGTGGAGGCGGCCGCGGAACTCGGCGCGGGCAGGCGGGCGCGGCGGCGCGCGCTCGGCCTCGTGGCGACCTCGCACGCCGGCCAGCACATGTACTCGGGCCTCCTGCCGCTGACCTACCCGGCGATCCTGGTCGACTTCCACCTCAACTACGCCACCCTGGGGCTGGCCGTAGGGGTGATCGGGGTGGTGGGCGGCCTCACCCAGGCCAGTGCCGGGTACGTCGGCCAGCGGGTGGCCGCGCGCTGGATCCTCGGGTGCCAGAACCTCGTGGTGGGGCTCTGCGCCATCCTCGGCGCGGTGGCGCCCACCTACCCCGTCTTTGCGACGGGTCAGGGGCTGGCCCTTTTGGGATCGAGCCAGCAGCACCCGGTGGGTAGTTCGGTGGCGGCCCGGGTGTACCCCGAGCGACGGGGAACCGCCCTCAGCGTGGCCACCATCGGGGGGAGCGTGGGTTCGCTGATAATCCCCATTCCGGCAGCCCTGCTGATCGCCGATCTGGGTTGGAGGCCAACCCTCCTCATCCTTGCCATTCCGCTCTTCCTTCTCGGTCTCGTCTTGCTCCTCACCTTCCCTCCCGTCCCCGGCGACCGCGGCAAGGGTGTCCCCCGACCGAGCCTGCGTCCCCACCTGCCGCGGATCCGGCGTGACCAGCTGGTCAACCCCCGGGTGGCGATCTTCGGGGTGGCTGCGGCCACGGTCGCTGCCGGTGGTCGTGGGCTGGGGACGCTCAACGCCTTCATCCCCCTCTACCTGCGCAACGGGGTCCACCTCCCGGAGGCCACGGTGGGGGTGATCTTCAATGTGGTCCTCGTGGGGGCGGTCCTGGGACCGATCCTGGGCGGGCCGCTCTCGGACCGGCTCGGACGCATCCCGGTGCTGTGGGGCGCCTACGCCCTTTCGGCGGTCGCGGTCCTGGCCTTCGGCCTGGCTTCCTCTCTGCCGCTCGCCGGCCTGGCGGTGCTGGCTCTGCTCGTCGGGCTGGTGGCGTACGTGGAGAACCCGCTGCTCCAGGCCCTGGTCAGCGACAGCATCGCCACCTCGGCCCAGGCCGGGATGTTCGGCTACTACTTCGCGCTCTCGTACGGCGTCGGGTCGCTCTGGATCGTGGCTATCGGCCAGATCATCCAGCACCTCGGCTTCGCCGCCGGCTTCGGGGTGATGGCCGGCTCGTACGTGGGAGCTGGGCTGCTTCTGATTCCGTGTGTTGGACGTGGTCCGAGCCGCTGGTCCGCCGGCGGCCAGGCGTCAACGTGAGAGCCGGCCCGCGGGGCCGCGCCCGAGGAACCACGAGGCTGAGGACGCTGCCGCCTGCGGATAGGGGACGCCAAGCCTCGGCGGGTCCCCGGTATGGATCGGGACGTTCGGTTGCGAGGGCGCGCATGCCAGGCACGGTGGGGGACGGCAGACGATGGCTGGCTCTCTGAGCGACCTCCGGGAGCTGGATGCTGCCACCAGCGAGGCGAGATCGATTCTCCGCCGACTGGAGCGGCTGCACAGCCGCCTCCAGGGAGCGCAGAGTCCCGAGCTGCTCCGCCAGGCCGAGACCCTTCTGGATGGCGGTCAGCAGCTGCTGGCGCTCTTGGAGAGCGAGAGGGCCGAGGCCCGGGCGATACTTCGGGGGATGCTGCGGGACGGCCCGGACTAGGCCCCCGAAGTCGGCTGGACGCCACCGCTGGGCCGGCTGGTCCGATCCCAGTCGGAGACCCCTGAGAGGTCAGGGCGGTGCTCGCGGACCATGGTGACCAGGGTGTCGGCGGTCCGGCGGTCCAGGCGCAGCTTGATGCCGTCGGGGGGGTTGCGCCGCAAGGCCTCCAGGTTGCGCCGGCTGCCCCAGCCGGATCGCTCGATGCGGTAGTCGCTGCTGTTGATTTGGAAGACCACGATCCGCTGGCCGGGGATGGTCACCTCGATCCCGTCCAGGCCCGCCCAGGTGGCGGTCACGCTGCAGCCCTTGGTGATCCTCCGAACCCCCAGTTCGCCCACGTAGACCGCGTTCTGACCCTGGCCCACGTACGAGAGGACAGCCGAAAGCACCGCCCACATCTCCAGAACCAGGAGCCAGCCCCAGCTCCCGGTCAGGAGGGCGAGGACCACCCCGACGGGGATCAGCAGGAGCGCCAGGACCCGCGCGGCACTCCAGGCGGCCCGCCAGCGCTCTCGGGGCGAAGGGCGCAGCCGCACCTCGGTGCCGGTCACCGGCTGCCCGGTCACCGACCGGCTCCCGTGCCCGCGGCGCCGACCAGCCAGCCACCCGCGATCGCCCCCGCCGCCAGGACCGGGAGCACGAACGGGTACTGGCCCGGACGGCGCTCGGCTTCCAAAAGGACACGGTCGACGGAGAGCAGTCCCAGCCCGGCCCCCGCACCCCGTAGCGCCCATCCGCGGGCCGCACCCGGCGAACTCAACACGCTCAGCGCCGCCGCTCCGGTCAGGGTGGCGTGAGCCCCAAGCCGACTCCGGCGCACCCCGAGGAGCACGGGAAGGCTCCTACGCCCGGCGGCCCGGTCGCGGGCGGCATCCGGCCCGCCGTTGGCGAGGTGCAGCGCAAGCCCCAAAAGGCTCGCCATCGCCATCAGCAGGCGGGGGCGGACGGGCGGCAAACCCAGCGCCGCCGGTCCCAGCAGCGGCACCGTCCCGATGCCGACCGCAAACGGAGCCCAGGAGAGTGGGGTGCGCCGCAGCCAGAGGTCGTAGGTCCAGCCGCTAGCCAGCCCCAGGGCCATGACCCTGAGCGCCCGGCGTCCGGCCAGCGCGGCAACGAGGAGCGAGCCGGCCCCGGTGCCGAGGGCAAAGACCAGGACCCTCGGCCGCGTCACCTGGCCGCGGGGGATTGGTTTATAAGGCTGGTGGATCAAATCCGCCCGATGATCGGCAACGTCGTTGAGCGAGCCGGTGCTCACCTGGGCCAGGGCCATCGCCAGGGACGCCAGGAACGCCGCGGTGCGGGACCCGCGGCCGCCCTGCGCGCGGGCGGCCGCCCATCCGGAGAGGGCGGTGAACGCGGTGCAGGCCAGAGAGGGACCCAGGTGGGCGGCGGCGACCCAGCCGCTCAGAGACCCGCTCCGATTTGGCATGCTCCCATGATGGTGGACCAAATGGGCGAGCGGTGAGGGGCGGACGGGCACGGCTGCTGGCCGCCGTACAGCGCCAGCAGGTCGACGCCACGCCGGTCTGGTTCATGCGCCAGGCTGGCCGGTCCCTGCCCCCTTACCGAGAGCTCCGGCGGCGCTGGGGGCTGATGGAGATGGTGCACCAGCCCGAGCTCTGCGCCGAGGTCACCTGCATGCCCGTGGAGCTCCTGGGCGTCGACGCTGCCGTGCTCTTCGCCGACATCATGCTTCCCCTGGAGGGGATGGGAGTGCCCTTCGAGCTTCGCGAGGAGGTGGGACCCTGGGTCGATGACCCCATCCGCAGCGCCGAGCAGGTGCGGGGGCTGCGCCGCCCCGCCGCCGAGGAGGCCTACCCCTTCCTACTGCAGGGCATCCGCATCGCCCGCGAGCGGCTCGGAGAGCGGGCCGGCCTGATCGGGTTCGGGCCCTCACCGTTCACCCTGGCCTGCTACCTGGTCGAGGGCCATGGCAGCCGGGACTACCCGGCGCTCCGCGGGCTCCTGCGCACGGACCCCGCGGTGTTCGCGCAGCTGCTGGCCACCCTCACAGACCACCTCGGCGACTACCTGGTCGCCCAGGCCGAGGCCGGCTGCGAGGTCGTGCAGGTCTTCGACAGCTGGGTTGGCGTCCTCGACGAAAGGTCGTTCCGGGAGCACCTCCTTCCCCACCTGCAAGGCCTCTTCGGCCGGCTCCGGGGAAAGGTGCCCGCCATCTACTTCTCCACCGCCTCCAGCCACCTGCTCCCCGCCTTCTCCGCCCTGGGGGCCGCCGGGATCTCCGTCGACTGGAGGGTGCCCCTGGACACCGCCTGGGACACGGTTGGTGCGGAGCACTTCCTGCAGGGCAACCTGGACCCGGCAGCGTTGCTGGCCCCCTGGGAGCGCCTCCGGCCGCTGGCCGAGGATGTCCTGGCCCGTGCGCGGGGGCGTCAGGGCCACGTGTTCAACCTGGGCCACGGCGTCCTCCCCAACACCGAGCCGTCCCAGCTCCAGCGGCTGGTGGAACTCGTCCACGATTTCCGCGGGCCGGATGGCCACCGCCTGCCAACTTGACCGCGGCGGGACCTATCGGTTAACTTGCCCCCCCGTAACGCACGCGCTATGTGGGAGGACGTATGCGCGGAGCCCAAGCCATTGGGCGCGTCTCGATTGCTGTGGCGATGGCCGGGTTGGTCTGGATCTCCGCTGTGCTGGGGCCAGGTCCGAACACCAGCGCCCAGCAGGGACTCGCCGGTGACCAGGCCCAACTGACCCAGCTTCTGAACCAGCTCCGAGCCCAGGGCGACCTGGCGTCTCAGAGCCAGGTGATGGCGCTCCTGACCCAGATTGAGTCGGAGCAGAGCTATTTGAAGCAGCTGAACGCCAAGCTGGCTGCGGACCAGGCGACCTCAGCGACGCTCCAGCGCCAGATGGCGGGAGATCAGGTCGCGCTGACCAACCTGGTGTCCACTGCCTACGTGGACGGCAGCGGCAGCCAGCAGGTGGCGGAGGCGCTGGCCGCGCCCAACCTGGCCCAGTTCCTGGCCAGCACCGCCCTCCCGTCGGCGGTGGCCTCCCAGGTCGCCCAGCTGGTGGGGACAATCAAGCACGACCAGCAGGTTGTGGCTGCCGCCACCGCGCAACTGCGGGCTGACGAGAGCCAGTCGATGGTCGCCCAGGCGCAGTTGGGTCAGCGCTCCCAGCAGCTCCTGGCCGAGCTGACCACCCCCCAGCCGGCCGTCGGCACCGGGAGCTGGTCCTTCGCCTTCGGCGACTGCACCTGGTGGGTCGCCAGCCAGCGCAAGGTTACCTGGGGTGGCAACGCCTACCAGTGGTGGGCCAACGCCGCGGCGGCGGGATATGCCGAGGGCCAGACCCCCGAGGTGGGGTCGATCGTGGTGTGGGGCATCGACGTTCCGGGCGAGAGCTGGGGCTACGGTCACGTGGCCTACGTGGTGGCGGTCAAGCCCGGTTCCTTCGAGGTCTCGGAGATGAACTTCTACGGCGTCCCGGGTGGCGGGTGGGATCGAGTCGACTACAGATGGATACAGGATGGCGCAGGGTACCTGGGTTTCATATACGGCCCCGCTTGAGCTGACGCTGGCGCCGTCGGCGCCGGCGCAGCGCCGAGCTTGGCCCCGGCTGGCCTCGAGGCTGCGGTGGGGAGCGGCCGCCCTCTGCCTGGCGGCGCTGGCCCCAGTGCTGGGAGCGCTCAGCACCGGAGAGGCGGTCGGCCCCCAATCCCCCGCCCCGGCGCTGGTGGCCCAGGTCGCGGGCCAGGGCCGCAACCTCCTCAGCAGCACCGGTTACCAGATCACGATGCCGCTGTCCGTGACCAAGGTGACCCCGCCGCCGCCGCCCCAACCATCCCTCCCCTATGGCAATGCCTTCTGGCAGCCGGTGCCGGAGCCGCCCATCGGGACCATCAAGCAGATCATCTGGGCCGCCGCCCAGAAGTACAACGTGTCCTACACCTGGCTGCTCGGGGTGGCACAGTGCGAGTCCGGCCTTGACCCCACGGACGTCAATCGGTACTCCGGGGCCAGCGGCCTCTTCCAGTTCATGCCCGCCACCTTCTACGGCCACGGAGGCACGGACATCTGGAACCCCACCCAGCAGGCCGACATCGCCGCCAAGATGTTCTCCATCGGGGAGTCGTCGGAGTGGGTCTGCAAGTAGCCCGGTGATCTCAGGCCTGCTGGCGCGCTGGCTGCTCAGCGCGAGCTGGCGGGGGTCCCGACTCCGCTCTGAGGCGGCTGGCCTGATGATCCTGGTGGGAGCCCTGTTCGGCCATCCGCCTCCGCAACCGGAGCGGCCTGTGGCGACCCTGGTCGAGCCGGGAGCCGCGCCCTCTCCGGGACCTGGTGCTGCCGGCGAGCGGCAGGGGCGCTGAGGAGACCGCCCGGGCATAGAATCGGGCCGTGACCCAGATCCAAGCTCCGCTGCCGCCCGCGCGCCTCCGCTCATGGCTGAACGAGCGCAGTGAGATGTGGGCGGATGCCGTGGGCCAGTTGGTGGCACTGGAATCCCCGAGCGGTGACCCGGGAGCCATCAGCCGATGCGGGGATCTCGTCTCCGAGCTGGCGAGCCGCTGGGTTCCCGGGGTGAGGGTCTCCCGAGAGGTGCGGGGCGGCGTGCCCGAACTGAGCCTGACCCTGGAGGGGGACCCCAGCGCGGCGGTGCTCCTCCTCTGCCACCTGGACACCGTCTGGGAGGTGGGGGCATTCCCCGGCGGGCTGCGTAGGGAAGGCCGGCGGATGACTGGGCCGGGGGTGTTCGACATGAAGGGGGGAGTGGTCGTGGGGCTAGCGGCGATGGCCACCGTGGCGGAGCACGGGAAGGCCCCGGGGAAGGTGACCTTGCTCTGCACCGGTGACGAGGAGGTGGGAAGCACGGCCTCCAGGCCGACGATCGAACAGGCCGCCCGGGAGACCAGCGCGGTGCTGGTCCTCGAGCCTCCGGCCGAGGGCGCCCTCAAGGTCGGCCGGAAGGGGGTGGGGACGTACCGCCTCAGGCTCCATGGCCGAGCGGCGCACGCGGGATTGGAGCCGGAGCTGGGAGTCAATGCGGTGGCGGAGCTGGCGCGGTTGGTGGACGCGGTGGGGGACCTCGGCGACGCGGGGGTGGGGACCACTGTCACCCCCACGGTGTTCCGGGGCGGGGGACGGGTCAACGTGGTGCCGGAGCTGGCTGAGCTGGATGTGGACGTCCGCTTCGCCACCTCAGCGGAGGCCACGCGGGTCGACCGGGGGCTGCGCCTGTTGAGGCCCAGACACCCGGATGCCACCCTCGAGCTGGGCGGGGGCCCGAACCGCCCACCCCTGGAGACCTCCGCCGCAGCTGGCCTCTTCGCCATGGCCCGGGAGGTCGGCAGCTGGCTCGGCTTGCCTCCGATCCAGGGGGTCACGGTGGGAGGCGGAAGCGATGGGAACTTCACCGCTGACCTCGGAGTCCGGACTCTTGATGGGCTCGGAGTCGTGGGAGGCTCAGCTCACGCCCCGGGAGAATGGGCTGACCTCGGGTCGCTCCCCGAGCGGGCTGCCCTGGTCGCCGGCTGTGTGTGGCAGCTGGGCGCCTCTCGGGTGAGCTCGTGATCGCTGAGCTCCCACCCCTGCGCCTGGAGGGCGCGCGCCTGCGGGTGGTCGCACTCCCCCTGGTCTCACCGTTCACGACCAGCTTCGGCACGCAAACTCGCAGGGAGGCGGTGCTGGTGGAGGTGTACGGGGAGGGGCTGCGCGGTTTGGGGGAGTGCGCCGCGGGGGTGGAGCCGGGGTACTCGTACGAGACCCGGGAGACCTCCCTGGAGGCGTTGCGCAGCTACATCCTCCCCGCCGTGGTCGGTGCCGAGCCCTCCACCCCGGTCCAGCTGGCCGCCCGCTGGAGCTGGGTACGGGGGCACAACATGGCCAAGGCGGCAGCGGAGATGGCCATCCTCGACCTGGCAGGACAGATGACCGGCATGAGCCTGGCGGCCATCCTGGGAGGGACCAAGGAGGAGATCCCCAGCGGGGTCAGCATCGGCATCCAGCCGTCCCTTCCGGCCACCCTGGCGATGATCGAGGGGTACCTGGCCGAGGGGTACCGGCGCATCAAGCTCAAGTGCAAGCCGGGATACGACCTCGAGCTGGCGGCCGAGGTTCGGCGGGCCTTCCCCGCCACTGCTCTGATGCTGGATGCCAACAGCGCCTACACCCTTTCCGACCTCGAGCGGCTCCGCCAGCTGGACCGCTTCGAACTCATGATGATCGAGCAGCCGCTGGCGCACGACGACCTGGTGGACCATGCGGAGCTGCAAGCCCAGATGGAGACGCCGATCTGCCTGGACGAGAGCGTGGAGTCGATGGCGGACCTCCGGGCGGCGTTTCGCCTGGGTTCCGGGAGGATCCTCAACATCAAGGCGGGGCGGGTGGCCGGACTGATCCCCGCTCTGGCCATCCACGACGCCTGCCTTGCCGAGGGCTGGCCGGTGTGGTGCGGAGGGATGCTGGAGACCGGCATCGGGCGGGCGGCCAACCTGGCGCTGGCCTCGCTCCCCGGCTTCACCCTGCCCGGGGACACTTCAGCCAGCGACCGCTACTACCACCAGGACATCCTGGAGACCCCCTTCCGCCTCTCCCCCCACGGGACTCTACCGGTCCCGACGGGGCCCGGACTCGGGGTGGTGGTCGACGAGGCCGCCTTCGATCGTGCGACGGTGCATCTGGAGGTGATCCCCTGAGGCACCGGGCGAACAGAACGGACCAGGTCTGATGGGGCAGGTCGTGGTGGTGGGGAGCTCAGAGCTCGCCGAGCGGGTGCGTCGGCTGCTGCCCAACTTCGAAGTCCTCGGACCCGACTCCGAGGCCGAGCTTGAGGATCCGGTCACCTCAGTGGAGGCCGTCCGCTCTCTCCTGGACTCGGGCTCCGGCCCGGATTCCCTGGTGTGCTCCGCCCTCCCTGGGTTCGCCCTTCTCGGCCAGCTCTCACGGCTCTCCCCCTCACGCTGCTTCGTCATCCCTGAGGGCTCCGCGTGGCCAGAGGAAACCGTCCGCTGGATGGCGGAGGCGGTGGGGATGATCGTCTTGCCGGCCCTCGAGACGCTTCCGGCCATGCTCCTGGGCCGGTCGGGGCCGCCTCTTCCGGCTCCACGAGGGCTCACGGCGGTGGTCGAAGCAGCCCCCACCGCCCCGCGCCCACCGAGCCCGGCCGGACCGCCTCCCCCCGCGCCCACCTATGACTGGGCCGCGGAGACCCCGGTGCAGGTACCTCCGCCACCGGTCTCCCTCGATCCCACTCCGGCGCCGGGCGCACCCCAGGTCATAGACGCGGGAGGACCGCCGCAAACCGCGTACGAGCCAACCGACGTGCTGAGGCCGCTGCGTCCCCGCCGGCGCTGAGGAAGTCATGCCCAGCAATCCTCTCCGACGGCGGCCGACATCACCCCAACTGGCCGAGCGCGCCCGCGCCGAGCTGCAGCGCGCCCTGGCCATCGTGGACGAGGCCGCCGCCACCGGCAACCTGGCCCGACTGGGCCTGGCCCTCGCCGGGGACGCCCTGAGCGAGGTCCAGGCGCGCTTTCACGCCTACCAGATGGCTGGCATCCAGGTGAGTCCGTTCCGGGAGGGGCTGCAGGCCGAGGTGCTGGAGGAGAGCACCCAGGAGCGCATCTGGCTCCGAGTCCGTTATCGGGACCGGACGGGATTCCTCGTCTCCGGCGTAGCACCGGCCACCGCCGCCGACCCGGTCGAGTTGCGGGTCGGACTGGACGCCACCCAAACTCCCTGGCGCATCACCACGCTGATCGCCGGCTGATCGAGCACCGAAGGTCGGCATGCTAGGCTGGGGTACCTGAGGCGCCCACCCGATGCTAGGAAGCCATGACCAATCCCCCTGACGCCGACGCGGAGCTGGAACCCGCCGCGGGCGGGCTGGACGCCGAGGAACCGCTCGAGGATGACTCCCTCGAGGATGAGGTGCTGGAGGAGGCGGCGCCGGTCGCCCGTCCTGCACCGCGTCCCGCTCCTCCCCGGCCGTGGGGCGGGAGCCGCAGCAACGTCTCCGCTGAGGATCTGCCCCCCGAGGAGCTGACGCCCGAGATGCGCTGGCCTCCGGGCAGCTGGGTGCGCGTCACGGACGTGGTCCGGCACAGCACCGGCGAGCCGATCTCAGGGATCCAGGTCGGCGACGTGGGCCAGGTGGTGGCGGCGCTCTCCCAGACGCTGGTGGTTCTCTTCCCCACTCGTGACAACCGCCGCGAGGTGTTGCACATCGAGTCCATCGAGGCGGTGGACTCCCCTACAGGGACGGCTCCCTGAGCTCCGACCGTCGGGGTCGCGAGCGGCTGGTCCTCCGGGGGCTTCGCTACTTCGGTCGGCACGGGGCGCACCCCGCCGAGCGCGAGCTGGGGTCGCACGTGGAGGTGGATGTGGAGGTGGAGGCGGACCTGTCGGTCGCCGTGGCCAGTGACCGCTTGGAAGACACCCTCAGCTACTCCCTGGTGGAGGCGGCCGTCCGGAGGGTGGTTCAGGGGTCGGAGTTCAACCTTCTGGAGGCGCTCGCGGGAGCCATCGCGGAGGCGGTGCTGGCGCTCCCGCGGGCTGAGCGGGTCACGGTGCGGGTCACCAAGGCGCCCCGCCTGCCCTCCCAGACGGTGGGCTTCACCTTCGAGCTCCACCGTCCCTGAGCCCACCCTCCGCCGGGCGGCGGACGTTGGTGGACGGGGATGGAGGTGTTCAGCTGCGGGTGTCTCGGGAGTGCGGGCGTCACGGCGGGGCCGCGGCCGGTCCAGCCTGGTGAGACGTGATCCTGGCTCCGGACGGCGGGCGTGAGGAGGCGATGGCGCTCGGGCTGCCACCAGCCCGGCTGGCCCTTCTAGGCCTCGTCCTGGCGGGAGGGGCAGCCGCGCTGCGAGCCCCGCTCCCCCTGGGGCCCAGGGTGCTCCTAGCCGGGCTGGTGCTGGGGCCGGGCTCGCTCCTGGCCTGGGCCAGGCTGCTGGAGCTCTCGGCCCTGGGCTGGCTCGAGCGGCTCGGCGCCTACTGGCTCCGCTCCCTCGCCGGCCGGGGCGAGCGGTCGTCTTGGACGGATGCCGGATAGCCGGCGCGAAGTCCGCTGAGGCGGAGTGGCTCATAGAGATCGCCGGCCCGGACATCCTCGACGCCCGTCCGGCTCCCCGAGCCCAGCTGCTGGCTGGGTTCGAGGCATGGTTAGACCAGCTCGATGCTCCGGTCCGCCTCACCGTTACATCACGGCAGGCGGACGGCCGGCGCCGTCGGTCGGTCTGGCTGCGATCTGCCAGCGCCGACCGCGCGGCCCAGACGACAGCTCAGCTGGAGAGGCTCTGCGGGGCCGAGGTGCGCGCCTCGAGCACCCTCCCTCCTCTCATTCAGGGGCCAATCCGGGAGCGGGCCACGGGCATCGGGTGGGCGGGGTGGTGGGTGGAGTGCCTCCGGCTCACCACCCTGCCACGGGTGCCGGTCGAAGCCGGCTGGCTGTGGCAGCTGGTGGGCGAGCCACAGGACCTTGACCTCACCGTAAGCATCTCTCCGGTGACCACCGGCAGCGCCGACCGGCGACTCCGCCACCGGCTGCGGGAGCTGGCAGCCCGCGAGCTGGAGGCGGACTGGGGGATGCCCGACCCGGCGCTGGTGGTCGAGAGGGCGGCCGCCACCCACCTCCGCGAGGTTCTGGCCCGGGGAGAGGGGCGGGCGTTCGAGGTGGCGGTCTCGATGGCGGTCGGAGGCGGCCCGGTCGGGGAGGTGCGGGCGGCCACGGCCCGGCTGCGACGCCGGGCGCTGGGGATGCGGGCCCAGCTGGCGCCGGCCTGGCTGGACGAGGGTCCGGCCCTGCTGGAGGCGAGGGGATGTGGGAGACCCCGGCGAGCCTTCATCCGACTGCTCACCACCCCGGAGTTGGCAACCTTCTGGCCCTGGCTGGACGGGCCGGGGGAGCTGGGCCCGGGGAGCTGCCGGATCGGTCGTCACCTGCGCACTCAGGGCCCGGTGGGGCTGAAGCTGGCCGCCTCGGCCGCCGCCCCCAATTCCAACTGCTGCGTGATCGCCGCCTCGGGCGCCGGCAAGTCCTACCTGGCGCGGGTGGTCGGTATCTCCCAGGCGCGGGCTGGGGCGCTCACCGTCGTGGTTGACCCGGAGAACGAGCACCGGGAGTGGTGTGAGGCCGTGGGAGGCACGTACCTCGACCTGGCCCGCGGCGGCGGGCTCGGCTTCAACGTCTTCGAGACCGCAACGCCCGGGGAGGGCGAACTCGCCGCCCGGGAGCTGGTGGAGCTGCTGGCTGGCCCCCTCTCCCCCTCGGAGGTGGGCGCCTTCCTGGAGGCATGTGCAGCTGCTCGGCTGGGCGCTGGCGGCTCGGCACCGGTGCTGGCCGACCTGCTGCCCGCGATGGCGGGGGACCCCCACGGCCGTAGCCTGGCGGCCCGGCTGCGGCCGTGGGTCGAGGGGCAGGGGGGAATGCTCTTCAGCCGGCCCGGCCGGGGCCCGGAGGTGACCCGCGCCCTCGGGGTGGGGCTGCGCGATCTCCCCGCGCGCTGGCGGGCGGGCGCCGCCCTGCTGGTCTCGCAATGGCTCTGGGCCTGGGCGCAACGCGACCCCGCTCCCAAGCAGGTCATCATCGACGAGGCCGGTCTGCTCGCCACCCAGCCCCAACTGGCCGAGCTGATGGGGCAGATGGCCCGGCGACTGCGCAAGTATTCCGGCTCCCTGCTGCTCCTGACCCAGGCGCCCCGCGACCTTGCCGTCGAGGACTTCGGCGAGCTGGTCGCCGGCAACTCGGCGACCCTGCTGGTGGGGTCGACGACCGGGCCCGGGCTCCAGCGCCTCAAGTCGGGCTTCGACCTAAGTGACGAGGACTGCGAATGGCTGCAGCGGTGCAGCCGGGGCGAGTTCCTGATGCTGGCCGGGGCCACCCAGGCCAGGGTCAGGGTGCAGCCACCCGGAGTGGGGGCGAGTGGCGACCGAGGATAGAATCGCCCCATGGGTCGGGTGGTGCGCTACCGACTGCTCAATTCCGGACGTGCCACCGTCGCCGCCTGGGAGGAGGCGGTTCGGCTTTTCGCGGCCACGCGAAGCTGGCGTGAAGGGGAGATGTGGCTGGCCACGGATACATCCCGCGGCCTCTTCCAGTCCGAATACCTGCGCCACCTGCGGCGGGAGACCCCTGACCCCATCCTGGGTGCGGGCTTCGTGAAGGTGGAGGGTGACGAGACCGACGCCCTGGCGGTCTGCTTCGGGCTCTTGCGGATGACCGAGGAGCGGGGGGGAAGGGTGCTCATCGACGACCTGGACAACCCCATCCGCAAGCAGCGGCGGCTGGAGTTCATCGAGGGGAGGGTGAGTGGGCCGCGCACCATCGACGAGCTGATGGTCGCGGGACCGATCTTCAAGCGGCTGCCCCAGGCGACCATCACCTTCTATCCCCCGCGCTACCGGGGCCGAACCCTTCCCGGCCCGGACACCCCCACGGGACAGTGGGGGTTCGCCCTCCAGGGGATGCGGGCCGCGGCGGGCAGCTTCCTGGAGGCGGAGGCGGAGGCGATGAGGATCTACCGCGGCCTGCAGGCGATCGGCTGACCTTGAGGGCAGTGGTCCAGCGGGTCCAGCGGGCAGCGGTCAGGGTGCAGGGGGAGGAGGTAGGGGCCACCGGCCCCGGGCTCCTGGTGTACCTGGGAATCGGGCCCGGGGACGATGAGCAAGTCGCCCGCCATCTGGCCGGCCGCATCGCCACGCTCCGGGTCTTCCCTGACGACCAGGGGAGGATGAACCGCTCCCTGCTGGAGGCAGGTGGCCAGGCACTGGTGGTGAGCCAGTTCACACTCTATGCCGCCACCGGGCGGGGCCACCGGCCGTCCTTCCTGGGGGCGGCCGCCCCGGCCGCGGCCATCCAACTCTGTCGCACGTTCGGGGAGGAGCTGAGCCGGTTGGGGGTGGCGGGGGTGGCCGAGGGGCAGTTTGGGGCCCATATGGAGGTCGAGTCGGTGAACGACGGCCCGGTCACCGTGGTCCTCAGCTCGGGCGAGCCGGCCTGGGAGGCGGACGCCGGCTGAGGGGCCAGGGCCGGGGCTCCGGCGGACCTATGTGGGGTTCAAAGGCAAGTGCGGAGGACCCCCATGGCCCAACTGGTCTCGCTACTCAATTCCTGGGTTCTCCTGGGGCAGGAGCTGATCGCCAGCCTGGGCACCTTGGCCTTCGTCTGCGCGTTCATCTGGCGGGTGGTCGCTCCCAGCCCCCACAGCGCTCTGGAGGCCCAGCGCTGGCTCGGGAGGATCGCCGTCGGAACCCTGGGGGTGGAGTTGGCCGGGGTCCTGACCCACGTCCTGCTCTCCGCGGTGCCTCATGGGCTGGGCTGACCGAGTGCCCTGATGCCGGGAACTCCCCAGTTCGGCATCAACCCTCTGGGGGCCCTGGCCGGGCTCTTCGATGGGATCCTCTCCGAATTCGTGAGCAGCGCCCGGGGAGCGCTGGACGCGGCCCTCAAGACCTACCTCTTCGGCACCTACGACGCTGCCGGGGGGAGGACCCAGTCACCCTTCACCGGGACACCGGGCCTGGCCACGCTCAACCACCTGCTGGCGGCCGCGGGCGCGGCTCTGCTGCTGGGCGTCCTGCTGTACAGCTCACTGCGCACCGTGGCGGACCTGGGAGCCGTCCGTCACCAGCTTCAGCAAGTGCTTCCCCGGTGTCTGGTGGCAGTGGCGCTGGCCACGGGAAGCCTGCCCCTCCTGCAGCAGCTGATCGATCTAAACAACGCCCTCTGTGCGGTGGTGGTCGGCGGCGTCCAGCTTTCCCTGAGCGCCCTCCCCTGGAGCTCTCCCCTCAGCCCGCAGGGGGTGCAGTCGGCGGGCGAGAACCTCTTCCTCCTGCTCTTCGCCGCAGCCCTGGTGGTGGCGGTCGTGATCCTGGCCCTGAGCTACGTGGTGCGCTACACCCTGCTGGCCGTCCTGTGCGCCGCCGCCCCGCTGGCCGCCTACTGCACGGTGCTGCCGGAGACCCGGGGCTTCGCGCGGCAATGGGCCAGGCTCCTGGTGGTGTCGCTGTTCATGCAGTTCGGCCAGCTCCTGGTCCTGCGGGTGGCGGTCCAGCTGGCGTTCACCCGGGGGGGCGGGCTGGCCGGGATGCTGTACGCCCTCGCCAGCCTCTACCTCATGCTCCGGGTCCCGGGGGCGCTCAATGTGGCCACCCACTATGAGTCCAGCGCCGAGGCCGCGGCTCGGCGCTGGAGCCGTGCGGTGAGGCGCCTCTCCGTGGGAGAGCTGTGAGCCAGCCTCAGAGGCTGACGTGGACCTCGCGCAGCCGAAACCCCAGGGCCCGCTCCAGCCGCGAGAACACCGGGTGCGGCCGGAGGCTGGGCCGGTGGTCCAGGTCGCCGAAGGTGATCTCCATCCAGGCGCGGGGAAGCTCCGGGGTGAACTCGACCGCCAGCAAGGAGACGGCGGCGCCGCAGGCCGGGCAGGTCGCGGTGTGGGGGTCAGGGTGGGGGAAGCGGAGCGAGAAGAGGTCCAGTTCACTTCCGCATTCGGGGCAGGGCGCCCGGTAGGAGCGCAGGGGCATGGAGTCGAAACCGTCGGGCCCGGGATCGGGGTAGAAGCGCAGCACCCCCGACTCCACCCGAACCTCCCCGCGGGGCGGCATGCCGGCCATGGGAAGGCCGCCGGACCGAGCTCCCAGCGCACCCGCGAACTCTGGCCCTGGTAGGAGCGAACCCTCCGGCCCCGGAACTGCGAGCCCCTCCTCCACCAGGATCTGCCGGACCAGACCGTCCGCGGACCGCACCGGCCGCTGGCCCGGGTCGTGGGGCAGCAGATGCAGCCAGCTGCGGTGGGGGTGGGGCCCCAGACCGCCATCGGGGCGGGGGGCGGAGAAAGGCACCTCCAGATGGTAGCCCGGACGCCGACCCCCTCCTGAGCGGACTCAATGGGCGTGGCTCTGCGAAGACTCAAGTCCGGTCTGGCGTTGGTGGGAGCTTGCGCGGCGCTGGCGGTGGTGCTCCCGCCGCTGGCGGGCCTGCTCAACCTGGTGGCTGGGGTGACCCTGCTACTGCTGGCCGGCTACGGAGCCTACCGGGTATGGGCCTTCCTGGAGGCCGTGGTGGAGGCGTCCCGGCGCCCGGTAACGGTGCGGCGCAACCTCAAGGAGCCCAGCGACCCACCACCCCCCGCTCGCCGCCGCGAGCCCAGAGAGCGCGAGCTCAGGGTTCGACGGGTCGAGCGGGCTCCCCAGCTGGGGCGGGGTCGATGAGCCGCTGCCGGATCTGGAGGTAGAGCCTCTCCAGCAGGTCGAGGGGATCCCGGTCCAGAGGCACTGGCCAGACCACCCCGGGCCGCCGCTCCAGCAGCCGGACCAGCTCCAGGGATACCTCCTGGCGGCGCCGCGGGGAAAGCTCCGGGCGGGCCAGCAGATCCTCGATCAGGCCGAACTCGCGCCGTCCGCAGGATTCCGCCCCGGGAATCGGCGGACCGGGATCGCTGCGGCGCAGCCGAGGGCTGGGTCTGGCGTAGAAGCCGCGCTCCAGATGGCGCAGGCCGCGGTCGTGGACCACGAGGGTACCGGCCGCGAGGTCGCCGAGCCGCCGGGGACGGGAGCCGGCGAACATCGCCAAGACGCCGATCCCGTACAGGAAGGGGAGGAAGTCCAGGATCCGGACCAGGTTGCGCACCAGCGAGTCGGCGGGGCTGAGAGGGACCCCCGAGCGGTCCACCACCCGGAGGCTGAAGATCAGCTTGCCCAGAGAACGGCCCCGGGTCGCCACCTCCCAGAGAACGTAGTAAGCCACCGGGACCACCGAGGCCACGACCACCAGGATGATCAGGGCACCGCCCGCCGGCGCGGCGCTCAGGGTGTAGCCGGACACCGCGATCGCGCCGGCCAGAAAGGCGAGGATGATCAGCAGGATGACCACGGTGTCCACCACCGCCGCCAGCCCGCGCGAGCCGATCCCGGCCACCGGCTGGGAGACGGTGATGCTCTCCGGGGTGCGGTACTCGAACCCTTGCAGCACAGCTGGCGGGCATGGTATCGCTGGGCGGGAGCGGTCGGGCCGATGATCAGCCAGGAGGAGTTCCGCCGCCGGGAGGCCCCGCGCTGGGAAGAGCTGATCGGGCTTGCACGGAAGCTGGGGTCGAGGCGCCTTGGGGGTCGGTCGGCGGCGGAGGTGGACCGGCTCTCATCCCTGGTTCAGCGGCTCAGCTCTGACCTGGCGCTGGCCCGGCGGGACTACCCGGACTCCGAGCTGGTGTCCGAGCTGGAACGGCTGCTGGCGACCGCCCAGCCGGTGCTCTACCGCCAGCCTCGAGGCGGCCTCCGGCAGCTCCCCGTCTTCTTCGCCGTGGGGCTGCCACGGCTGTTCCGTGACCTCGGCGGGTATGTGGCGGTGGCGGCGGGATGCCTGGTGTCGGGCGTGGTGGCGGGATGGGCCGCGGTGGGGCTGCGACCCGACCTCACCGGCCTGCTCCCCGCCGGCTATCGGGCCAGCCTGGCCGTCCACCATCTGGGCAACCCCGCGGCCGTTGGCGGGCAGCTTGGCTCTCAGCTCTCGGCGTTCATCATCCAGAACAACATCCGGGTGGCGGCGCTGGCCTGTGTCCTGGGGTTGCTCCTCGGGGTGCCCACCGTCGCCCTCCTGCTGGCCAACGGCTTCCAGCTCGGGGTCCTGGCCAGCGCCAGCCACTCCGCCGGCCTCGACCTCCAGTTCTGGTCCCTCATCGTCCCCCACGGAGTCATCGAACTCACCGTCATCTGCACCGCCGCTGGGGCCGGGCTCCGCCTCGGAGACGCGGTGCTCCGCCCGGGCCTGCGCAGCCGGGAGGAGGCGCTGGCGCGAGCGGCCCGGCCGGCGGTGGAGCTCGCCCTGGGAGCAGCGTGCCTTTTGGTGATCGCCGGCCTGATAGAGGGATTCGTCACGCCCTCGACGCTCCCCGACCCCGCCAAGCTGGCGGTGGGCGCCGGGACCGGGCTCGCTCTCTATTCATGGCTCCTGCTGGCCGGGCGGCGTCCGGCTCCCGGCAGGGCAATCTCGGGCAACTGCTAGGCTTGAGCCGTGGAGGTGGTCAAGATCAGGCCCCGGGGCTACTGCCACGGCGTGGTGGAGGCGATCCGGGCCCTGCGCCAGACGGCGGAGGCCCATCCCGGCGAGCCGGTGGCCATGTTGGGTCATCTGGTGCACAACGAGCACGTGACTCGCGAGTTCGCCGACCTCGGGGTGCGGCTGGTGGACGCCCGCTCGCGGCTGGAGGCGCTGGATCTCGTCGAGAGCGGAACGGTGGTCCTCACCGCCCACGGCGTCTCCCCGGCGGTGCGGGAGCGGGCGCTGGCCAAGGGGCTCAACGTGGTGGACGCGACCTGCACTGACGTGATCCGGACCCACGAGCTGGTCCGGGACCTCTGCCGGAAGGGGTACACCGTGGTGTACATCGGTCGCCGGGGGCACCCGGAGCCCGAGGGGGTTCTGGGCGAAGCCCCGGATCAGATCCACCTGGTGGAGAGCGTGGAGGACGTCGACCAGCTGGAGCCGGCTCCCGGCCCCCTGGCCGTCACCACCCAGACCACCCTCTCGATGTGGGACACCAGCGCCATCATCGACCGTTTGCGGCAGCGGTTCCCGGAGATCGAGGTTCACAACGAGATCTGCCTCGCCACCCAGGAGCGGCAGCAGGCGGCGGTGGAGCAGGCGGCGTCCTGCGACCTGGTGGTGGTGGTTGGGAGTGCCCGGAGCAGCAACACCCAGCGGCTCGTGCAGGTGGTGAGGGAGCTGGCCAACCGGCCGGCGTACCTGGTCGACACCGCCGACGACCTGCGCCCGGAGTGGTTCCAGGGTGTGCGACGGGTCGGGGTGACCTCCGGTGCCTCCACCCCGTCCCAGATCACCCGGGAGGTGATCACCCGGCTGGAGCAGATGCAGCCGGTGGCGGTCGCGGGCTAGGTCAGATCGCCCCCCTGGCCTTGAGGTCCAGGTAGCGGTCGATGAGCGCCGGGCCCAACCCGTCTGCGCCGCTGTCAACCGTGGCGACCCGCAGGGCCACCAGCCGGTCCAGCGCCAGCTGCCGCTCCTCCACCAACCGGAGGGCGGCCGCCCTCCGGTACACCGCGCGGGCTCCCTCGGGTAGCTGGGTTCGCTCGCGGTCCAGGACCGGGTCCCTCTGGGTCACCACGAGGGGAAGGTGACGGGGCCGCAGCCGGCCCACCGCGGACGCCAGCCGCGAGGCCATGTCAGGGTCCGAAAGGTCGGTGAAGCTCACGATCAGGGCGCGGGGCCCCTGCCGCCGACGCAGCTCCAGCGCAGCGAGGCCCCAGTCGGGGTCCACCAGCTCGGGGCGGAGCCGGGACAGCCCCTCCTGGAGACGGCGGTAGTGGGCCCGACCGGCTCGAGGCGGGACGACCGGGTAGGGGGCTGAGGCCACGGCGAGCGCTCCCACCCGGTCGCCCCTGGACAGGGCCACCCAGGCCAGCAGGAGGGCCGAGGAGAGGGCCACATCCAGCTTGTTCAGATCGCCGTCGCCGGCCGCCATGAGGCGCCCGCAGTCGAGGACCAGCCAGATGGGGCGCGACCGCTCGGGCTCGTACTGGCTGGTCATCGGGCGCCCCAGCCGGGCGGTGGCGCGCCAGTTCACCCGTCGGGGGTCATCCCCGACCACGTAGTCGCGAATGGCGGCGAACTCGGTCCCCTCGCCGTAGCGGTGCCAGCCCCGGCTCCCCAGGGGCTCGGACCCCGAGCGGCGCGCCCGCCCCTCCCACCTCCCCACCGCGTGCAGCGCCGGCAGGACCAAGACCTCCGTGGAGAGCGACACAGCGCACTGGCGGCGCCACAGATTGAGGGGCCCTGGCGCCCTCAGCACCACCCGTCCGAATTGCATGGCTCCCCTCCGGCGCGGTAGGCAGCTGTAGCGCGCAACCCCCTCCCCACCACCCGGAACCAGCAGCTCCAGCAGCTGCGGCCGGGCCGCAAGGTCCGGCTCGGTCTCGTCCCGGCACCGGACACTCACGGGGCGGCGACTCTCGCAGCGGATGCGCAGCTCGACCGGGTTGGGCGCGGCCAGGGACAGGGCGGGCGCCAGCCGCCGGTCGACCGCCCAGCGGCGGGGCGCCATCAACGAGTCCAGGAGCGCCGCCGCCGCCAGTACCACCAGCCAGGCTCCCCCCAGGACGGTGAGGGGCCAGAGCGCGGTGCCGGCCAGCAGCAGGCCCACCCCGATCAGCCCCAACCAGAAGGCGCGTGACGTCACGCTCAGCGGGGGACGGCCACCCGGGCCAGAACCCTCCCCACGGCCGCGGCCTCGTCCAGCCCCTGCATCTCGGCCTCGGGCCGGAGCTGGAGCCGGTGGCGGAGGACCGGCATGCAGAGCTCCTTGACATCCTCGGGGGTGACGAACTCGCGGCCCGCGGCGGCGGCCCGGGCCTTGCCCAGCCGGACCAGAGCCACCGTGGCCCGCGAGCTGGCCCCGAAGGCGAGTTCGGGCGCCTCCCGGGAGGCCGCCACGATGGAGCTGATGTAGGACCGGACCTCCTCAGAGCAGGTGACCCCGGCCACCTCGCGGCGGAGCTCCACGAGCACCTCCGGCCCGGCCGGGGGCGGTGAGGTGAGGATCTCGGCCAACCGGTTGGCGTCAAAGCCCTGATCGACCCGGCGGGCCAGCTCCAGCTCCCCCTCGACCCCCAGCGAGGGCACCGCCACCTTGACCATGAAGCGATCTAGCTCGGCCTCCGGGAGGGGGAAGGTGCCCTCCAGCTCGATGGGGTTCTGGGTGGCCAGCACCATGAAGCGATCGCCCAGCGGGTGGGATCGGCCGTCCAGAGTCACCTGGCGCTCCTCCATGGCCTCGAGGAGGGCCGCCTGGGTCTTGGCCGGGCTGCGGTTGATCTCGTCCGCGAGGAGGACGTCGGTGAACACCGGTCCGGGTCGGACCTCGAAGCGGGCCGACCGCTGGTCGTACACCACGCTCCCGACGATGTCGGCAGGCAGCAGGTCGGGGGTGAACTGGACCCGGCCGAAGTTGGCGCCGGTGAGACGGGCCAGGGTCCGTGCCATCAGGGTCTTGGCCGTGCCCGGAAGGCCCTCCAGGAGCACGTGCCCACCCACCACCATGGTCAGAAGGCTGATGCGCAGCGGATCCATGGAGCCCACCAATACGTCCGCGGCCGCCCGCTCCACCTCCGCGAAGACCTCCGCCGTTCTGGTCATCTCAGCTCCCTCTCACCGGGCCGAAGCCGGCGAGCTCCCGGGCCGCCCGCGTCGCCCTCTCTGCCAGTCCCACCAGTGTGGGGCCGTCCATCCCCTCCCGGGAGGCATCCTCCAGAGCCTTGAGCAGCTCCCGAGCAGGGATGCGGCCGTCCGGCCCCATGTCTCCTGAGGAGCTGGGGGCGGCGGCGATGGCGGCCGCCAGCTCGAAGCGGTAACGCTCGGCGATCGCCCGGCGCTCTCCGGTCCGGGAGTACAGGTTGGCCACCGCCTCCAGGTGGTCCTCGGTCCCGCGACGGGCCAGGAGCTGGGCCGTGGGCAGCGGACGGCCCAGCCGCCGCCCCGCGGACGCCAGGAACAGGAGGCAGAGCGCGGCCAGCACCACGCCGGACGCACCCAGGGTGGTGCCCCAGAGCAGGGCCGCGGTACCGTCCCCCAGCTGGTAGCCGTGGTGGATCTCGTCGAAGAGAACGGTCCTGCCACCCGCCAGACCCAGGGCTCTGGCGGCAAAGAGGCCGTCCTGGGCCCGCCTCAGGCCGAGGTTGGAGAGCGGGTAGCCGGAGTCCAGCACGATCGCCTCCCCCTCCCCCAGGAGGACCACCTCGGCACCAGGGCGTGGCGCTCCGCCAAGGAGGGGCAGCGCGGCCGGGGTGGATGCGGCATACCCCGGCCCGGTTCCCATCTCAACCAGCAGCGGGGTGGTTCCCCCGAGGGGAAGGCGCTCCCTCAGGACCCGCGCGGGCAGCTGGCCGGTCGCATCCAGCCCCAGCCGGGAGAGCAGGGGTCTCACCACCGCGGTCGCGCCGCCAGCCAGGACCAACCGCCCTCCCGACCGGACGAAGGTCACGATGGCGCGCGCGGCCGAGCGGGAGAAGGTCACGGTGGGCTGGTACTCGACCAGGGTCGCTCCCGCCCGCAGGGCAGCGGGGAGATCGGATCCGGTGACCCGCTCCGGCCGGGCGCCCAGGCTCATGGAGAGGTGGTACACCGCCCAGCTCCCCCCCGTCCCGGTGGACCAGCTGCTGGGGTTGGCGTTGTCGGGGGCCGGCGCGGGCGCCAGCGCCACGGCGGCCACGCCCCCCAGCACCACCAGCGCCAGGACCAACAGGTAGGGGCGGAGGGGAAGCCGGCTCACGCCAGCATCCGCGCCGTGTGCCGGCAGGAGCGGGTGAACTCCCGGCAGCCGGCGGGATCGACCGGCTGGCCGCCGTACACGACCCGATCGAAGTCGGAGACGAGCGGCAGGAGGCTCTCCTCAAGCCCGGATTGGTGGGCAACTGCCCGGAGCAGCTCGGAGTTGGTCCAGCTGGGCTCGAAATGGAGGGCCGGTGACGCCGTCCCGGCCGCGACCACCCCCTGGAAGGCGGCCCGCACCGCCTCTCGCGGTCTGCCCTCCCGCGCCAGCTGTTCGCTCAGCTGGAAGAGGCTCTCTGGAGATTGGCGCTGGCCAGAGAACTCGGGCAGCGTGACCTGCGGGGTGGGCGCCAGCTCCCTCCGCGGCCGGCGCAGTACCAGGATGGTCGCCACGGCCAGCCCGGCCAGCAGGAGGGCTCCGAGAGCGATCCAGAGACGGGCGCCTCCGGCCCGGAAGATCGCGCCCAGGAGGTGGAGAAGTGCCTGGCCCAACTGGTCAAGCAGGGAGCTGCGGCTGCTATGACGGGTGGTGAGCCCACTCAGCTGGGGTTCGCGGTACAGCCGTGCCAGCTGGGTCCGCACCCGGACCGGGGAAGGCTGGCCGGCGATCCGGGCCAGGGGGCTCACCTGGGGCCACCTCGGTGCCGCCCGGCGCTCATCCCTCCGAACTGCCCTCCAGCACCTGGCGGGCCAGAAGCTCGAGGTCGAAGGCCTCCTTGCGCACCCGGAGGTCGAAATAGAAGAGGGTCAGGCCGGTGGCGAGGATGGGTGCCTCCAGCAGCGACACCACCAGCTGGCCCACGTCCCGGACCGCCAGCCCCAGCGGGCTGCTGATCCCGAAGGGGACCGAGAGAACCCCCACCAGGGTCCCGAGCACTATCCCGATCAGAGCCTCGACGATGACCAGGGAGATGATCACCCCGAAGGCGCGGCCCACGTTCTGAGAGGTTAGCCCCCAGCTGCGCCGGATCGCGGCGCCGGGAGACAGCGACTCCAGCACCAGCGCCGGTGTGGCGATCGAGAGTCGGGCGTAGGCGATGATTCCGCCCACCAGCGCCGCCAGTGCGACAAGCACCGAGAGGAGCACTCCCACCGCCTTGAGGACCGCGGCCAGGACGACGACCACGAGGATGACCACCAGCGCGGCTCCCAGTACCAGCCCCAGGATGATCAGCCCGAGAAGCACCAGCTGAGCCCAGCGCCGGACCGCGAAGCGGTAGCACGCGGTGGGGCTGGCGACCCGCCCCAGGAAGCGATCGGCCACCGCCTTGGTGAACGCGGCGGTCTGGAGGGGCACCACCACTGCGGCGGTCAGCACCAGCAAGACCACCAGCACCACTCCGGTCCCGAGCAGGAAGTGGATCTCGCTGTGCAGCTGAGCCGAGGTCAGCCGCTGCCCGGCGGTGAGCTTGGGCGCGCCCGCCGGGCCGACGAGCGTGGTGACCAGGAAGCTGACCACCTGGTAGGGCACCTGCACCACCGCGATCACCGCCAGGAAGAGGAGGAAGTTGCGGCGGTAGAGGGTGAAAACGGTGTCCAGCAGCTCAGTGACCCGCAGGGGCCGCAGCCGGACCTCGGGCGGGGCGGACTGCATCGCCAGCAGCCTACACGAAGAGAGCCGCGGCGCTGCTATCGTCGCCCGGGTGGACCCATCCTCCCGGCGCCCGATTCGGGCCGAACTGGTCGAGAGCCGGAGAGCTCGTCCCCGGGCGGCGGGTGCCGTGCTGGTGGCCGCGCTCCCGCTGCTGGCCCGGCTCGCGGTCTGGTGGCTCTCCCGTCCCCGGAATGAATCCACGGCTGCCTGGGCAGCGCCGGCATCTTCGGTCGAGCGCACCGAGATGTGGGTCACGAGGCGCTGGCCGGGCAGGTGGAGATTGCGCGTCGTCAGCACCAGGTGGATGGCGGCGCCCCCGGCTCCGAGCCGGGGCAGAGGGGCGCCGACCTGGCTCCGGCTGCTGGCTCGCAGCCGGCCCGGGCCGGCCGGTGGGCCGCCTCCCGATCTCCTCCGGCTGCCGGCGCCAACTGGGGCCGACAAGAGGCTCGGCTGAAGCCGTCGCCCGCGGCGACGGGAGCTGACGTTCTACCGGAATCCCGTCGCCGGCACGTCACCGCTCTTGCGGCCCGCCGCGATCGCTGTTAGGATCGCGGCGAGACAAACTTGCTCTCGTCCCTCCCCATGTCTCGACCACTGAAATCGCGGCTGCTGCGCCTGACCGCCCAACTGGGTCTGTTCGGCACGCTGGTGCTGGGTGCGGCGGCGATCGTGGCCAGGCCGGCCGGAGCCAGCAACCTCGGGGCCGAGATCGCCCAGCTGCAGGCCCAGGAGAGCGCTCTCCGAAGCCAGCTGGCGGGCATCCAGGGAGAGGCCTCCTCGGCAGCCCAACAGGCCGCGTCCACCCAGCAGCAGGTGGCCACCGCCCAGGCGAAGCTCGCCCAGGGGCAGGCCGAACTGGCCCAGGCGAACGCCGCCCTGGCCGAGACCAACGACCGGATCGGGCAGACCCAGGCCCAGATCGTCCTGGACCGCAACCAGCTGGCCCAGCTGGTCCGGGAGATGTACCAGCACGGCAACGCCAACAACCTATCGACGGCCATCGCCGACAGCTCGGGGGTGACCCAGTTCTTCGACACCACGCTCCAGCTCCAGACCGTGGGCCAGCAGTTCAGCTCTCTCACCCAGGAGCTCACCAGCGAGGAGGCCCAGCTACGGACGCTCCAGGCGGGACAGCAGGCCCAGCAGCAGCGGGTCACCGCCCTGGTGGCGTCGTTCCAGGCGGCCGCCAACCAGCTCCAGGCCCAGGAGCTGAGCTTCCAGAACCAGGCCAGCTCGCTGTCCGGGCAGGCCGGGCAGATCGCCTCCCAGATCCAGCAGATCGCCTCCCAGATCCAGACGCTCCAGGCGGAGGAGGCGGCGATCAACTCCTATGGCGGACCCGCCAGCGCCGAGGAGGGAACCATCCTCAAGACCTTCCCGGCCCCGGCCCCGGCCTATCCCGACGGGTACCCATGGGGTCAGTGCACCTGGTTCGTGGCCGGGCAGACCAACGTGCCCTGGCAGCCGCGGGGCAACGCGGACCAGTGGATCCAGGAGGACTACTCCATGGGCACCCCCTACCAGGTGGGCTCCACCCCCCGAGTGGACTCCATGGTGGTCTTCGATCCCGGGGGGATCTACGACTACTACTACGGCCACGTCGCCTGGGTGGTCGCGGTCCTCGGGCCCACCACCTTCGTCGTCGAGGAGGACAACTTCTACGGCTACGGGCTGGCGGACCAGCGCGAGATCTACACCCTGCAGGGAGTCGAAGGTTTCATCTACGGTTAGCCGGTGACTGACTCCCCCTCCCCGCTCGCCCAGCTGCCAGGGCGTCCCCTGGTCCTCTTCCACGGTGACTGCCCCGACGGGTTCGGCGCCGCCTTCGCCGCCTGGAAGGCGATGGGGGACGGCGCGGACTACCGCGGGGTCAGCCACGGGGAGCCGCCTCCGGCGGTGGACGGGCGGCGGGTCCTGATCTGTGACTTCGCGTACGACCGGGAGACGACCATCGCCCTGGCGGGTCGGGCGGCGGAGCTGACCGTCCTCGACCACCACGTCTCCGCTCAGTCGGAGCTCGGAGACCTCCCCTTCTGTCACTTCGACATGCAGCGCAGCGGCGCCGTCATGGCGTGGGAACACTTCCACCGGGAACCCGTTCCCGAGCTGCTCCGCTACGTTCAGGACCGGGACCTCTGGCGCAACGAGCTGCCCGAGTCCGAGGAGGTCTCGGCGGCGCTGAGGGCCCGAGATTTCGACTTCCAAACCTGGGACCAGCTGGACGTGGGGAAGCTGCGGGCCGAAGGCCGGGCACTTCTGGCCTACCAGAAGCGCACCGTGGAGCGGGTGGCGGCCCACGCCAGCCCGGTGGAGATCGCTGGGGTGAAGGTACCGACGGTCAACAGCCCGGTGCTGCAGAGCGAACTGGGGGACCGGCTCGCCCAGGGGCAGCCTTTCGCCGCGGTCTGGTGGCAGGGGGCCGGCGAGGTGGCGCGCTGGTCGCTCCGCTCCACCCCCGAAGGCATGGACGTGAGTGAGATCGCCGCCCGGTACGGTGGCGGGGGGCACCGGACCGCCGCCGGCTTCAAGGGCGAGCCGCCCCGCGGCGGGCGGGTGCCCATGCCCGAGCCGCGCTGAGGTCGCTCAGCCGATTCCGGTGAGCCGCTCCAGGAGGTAGTCGTTCCCGGGGCACCAGCTCCGCGGCTGGGCGCGCCGGACCTCGTCGAGCGCCGACCCCAGGTCACCCAGCTCGCCGAGCTCAAGGACACGGATGGCCGGCGAGAGCGCCGCGGCTCGCGTGGCGTTGGCCAGCTGCTCCAGCCCCCTCAGGGTGTCCGAGCGAGCTGGGATCACCACCCCCCGACGCCCGAGGGCCAGGAGTTCGGCCATGGAGCTGCGCCCCGCCCGGGCGACGACCAGGCTGGCGGAGAGCAGGTGGCGGGCATACCCGGCGCGGTCCGAGCCGGCCTGCAGGTGGGGGTGCCGCCCGGGGTCGACATCGTCCCCGGGGAACACCAGGCAGCGCGGGAGCTCCCCCGCGACCACGGCGGCCTCCAACCGGTCGAGGATCTGGCGGTTGGACTCCTCCAGCCGGTGATCGCCGCGGCTCCCCCCGCCGAGCACCGCCACCGGTGGCCCGGACGAGGTGGCTGGGGCCGCGAGCAGCTCGGGCCGCACCAGCGTCGGCAGCCGCAGGATCAAGGTGGGGCCTATCCGCTCAAGCCTCACCCCGCGACGGAGCTCGCCCACCAGAACCAGGTCGGCTGCGGAGTGCAGCTGGGCCGCGAGAAGCCGGGCCCCGGGCGTGTGCCCGGGGCTGCTCAGGTCGTGGAGGTTGGCCATCGCCACCAGCTGACCCGGGAAGGCCCGGCGCAGGAGGGGAAGGAGCAGCGGGTAACCATGCACCACCAGGGCGGCCGGGCGGGCGCGGCCAAGTGAGGAGAGGAGCCGCTGGAGGTCACGGGAGTCGATCAACGCCTGCTGTGGGTCCGGACCGCCCTCCAGGGTGAACTCGGAGACCGGGCCCCGCGCCATGCGTCGGGCATAGGCCGCCGCCTCAGGGGAGGTGAGGAGTCGGGTCGGGGAGCCGGCGGCGCCCAGCAGCGCCACCAGGGCCAGCGCCTCGGTGAGCCGCCCCAGCCCGGGGCGGGCGCGCACCAGGACCCAGACCGGCCCCTCCCTCAGCCGGGACCAGAGGGGGGCCAGGCCACGGTCTCGGCCCGGGTCCGGGGGCACCTGGGGGCCGGTCCCTTCAGGGGAGGCGGTCGGAGGTCACCAGCTGCCCGTTCGCGAGCTCGGGCGACCGGCCCACCCCGATACCGTCCAGGGGGTCCAGGTCGAGGAGGAAGGAGCGGCAACGCTCCCTCTCCTCCGCCTCCCCCAGGGCGGCGGCGCAGACCATCAGCAGGTGGAGGGAGCGGAGGAAGCCGCGGTTGGTCTCGTCCTCCCACCTGACCTCCCCACTGCCGCCCCATCCGTTCCGGCGGAGCCGGTCCAGCCCCCGGTGGTACCCGGCCCGGGCGCAGGCGTATCCCAGGACCGGGTCTCCGGCAAGGTACACAGCCTGGCCCAGCCGGGCCCACCCGTCCAGAAACTCGGGGTGCTGAGCGCACACCGCCTTCAGTGCCGGGAGGTTACCGGGCGGGCCTGCTGCCAGTGTCCGCTCCAGCTCCCGCTCCGCCTCCTGGCTCTCTGCCGGCAGCACGGTGCGACGGCCGGCGGCGATCTGGTGCCCGTGGGCGGCCACGGGGACGGCGCCGAGGGGACGTGGGACGTCTGCCATCTGCTGCTGCCCTCTGGGGAGCTGGTACCCCGTAGCGGATTCGAACCGCTGATCTCCGCCTTGAGAGGGCGGTGTCCTGGGCCACTAGACGAACGGGGCAGCGGTCGCTCGATGGCTAGTCTAAGCTCCCGGCGGTCACCCCATTCGATGGCGCCTCCCTGCGGAAAGGCGAGGATCCGCCGCGGCCCCCCAGACGACCAGGGCGGATTCCACCAGGGCGGCGTGACTCTGGACCTGGGGATAATTCCCGAGCATCCGCCGAGTTGCCGGGTCGGCCACCTCGGAGAGCTGGCCGGAGGGGCCGGCGAGGCGCACCAGGGAGCGGAAGCGGGCCACGGCAGCCTCCCTCCGGCCGCAGGCCGCCTCGGCCGCCGCCGCCCAGAAGGAGGGAAAGATGAAGGGCAGGCAGGGATAGGGGATTCCGTCCCGCTCCGGCCGGTGGCGGGCGACCAGGGGAAAGGCTCCCAGCTGGCCGAGGACAAAGTCCAGTGTGCCCGCCCGGCGGCTCCCCTCCGGGAGGGGGTACCCGACCAGGTAGGCGGCCAGGGTGGCGGAGTCGGCTGAGCCCTCGCCGAAGGCCATGGTCAGCTCGCCCGCGGGCCCCGTGCCGCGTCCCGCCACGGCCTGCTCCAGCTCCTTGCGGGCAGCCGCCCAGCGGGTGGCGCCCGCAGCCTCGATGCGACCCTTTTGGGCCAGGTCCAGGGCCCGGTCCAGTGCCACCCAGGCCAGAATCTTGCTGTGCAGGTAGTGGCGCCTCCGGCCGCGCACCTCCCAGATGCCGTGGTCCGGCTGGCGCCAACCGACCGCCGCTGCGTCCGCCAGGTGGGGGATCTGCTCCAGCAGCTCCTCGGGGCATCCGCCCGCGCCCTCCAGCAGGTGGGCGAAGCGGCACACCTCGCCGAGGGTGTCCACCTGGGCCTGCTGGGCCGCCCCATTGCCCACCCTCACCACCGCTCCGAGATACCCGCGCAGGTGGGGCAGTGATCGCTCAGGAGGAAGGGGACCGCCGTCCAGCCGCCGCACCGGCTGAGTTCCCTGGCGCAGCAGCCCCGCCAGCCCCCGGGCCAGGTGGCGCGCTCCCTCCAGATCACCTCCCAGCGCAAGGGCCGCCCCGGCGTCGGCGTTGTCACGCAGCCAGGCGTAGCGGTAGTCCCAGGCCCGCGGGCTGCCCGGCCACTGGGGAATGGAGGTGACCGGAGCGGCCACCAGCAGGCCGCTCTCCCGATGCTGCAGGGCGTGCAGCTGCTCCAGGGAGCCCTCCACCGCCCGGCGCGCCCAGGTGGGAGCCAGCGCCAGCCGAGCGGAGGTGGAGGGGAGCACGGACCGCTGCCATCCGGCCACCTCCGCGAGGAGGGAGCGAACGGGGTCCTCCGGCAGCGGTCCCGGATCCGGGCCCAGGCGCAGGGTGGCGCTGAGACCCTCCTCGGGCACCGGCACCGGTGACCCCGGGACGGGTCCGGCCGGGTCGATGTCGAGACGGAGCGGCCCGCCGGGTCCGGAGGGCCAGGGGCCGGGGGGCAGGAACGCCCCGTACGGCGCTGGGCGCCAGCCGGAGCCGGCCGAGGGGTCCTGGAGCTCCAGCACCGCCTCCAGGCCGGGTTCGCCGGAGAGATGCCAGCGCAGGGCCGGCCCTCCCGACCCGCCCCCGGCCACCGCCACCTCGAGCCGAGCCCTATCCCCCCACCTGGCCACCATCACCCGGCCCGGTGCCAGCCAGCGGCTCTCGGGGGCTCCGCTGAGGCGGGGGCGGATGCCCACAGAGACTCCCTTCGGGTCGAGCAGGCGCGCCAGCCGGAGCGGGCCGTCGAAGCCGGGGGGGCTCCAGAACCAGCACCTTCCCCACCCGTCCAGCAGTGCCGCTCCCCGGCCGTCCGAGAGGCAGAAGAGGGAGCGGAGAGGGGGAGTCGAGGGGGCGCTCACCGGCTGAGCGTATCGGTGCTAGCCGGATCGGCGCGCCGGCTCCTGCTGGCTGTCCCTCAGGTGGGCATCTGTTGGAGCGCGTCTCCGATCGCAGCGATCTTCTTGGCCCAGAGCGGATCAGAGGCGTAATCGACGTTCATCCCGGCGGGGGTCGGGCCGTTGTAGTACTTCCCGGTGGCCACGGTCCCCGGCTGCCCGGGGTAGTTGGGGACCTGGGATCCCGGGGGTGTGAGGTAGTAGACGAAGACGTACCAGGAGACGAACGAGATGCAGGCCTGGTCCGAGGGAAAGGTGGCCCCATCGCCGAAGGGGTTGGCGTCGTAGGCATCGAAGCCGAAGAGGTTGTGCTTCTGCAGGTACAGCTGCGAGGTGCCGAAGCCGGTCTCCAGGACCGCGTCCGCCACCAGGTAGATGGCCGACACGTGGTTGGTGGCCTCGGCCTGCAGGAAGAAGCTCGAGTCCGCCTCCAGCGGGGTGCCCTGGAGGAACTCCTGGATCTGCTGGAGGGTGATCCCGCTGGGCAGGGTCAGGTTGGTGGTGGTGGAAAAGGGGCCGGGCGCCGGCCCGGGATTGGGTGCGGGGGTGGGCGTCGGCGCGGGAGGCGGGGCCGGAGTCGGCGAGGAAGGTGGGGCAGGGGTCGCCGGGGCACTCGGCCGGCCCGCCGCCGTGGGAGCGGGCGAGGGCTGGCGGTTGGACTGGACGCTGGCCGGAGGCTCGGGGGGGTTGGCCGCCAGGTAGGCGGCGGCGATCTCCTCCGCCGTCAGACGGGCCTCGGTCACACGGGCCTGGGCCTGACGGGCGACCAGGGTCGCCTCGTCCGTCTGCTGCAGGCGCATCTCCACCCGGAGCCGAGCGATCTCCGCCTGCTCCCCCTGGGTCAGCCGGGAGAGCACGATCTGGGAGTCCAGAGCGCTGTTCAGGGAGGAACTGCCGATGACGGCGAGGATCCCCCCTGAGCTCCCGGTGTACTCGGCAGCCACGAGGGCCGCCAGTTGGGACCGAGCCCGTCCGATCTCGGTCCCTTCCCGGGCCAGGCGCCCCCGCAGCGTCTGCACCTCGGCCAGCAGGGATTGCTCCTGGGCCCGGGCCTGGGCGACCATCTCCTTGAGCGAGGTGACCCGTGATGAGGTGGGGGTGGCCGCCCGCGCCCCGCTGCCCGGGGCAGCCGATACCGCGAGGACCGCCATCGCCCCGGCCGCCAGCAGGGCAGCCAGCGACCTCCAGATCCTGGGTTTCCCTTCCACGGGGCCAGATTCTGGCCGCGGACCGGGAGATCCGAGCCCTTCGTAGCAGGGCCGATTCCGGTCTGTGACGGGCGATCGCGGATCAGCCGGGGCAGCTGGCCGGGGCCGGGCCCAGGCTCAGCGGGGGTGAGGCCGCCAGCCCACCCGCCCCTGCCAGGGCGATCATCGCCACCGCACCGCTGGCCGGCACGGTGACCGTGGGCTGGGCCTCGACGTAGGTGTAGAAGGCGGGGGCGCTCACCACCCCGCTGGCTACGGTGGCCACGTCCCCCGTGCACCGGTTGACCTCGTCCAGCTCCCAGCGCACCGAGTCGGAGGGGTGGGCACCGAGCTGGGCGGTGACGTTGAACTGGCAGGGGCCCCCTCCTGGGGGGCACGAGGCGGTCAGGGCTACCTGCCGGACCGGGGGGACAGAGGGCGGCCCGAGGAGAGGTATCTCCCCCGGCGGAGCGGCCGTGGGAGGCGGCGTCGCCGTGGGCGACGGGCCCGCGGACGGTGAGCTGGAGACGGACGGCGCCGGCGTGGAGGCGGGGGCGCGGGGCGCAGGGGCCGAGGAGGCCGGGTGGCCGCCCAAATGCGCCGCCAGCACCCCTAACGAGACCAGGACCACCGCGGCACCCAGTGCGGCCAGGGTGCGGGATCTCCGCGGCGCCCGACCCGCCGGGGCCGCGAACGGCGGGAGGGGAGCCGGGGGCCGGCCGCTTGGGGCTGAGCCCAGGGGCATCGCCGCGGCGCCGACGGGAAGCTCCGGGGCCGATGGCTTCCCGTCTCCCAGTTCCGACGGGGCCGACGACGAGCGAGGGGTCGCGGGGAGCGACTGGGGCAGTCTGGCACCAAGGGCACCGAGCTGGCTCCGCACCCGTTGGCGTCGGCGGGGATCCAGCGGCAGGGCCGACCGCCAGGCGGCGAGTGAGAGTCCGGCCGCGGCCGCCCCCTCGGCGGTGCCGAGTCCCTCGGCCACGGAGCGAAGCTGGGAGAGGTCCGACCCGTCTCTGCGGGCGGCCCCGGTCACCGACCCCAGGATCCGCTCCAGGAGCCGCCCGGCACGCTCGAGGTCGCGGCCGGGGGGATGGGCTTCGAGCGGGGCCCACAGCCCCGGCTCCAGCAAGCGGAGGCGGCCGTCCTGGCCGAGGAGGAGCCGCTCCGGATCAAGACGGTCCTGGACCACCCCCCGGCGGTGGAGGGCGGCCAGCGCAGCCAGCAGCCCGTCGCCGAGGAGGGCGGCCTGCTCCAGGGTGAGCGGCACCAACCGGAGAACAGAACGCAGGTCCGCTCCCCGCCGGGCCCGGAAGGCGCAGACCACCTGTGAGCCCTCGGCCGCCGCGGCCTCGGGAGGCAGGGTCAGGGCGCCAGGGACGCTCGCCGCCACCCGCAGCCGCTCCACCAGCTCCTGCGCCTGCGGGGTGGAGCTGAGCCGGCGGTGCCTCAGCTCGCAACTCCTGCCGCCCGCCATCAGGGAGCCTCCGGCCAACTCCTCGGGGCTGCCCGCGAGCGAGATTCTCGACCCGTCCCGAAACGAGATCAGTTCAGGCATCGTTGCTGCTGACGGGGAGGGGTAGGCTTGGGGCGGGGTTGCGTTCAGGTTCCGGTAGGCGGGTGACGGGGATGGGCTTGCTGTCGGCAGAGTTGGGCATCGACCTGGGGACCGCCAACACCGTGGTCTGCCGCCGCGACGGCACCATCCTGCTCAACGAGCCCTCGGTGATGCTGGTGACCCTGGGGGCGGACGGCAACCGCCGCCCCATCCTCGTCGGGCGCCAGGCCCGCGAGCTCACCGGGCGGACGCCGGTGGGCATGGCCACGGTGCGGCCGATCCGGGACGGGGTGGTGACCGACCTGCAGTCCGCCAAGGGATTCATCAACGTGGTGATCCACCAGGTGACGCGCCGCCCCTGGGAGCGCTTCCGCCCCCGGGCGATCTGCGGGGTCCCCGCCGGGGCGACCGGGCTGGAGAGGCAGGCCCTGGTGGAGGCGCTGGAGGAGGCGGGGATCGGGCACGCCGACCTCATCCCCGAGCCGGTGGCGGGAGCGATCGGCTGCGGCATCGACCCGCTGGAGGCAAGGGCGCACATGGTGGTGGATGTGGGCGGGGGTACCGCCGAGGTCACCGCCATCTGCTTCGGGGGCATCCTGGCCGCCAGCTCCTGCCGGGTGGCGGGGGACGAGATGACCGCCGCCCTCAACCAGTACCTCCGGCAAGAGCACCACCTCATCGTCGGCGAGCTGACCGCGGAGGACATCAAGATCCGGCTGCGCAAGGTGGACTCCGTTCCCAACCCCATCGTGGTCGAGGGACGTGACGTCTTCACCGGCAAGCCGCGCATGCAGACCCTGGATCCGGACGAGGCGGCGCTGGCCATCCGCCCCACCGTGGACGGGATCGTGGAGGCGCTGGCCGAGGTCCTGGACCGGCTGCCACCCCAGGCGGTGGGCGACATCATGCAGGGTGGGGTGCTGGCCTTCGGCGGCGGGTCACTGCTGGAGGGGTTCCAGCGCCACCTGGAGGATGCCCTGGGATTCTCTGTGACCCTGGCGGAGCGACCGCTCACCTGCGTTGCCGAGGGGGCAGCCAAGGCGCTCTCCACCCCCCGGGTCCTGGCCGCCTTCAAGGGGGCCCCGCCCCAGGCCTGACGCTCACGGCTCACAGGTGGCCGGCGGCCGCCCGGAGCCGGGCCGCTTGGTCGGCCCCGGGAGCCACCGCCAGCGCCGGGTGCCCAGGCGGTGAGGGCGGGGCCGCCGGGGTGGTGGCAGTGGGGCCCGCGATGGGCCCGGGGGTGGTGGAGGTGATCGCCGCCTGGTTGGCGAAGTAGTACTTGAGAAGCTGGGCGACCGCGGGCTGGTCGGTGTAGTAACCCTGCCCACCACCCCGCACCAGCATGCTCGCCACCACCTGCGGCGAGGACATCGGGGCCATGGCGGTGAACCAGGCGTCTGGCCCGCCGTTGGGGGCGGTGGGGTCCTGGGCGGTCCCAGTCTTCCCCCCGGCGTCCACGTTCAGGGGGTCGAGCATGTCAGCCGTCCCCTGGGTGACCGCCAGCCGGAGCCCCTGGCGCACCGGCCCCAGCTCCGCAGCCCAGGGCAGGGGCTGAGGCGCCGGAGCGCGGAGCGGGGTGAGGGAGGAGTCGGTCTCCAGGGCCATCCCCAACCGGGGGGTGATCTTGGATCCGGTCCCCACCTCGGCGGTCCAGACCGCGTCCTGGATGGGGGTCGCGGTCACGTAGCCCTGCCCGATCCCCAGGATCACGGTGGAGCCGGGGTACCAGGTTTCGCCCAGGCTGGCCACCGAGCTGGGGGTTCCGAGGTATCCCGGGCTCTCGCCGGGAAGGTCGATCCCGGTGTTCTGGCCAACCCCCATGGTCTGGGCGGTGCCGATGAGGTTCTGGGCTCCCAGAGCCACCGCCAGCTTGTAGAAGTAGACGTCGTTGGACCAGGCGATGGCCTCCGGCAGGTCCTGGGGCGGCAGGGTCTCCCAGTTGTCGAAGGTGTGCCCGTCGTAGGTGAAGGTGTAGCCGGTGGGGATCACCTCGGAGGGCGGGATGGCCCCGTGATAGACGTCGGCGGAGGAGACCACCAGCTTGAAGTTGGAGCCCGGCGGCATCGCCGTCTGGGTGGCGTGCTCCAGGAGCGGGCTCCCGGGCGCGCTGAGGAGCTGCTCGATGGCGGCGGAGTCCCGGGGCGCCTCGAAGATCTGGTCGTTGTAGGCCGGCCAGCTGGCCATCGCCAGCACCTGGCCGTTCCGCGGGTCGAGCACCACCACCGCCCCCTCGTCCCCCCGCTGGGAGCCAGGGTAGGCACCCGAGATCGACTTCTGCAGTAGCTGGGTCGCCAGCTCCTGCAGCGGAAGGTCCAGTGAGGTGACCAGCGTCCTGCCATTCACCGGGGGGATGGTCCGACCCCAGCCGACGGGGACCCCCAGGGCGTTGACCAGGATCCCCTGCCACCCATACGTCCCCCGCAGCACGGAGTCGTACTCGGCCTCCAGCCCCGCCTGGCCCAGCTGGGCCCCATAAGGGAGAAGACCCAGCTGCTTGACCTGCTGGGGGGTCTCCACCCCGGTGTAGCCGAGGATGGGGCCGAGCACGGCGCCGTAGGGGTAGACCCTCCCCAGCGCGGGTTCGACGATCACCCCGGGGACGGAGGCGGCCTGGAGCATCAGGGCGCGAACGGTGGGCAGCTGGGCGGCCAGGGTCACCACCCAGCCGCCCTCGGTGGGCTCGGCCATCTCCCGTCGAAGTTGGGGAAGCGGCTGCCCCAGCAGGGCCGCCAGCTGGGACCATCGTTCCTGCGGCACCAGCTGCGGTACGGCCACCACCTGGTCGGCGGCCGGGTCGGCCGCCAGTACGGTGCCGTGGCGATCCTCGATCAGTCCCCGCTCTGGGGTGAGGGGTATCCAGCGGGTCACCTCGGTGAGGGCCGCCTGCCGGGCCTGGCTGCCGTCGGACTGCTGGAAGTGATAGGCCACCCCTGCTAGGAGCAGGAGGCTCGCCGCCAGGCAGATGGCCAGGGTCCGGGCCAGCCGGGGGCGCTGGCGGAGGCGGGGGGGAAGCCGCCAGAGGCGGCGGCGCTCCGTGTCCACACGCCCGCCGAGGATCACCCCGAAGGCGGCCAGGTGGGCCACCGTCACAGTGCCGCCGTAGGCCAGGAAGGGGATCGGGACGCCGGCCAGGGGCAGAACGCCCAGGTTCCCGCCCGCCGAGAGAACCACCTCCCCGCCAACTAGGACCGCCATGATCCCCGCCATGAGGGCCACCTGGGGAGTTCGGGCCGAAGCCGCCGCGGACGCCAGTCGCCAGGTGAGCAGCGCGGCAGCGCAGAGGGCCACCGCCCCGGCCACCAGCCCGTACTGCTCGATCAGGCTGGCAAACGCGAGGTCCGTCTCCCTGGCCGGGAGATAGGAGGCCAGCAGCTGGGCGATCGTGGAGTGTCCGATCCCCAGCAGTCCCCCGGAGGCGATGGCGATGTGCGCCTGCTCCAGCGTGAAGCCCCCGCCTGAGCCGCCCGCCCCCGAGAGGAAGCTGTGCAGCCGGGCCAGCTGGTAGGGCCGCAGGAAGTGCAGCCCCACTGGCAGAAGGACCAACCCCAGAGCCCCGAGCCCCCCCAACACCCGCCAGCGCACCCGGCCCAGGACCAGGGCGGCCAATGCGATCAGGACGAGGAGAGCCGAGGTGCTGAGGTCAGGCTCGAGGAGGGTCAGGCCCACGGGGATCATCGTGAGCAGGAGGGCCACCCCCACCCGGCTGCGCTCGCGCCATTCCCGCCGTGACATCACCTCGGCCAGGACCAGCGCCAGGCCCAGCTCCGCGAGCTCCGACGGCTGCAGGACGAAGGAGCCGATGTCCAGCCAGCGCTTGGCCCCGTACGCCTCCACCCCGTGGGCGGCTACGCCCAGAAGCAGGAGGACGGAGCCGGCGTAGGCCAGCCTCCCCAGCCAGGGCCACCAGCGGCCCGGGGTGCGCCAGGCCCAGAGCATCACCAGAAGCCCCAGAACCACCGCCACGCTCTGGTGGAGGGCGAGGGAGGAGTCCCCCACCGCGACCAGGTTCATCACCCCCAGGACGGCCAGCACCCCGATCGCCGCGATCATCACGGGATCGATGCCCGGTGCAGCCTGCGCGATCGCCGGGCCGAGCCTCGACACCGGGGCCAGAGGGCTCCGGCGGGGGTGGCTCATGAGGCGGTGACGGCCACGGGGCATGGGGGGCATCCGGTAGAGGGCTGCTTGGAGTGCGTCCGGGGTGGGCAGGGGTGAGCCTCCCCGCACCCCTCACCCCCTGCAACGCTCCCGGCAGCCGGGTTGTTTCGCCGCCCCCTATGGTGGCACCGGTGACCGAAATTGGTGCCCCGAAAGTGCACAGCCACCGCCACCTAAACTCGACATGTGGACCCGGCCCGTATCGTGCTGGCGGAGGACGAGCCGATGATCGGCCGCATCCTGGAGTTCAAGCTCACCCAGGAGGGCCACCTCGTGACCTGGGTGCGGTCGGCGGCCGAAGCGGAGGCGCTGTGCCGCGCGGGGGGCGTCGACCTGCTGCTCTGCGACGTCACCCTGGAGGAGGACGGCCGGGATCTCTGCCGCAGGCTGCTGGCCTCCGGCTCCGAGCCTCCCGCCGGAGTGGTCCTGATGCCGGAGCAGCGGGACCCCAGGGGGGAGGAGATGGCCCGGGCGGCCGGCGCCCGGGAGGTGGTGATCAAGCCCTTCAAGCCCACCATCGTGGCCGCGCGGCTGCGGGCGCTGCTGGCGGCCGCCGGGAGGGCTGCCCCAGGCCCTAGCTGAGCTGTCCCAGCTCGCGCAACTGCTCGAAGCGGTAGATGCCGGTGTCGTGCCCGTCCGCCCAGACCACCTTGAGCCCGTAGTTGCCGACCAGGGCGATGTCGGCGAGCTCGTCCTCTCCAGGGTGGAGCTCGGGATCCGTCTCGAAGCGTCCGGGAGCACCCAGCTCGCCGCGGCAGGAGGCACAGGGGCAGGCCCGCCGCAGTTCGGCGAAGGCGATCCGCTGTCGCCCGCCGTCCCGCCACTCGACCACCAGCGCCCTTGCCTTCTCGTCGTAGGCAAACCGGGTGGGGGTAGGCAGCTCTCTCATCCCCCCATGATCGCATCACCCCCCGGCGCCCCCCAGCCGCTATCCTGGCCGCGCCGTGGCAAAAGATCCCCTGAGCGCCATCCACATCCTGACCACCGACCCGGGCAGCCCCACCGACCGCAACCTGGCCATGGACCTGGTCAGGGTGACCGAGGGGGCGGCGATGTCGGCCGCCCGTTTCATGGGCCGCGACGACAAGATCGCCGCGGACCGGGCCGCGGTGGAGTCGATGCGCCGCAGCCTCGCCTACGTCGACATGGCCGGGGTGGTGAAGATCGGCGAGGGGGAGAAGGACGAAGCCCCCATGCTCTACATTGGGGAGGAGGTGGGCAATGGCAACCCACCCCTGGTCGACGTGGCCGTGGACCCCATCGACGGGACCCGCCTGGTGGCCCGCGGACTGCCGGGGGGGATCGCCACCGTGGCCCTGTCCGAGCGCGACACGCTGCTTCGCACCCACTGCTTCTACATGGAGAAGCTGGTGGTCGGCCCCCGCGCCAAGGGGGCCATCGACCTCCGCCTGTCGGTGGCGGACAACCTGGCCCGGGTGGCCGAGGCGGAGGAACGCCACCTGGAGGACCTCACCGTGGTGGTGCTGGACCGGCCCCGCCACGAGGGCCTCCTGGCCGAGGTCCGGGCGGCGGGGGCGCGGGTGATGCTGATCAGCGACGGCGACGTGGCGGCGGGGATCATGGCCGCCCTACCGGAGCGCACCGGGATCGACGTCTTGATGGGGGTGGGAGGGGCCACAGAGGCGGTGCTCACCGCCTGCGCCGTGCGCTGCATCGACGGGGACATGCAGTGCCGGCTCTGGCCCCGCAACGACGAGGAGCGCCACCTGGTGCGGGCCGAGGGGTACGACGAGACCCATGTCTTCTCAGCCGCCGAGCTGGCGGGGGGCGAGAACATCTTCTTCGCGGCCACCGGAATCACCGACGGGGAGATGCTGGGCGGCGTGCGCTTCGCCGGCGACAAGGTGACGACTCATTCAGTGGTGATGCGCTCCCAAAGCGGAACCATCCGCTGGGTGGACGCGGTCCACGATCTGCGCAAGCTGCTGCACCGCTCCCAGCCCTGAGCGGTCACATGCCGTGCGGGGCGGTCTCCAGGGTGAACTCCCCTCGCCCACAGGCCGGGCAGGCCGCCGGCGGCTGGAGGCCGCGCTGAGTGGCACCGCAGGCGGAGCAGGCCCACTGATGCCGGGCAAAGAAGAGGACCAGGTCGGTGCGGGAGATGAGACCCACAAGCTTGCCGTGACGGACCACCGGGAGCCGCCGGATCCGGCGGCCCATCAGGAGGTCGGCCACCTCATGAAGCGGGAGTTCCTCCCCCACGGTGGCCGGTTCGGCGGTCATGATGTCCTTGACCAGCCGACCGGACTTGGTGACCACGTCCATCTCGCTGACCACCCCGGCTACCCGCTGGTGGTCGTCCACCACCGGCATGCCGGTGATGTGATGACGGCTGAGGATCTCCGCCACCTCCTCGATGGTGGCGTCGGGGCTGGTGGTGATCACCGCCCGGGTCATGACCGCCCCCACCGTGGCACCCACTCCATCCGCGGACGATCGCGCCATCTGCACCTCCTGGGTCCTGCGTGGCAGCATCGTACACGGCGCCTGGGGCCGGGGAGAGCGGTCCCCGATCTGGAAACCCGGGCCACCCTTCGGCTGCGGTAACCTGCCGGCCGAGAGTTCGAGCGGAGATGAGGAGGCGAAGGCGCTCATGAGCCAGCTTGCCAGTCGGTACATCCCCACGGCGAGGAAGGTGACCTACAACCCCCCCCAGGCGGAGCTGCGCCGGCTGACGGCGGCCATGCCCACCGCCCGGCTCACCGCCTACGACAACTACAACGTCCAGACCAAGGTGCTGGCCCGGAGCACCGAGTCCACCTACATCGTCTCCGACGATCCCTCGGTCACCTCCAGCAAGACCATCACCCGGGCGGAGTGGGAGCGGGTCAGCGAGCTGCAGGAGAGCTACCTGCGCGACCGCGAGGTGCTGGTGATCGACGGCTACATCGGCAACGACGAGCAGTTCCGCTGCCCGGCCCGGTTGGTGATGGACCAGGCCTACGCCAACATCGCCGGGATGCAGGACCATCTCCTCTTCAAGGATGGTGAGTCCGGGGCCGACTTCGAGCCCTGGTTCACCCTGGTGTACACCCCGGCGCTGGAGGCGGAGGGCTACCCCCAGAACCGGCTCATCGCCGTGGAGCTGGAGAGCGGTCTCACCCGGGTCCTGAACTCGGACTACTTCGGGGAGTCCAAGAAGGGGCTCTTGCGCATGTGGAACCGGCTGGTCTACGAGCGCGGCGGGCTGGCTCTCCACGCGGGCTGCAAGGTGATCCCCACCACGGGGGGGGAGCGCACCCTGCTGATCGTGGGGCTCTCGGGTACGGGGAAGACCACCACCACCTTCACCCGCCAGAACGACAGCAAGCCGGTGCAGGACGATTTCGTGGCCCTGATGCCCGACGGCAGGGTCTACGGCACCGAGAACGGCTGCTTCGCCAAGACCTACGCCCTCTCCCAGGAGGACGAGCCCACCATCTACGGTGCCGTCACCTCCCCGGTGGCCTACCTGGAGAACGTCTCCCAGAAGGAGGTCGGGGGGCCGGTGGACTTCTTCGACGAGAGCTACACCCAGAACGGCCGGGCGGTCTTCCCCATGTCTGCCCTGGGCTGGTCCCAGGACGCGCGCACGGCGCCTCCGGTGAGCAGCCTGCTGATCCTCAACCGCAACGACGGGATCATCCCGGCGGTGGCCCGCCTGCCCCTGGAGCAGGCCGCCGGCTACTTCATGCTCGGGGAGACCAAGGGGACCGCCGCCGGGGGGGCCGCGGAGGCCGGCCGGGCGCTGCGGGTACCGGGAACCAACCCCTTCTTCCCCCTCCTGCACGCCCAGCAGGGGAACCGCTTCAAGGAGCTCCACGCCAGCGGCGGCTTCCAGGTCTACCTCCTCAACACCGGCTCGGTGGGAGGGGACGCGGGCCAGCCCGGAGCCAAGAAGGTGCGCATCCCCCACTCCTCCGCGGTGGTCAAGGCGATCGCCGAGGGCACCATCACCTGGGAGACCGACCCCGACTTCGGCTACGAGTTGGCCAGCTCCGTGCCCGGCATCGACGACGAGGAGCTGCTCCAGCCCCGGCGGCTCTACCAGCGCCAGGGCCGGCTGCATGAGTACCAGGCGATAGTCGAGCGGCTGCGCCAGGAGCGGCGGGAGTACCTTGACGGATTCCCCGGGCTGGACCCGGAGCTCATCGCCGGGGTGGTCGGGAGGTAGTCGGGTGGAGGCCCCAGGGGCCGGCCGGGCCCTTCTCGTCATCGATGTCCAGGCGGGGTTTGACGACCCCAGCTGGGGCCGCCCGGGAAACCCGGAGATGGAGCGGAACATCGACCGTCTGCTGGGCGCCTGGAGAAGGCTGGCGCTCCCGGTGATCTTCGTCCGCCACGACTCCGACGAGGAGGGCTCCCCGCTGGCCGCGGGAACCGAGGGAAACCGGCTCAAGGTGGCCGGGGACCCCGACCTCCTGGTGACCAAGAAGGTGCACTCCGCCTTCTACGGCCGACCGGACCTGGACCGCTGGCTGCAGGAGCGGCGGATATCCCGTCTGGCCATCTGCGGTATCGCCACCGACCACTGCTGCGAGACCACCGCCCGGATGGCCGGCGACCTGGGGTACGAGGCAGACCTGGTGCTCGATGCCACCCGCGCCTTCGACCGCCGCACCCCCGATGGGGCGACGGTCTCCGCCGAGGAGGTGGCCCAGCGCACCGCGGCCTCCCTGCACGAGGAGTTCTGCCGGGTGGTCTCCACCGACCAGCTCCTCGCCGAGCTCGGTTGAGAGTGGGATCCGACCGTGCTGTGGCGGCCTGCCCTTGAGAGCTGCTCCAGCCGGCGGACTCTGAGATGACCTGGGACCCCCGAGACCGTCCTGACAAGCAGGAGTACTTCGCCCTCCTGGCCCTGGCGGCCAGAGCCCGCGCTGACTGCCTGGGGAGGCGGGTGGGGGCGGTGGTGGTCCGGGATGACCGGGTGCTGAGCACCGGGTACAACGGCACCCCCATCGGGATGCCCAACTGCTCGGAGGGTGGGTGCTACCGCTGCCTCCACCGGGACGAGCCCGAGTTCGCCCCCGGGCGGGCCTACGATCTCTGCATCTGCGTGCACGCCGAGCAGAACGCGCTGCTGGCGGCGGCCCGCTTCGGGCAGCCCACCCTGGGGGCGACCCTCTATACCACCATGCGACCGTGCTTCGGCTGCCTCAAGGAGAGCCTCCAGGCAGGGGTCGTCGCGGTGCACTACCTGGAGGAGTGGGCGGCCGCGGGGTCGGAGGAGGACCCCGCCCTGGCCGGTCAGTACGCCAACCTCCGTTCCCGCTTCCAGGAGTTTTCCCACCTGAGCCTGGACGCCGCCCGGCTGTCGCGCATGCTGGCGGTGATGGGCGGTGAGGTGCCCGGATGAGCAACCCCGACCGCTGCGAGCCCCCGCGGGTCCAGGGCCGATGGCGGGTCGCCGTTCTCACCGTGAGCGACCTGGGGTCGCAGGGGCTGCGGGAGGACCGGAGCGGGGACTTCCTCGCCAGCCGGGTCCAGGAGCTGCCGGGCGAGGTGGTGCTCCGGCACCTGCTCCCGGATGAGCCGGTGGAGATCGAGGGCTGGCTGCGTCGGGTGGTCCTGGAGAAGGCTCCGGCGCTCATCCTCTGCACCGGCGGCACCGGGCTGCATCCCCGGGACCGCACCCCTGAGGCGGTCCTGAGGGCGGGGGAGTACCAGGTGCCGGGAATGGCGGAGGCGATGCGCCGCGAGGGAGCCCTGCACACCCCCCACGCGATGCTCTCCCGCCAGGTGGCCGTCGTCCTCGGCCCCACCTTGATCCTCGCCCTCCCCGGCGCGCTCAAGGCCGCCCAGGAGAGTCTGGAGGCGGTCTGGCCGGCCCTCCCCCACGCTCTGGAGATGGTCGCGGGGCTGCCGTCAGCCAGCACCGAACTGGGTCACCGGGGAGGCCCCGGCACTCCCCGGTAGACTGGAGCCGTGCCGTACCGGGGAGTCATCTTCGATCTCTACGGCACGCTCATAGACGGCTGGACTGCGCAGGAGGCCGATTTCCGGGCGCGGGAGCTCGGAGAGGCGCTGGAGGCCCCCCTCGAGCCCTTCCTGGAGTTGATGGAGACGACCTACACCGAGCGCGCCACCGGGCGGCTCGGCGACGTGGCCCCGATGCTCAGGACCCTCTGCCGCAAGGTGGGCCACGAGCCATCGGAGCAGGCCCTGGACCGGGCCGCGCAGCTCAGGATCTCCCAGTTTCGCGAGGTCTTGAGCCGCCCGCGCCCGGAGGTGCCGTCCCTGCTGGCCAGCCTGCGGGATCGCGGGGTCTCGGTGGGACTCATCACCGACTGCTCCGCCGAGACCCCGCGGCTCTGGCCCGAGCTGAGCTGGGGCCGGCCAGTCCAGTCGCCGCTCTTCTCCTGGGTGGAGGGACGCCGGAAGCCGGACCCCGAGCTCTATCGCAAGGCGCTCTCCCTTCTGGGGCTGGAGGCGGAGGACTGCCTCTACGTGGGTGACGGGGGCAGCCAGGAGCTGACCGGGGCGGAGGCGGTGGGGCTGTCCGCCCGGCGGATCCTGTACGGCAATCACCTGGCGCTGGAGCACATGCGGTACGACCCGGACCGGCTCTGGGAGGGGGAGTCGATCACCAGCCTCACCGAGGTCCTTCCCCTCGTCCAGCGCTGACAGGGGCAGCGGTGACCGACCGGGAGTTCCAACCGGTCGCGGTCTTGGATTGCGATCCCGGCAGCGCCCAGGTGTACGAGTTCGGCTGGCAGTCCTGGAGCCCCGCCGCGCTCTATCGAGCCGGTTCGCGGTCCGCCCGCCCCCAGGACCCCACCACCCAGGTGATGAACTACCGCCCGGGCTGCCCCGCGCCCGGGGAGGGCTTCCAGGGGGAGGGGCTGTTGGCGGTGGCGCGCGGCGGCGATGAGCCGATCCTGATCTTCGCCGCCGAGGGGCCTGACCTGGTCCCCTCGATTCGCGCCCGGCTCCTCGAGGATCGTCTGGAGGTCAGCGCCGACGGGCAGGTGCGGATTTGGCCGGGCGAGAGGGGCGCGGGGGTGGATGAATCACTGGGGAGTTGGGCCGAGTCCTTCCCCGGAGCGGGGCGGGCCACTCGGAAGTCACTGCCGCCCGTCTGGTGCTCTTGGTACTGCCTCGGGGACCGGGTCACGGCGGCCGCGGTCATCCGGGCGGCTCGGTCCGCCAGGCAGAGGCAGCTGCCCATCTCGGTCTTCCAGGTGGACGACGGATGGCAGGCGGCAACCGGGGACTGGTGGCCGGATCGGGAACGGTTTGGCGATCTCCGGGAACTGGCCCGAGCGCTTTCGGCGGACGGCCTCGAACTGGGAGTGTGGGTGGCTCCCTTCGTGGCCGCGGAGGACAGCGAGACCGCCCGCCGACATCCCGACTGGTACCGGACCGACCTCGACGCGGGACGCAATTGGAAGGGACGGATCCTGGCTCTGGACCTCCGCCGGGAGGCGGCCCTGGCGCACCTGAGCGGCCGGCTCCAGGGTCTCGCGGAGCTCGGCGTCTCCTACTTCAAGCTGGACTTCCTCTACGCCGGAGCCCTCGAGGGTCCCGGCTCCGGGATCGGCCCCTACCGGATGGCGATGGCCTCGATCCGACGCGCCATCGGCAGCGGGGCGCGGCTCGTGGCCTGCGGCGCCCCCCTCCTGCCGACCGTGGGGCTGGCGGACGCGGTCCGGGTCGGGCCGGACACCGCCCCCGGCTGGGAGCCACCGAGTGGGGACCTGAGCCAGCCGTCCGGCAGGTCGGCGCAGGTCGTGAGTCGGGCGCGGGCCTTCACCAATGGCAGGTGGTGGACCAACGACCCGGACTGCCTCCTGGCCAGGCCCGGGGTGGAGCGGCGGGGTGTGCGGGCAAGGCAGCTCTCAGAGCTGGCGGGCTTGGCGACGTCCGGGGACCTCCCCGACGACCTGGACCGCTGGGGCCTCGCCCGGACGAGGAGGCTGATGCGTCCATCAGTCAGCGGTCCCAGCGCGCCCCCCGGGCCGATGCCGGAGACCCGGGCCTGAGCAGCGGGCCGTCCGCAACCGGAGTCAGCTGAAGTGGACCCGAACGGCGAAGGACCCGGTGACCGCCGGCAGGTCGATGGTCAGGAGGTGGGTCGCCAGGTCGAAGTGATAGGCCGGCGGGGGGCCTGCCAAAGAGCTGCTGATGGAGAAGTGGGTGAGGAAGTGCGGCACCTCGACCACCAGCGGGCGGCCGCCGGTCGGCCCCGTCATCCCCACCACCAGCTCCCCGCTGGAGGGGTCGTAGGCCAGGGAGGTCAGCCTCCCGGGGGTCGCCCTGGGGTAGGCACGTGCCACCAGCCTGAGGCGGCTTTGGTGTTTCACGAAGGCCCAGCTTCCACCCTCGTTCCAGTCCCAGTAGGCCCAGCCCAACCGGTAGGAGTCCAGCTCGTTCATCTCCCGGGCGATCCAGGCGTTGCCGGACGCCCCGGGAGGGCCACCCACCTCACCCACCCAGGGGGCGGCTCCGGCGGTCCTGGCCTGGCTCTCGAGCAGCTTTAGCGGGGCGCCGTACTGGGGGACGGGAGACTGCCAGGGAGGCTCGAGCAGGGTGGCGAAGACGTGGCTGGAGAAGATCTGGTTGGGATAGGGCAGCCGGCCCACGTAGGTGGGGAGGCCGAAGTCCAGGGTCTGCTCCTCCATGTACATCTGGAGGGGAGCCACCCGGGCCATCGCTGAGATCAGGCTGGCCTCGAAGGGGAGCAGGAACTTGGCCTCGAACACCCCCGGGGGGATGGGGAAGGGGTGGGGCTCGTTCCAGACGTCGAAGGCGGCCACCGCTGAGTCGTGGCTGAAGGCCCGGGCCACCACGGTCCAGGCCTGGATCGCGTCCTCCTGCCAGCCGCCCAGATCCGCCCAGAAGATGCCATAGCTCGCCAGGACCCCAGGGGCCAGGTGGCGGTTCCAGGGGCTGCCTGCCGGGAAGCTGCGGGGAAGGAATCCGGCCGTGAGCCAGCTGGGGGCCCCGTCGCCGCCGTAGTAGATGCTCCAATCGATGTTGTGGAAGTCGATCACCGAATAGATACCTTGGTTGGCGGCCTCCCCCACCACCCTCTTCAGGAGGTCCAGGTACGATGTCGAGAACCTTCCGGGCCGGGGCTCGAGTAGCGACCAGCTGATGGGGATGCGGACGACGTCGAAGCCATCCGCGGCCATCTCCCTGAAGTCCTCCGTGGTGGGAACCGGTCCCGGGCGCATGTCCTTGGCCTGGAGCAGCCCGGTGACGTTCATCCCCCGCAGCAGCACCTGGTCGCCCGCGCTGTCCAGGATCTCCTTGCCATTGCTGTGCAGCCAAGGGAGCTCTGGGGTGGAGGAGCGGGCCACCCGCGCCAGCGCCGCCCTGGCGCTGTTCGGGTAGGCCGGATAGGAGTTGGGGATGATGGCGTAGGCGGCCAGGAGCAGCACCACCACCAGCACGGCGGTGCCCACCCCAACAAGGCAGCCGCAGCATCCACGGCGGCATCCGCGGCGCCGGTTGCGCCCAGCCTGCGTGGAAAGCTCGGAATCCCCCTCGGCCGGCCGCTGTGAAGCCGGGCTTGCCATCAGGTGCCGGGCCGCGACGGTACTGCTCCCCGCCCCCTGCCGGGCCGGCCGCTGCCAGTGGCGGTCGGGACCTGGGGCCGACGGCCCGGGGTGTTCTCGCCCAGCGCACCGGTGTCCTGACCGTGCGTTCGCTGGGGATGGGGAGGTGTTCGGACGGGGCGGTGAGATCCCACAAGGGCTCCTCGGCGTGGCTGGCGGGGTCGATGATGGCCCGTGCCGGGGTGGATGTCCAGCACCTAGCTCCTGGAGGGAGGCTCGGGTACGGCGGCCGCCGCGCCCCGCAGGGGCACGAGACTGGCCCGGGGGATATCCCGGCATTTGGTCCAAACGGCTCCACCGCGGGCCCCTGGGGATGGCGGCCACCACACCGCCCGTCGAGCCCGTCGGCCGATGCGCTCCCGGGGGCGAGCGCTCCGGTGCCCATCTCCGGCCGGGCTGGGTCACGGAGGTTGGAGAATCCCCCGCGGTGAGCCGACCCCGGGGGATGGCGAGCGCCTCGCGCCGAAACCGGCGTACACATGGGCGCTGGCCCAAATTGGAGGGTCCTCCCGGCGAGCGCACGGGGGGACCAGTTGCCAAGCCGATCGCGGTGGACCATACTTCGACCGGCAAGCTGCCGGAGGCCCACGGGGTCTGGATTTTCACCAGGTGCTCCCACTGGGCTGGCCAGTTCGGCACCCGTCGCACGGAGGGTTCTCATGGGACAGACTCTGCGGGTCACGGTGAACGGGGAGGCGCGCAGCGACGAGGTCGAGCCCCGCCTCCTCCTGGTGCACTATCTGCGGGAGACGTGCGGGCTGACCGGCACCCACGTGGGCTGCGACACCAGCCAGTGCGGTGCCTGCACCGTGCTCCTGGACGGGGCCGCGGTCAAGTCCTGCAACATGCTGGCGCTGCAGGCGGACGGTGCCGAGATCACCACCATCGAGGGGCTGGCCCCGGAGGGAGGGCTCCACCCGCTCCAGACCGCCTTCTGGGAGAACCACGGACTTCAGTGCGGCTACTGCACCCCCGGGTTCATCATGGCGGCCGCCGCGCTCCTGGCCGAGAACCACGACCCCTCGGACGAGGAGATCGGGAGGGGGCTGGAGGGCAATCTCTGCCGGTGCACCGGCTACGTCAACATCCGCAAGGCGGTGAAGGCGGCGGCCCTGGCGATGCGCGAGGGGGCTGCGGCCCCGATCGGAGGGTAGGGAGATGGCGGTCACTCAGCTGATCGGAGCCCGGGTCCAGCGCCGCGAGGACCCGCGGCTGATCACCGGCCATGGGCGCTTCATCGAGGACCACACCCTGCCCGGGCTGACCCACCTGGCGGTGGTGCGCAGCCCCCACCCCCACGCCCTCATCCTCGGCATCGACACCGCGGCGGCCCGGGCACTCCCGGGGGTGCTGGCGGTGCTCACCGCCGCCGACTTCCACAAGGTCCTCAGCGGGAGCATGCCGGTCACCCCGGCCTTCGCCCCGGAGAAGAAGTACGTGCCGGAGCGCTTCCCGATCGCCGAGCGCGAGGTCTGCTTCCAGGGGGAGCCGGTGGCGGTGGTGGTGGCCAACGACCGCTACCTGGCCGCGGACGCCGCCGACCTTGTCCATGTCACCTACGAGCCCCTGCCGGCGGTGGTGGACCCGGAGGGGGCGATGAATCCGGGCAGCCCCCTGGTCCACACCGACGGTCCGGACAACATCGGCTGGGACATGACCTACGCGGGGGGCGACATCGACGCCGCCTTCAGCCGGGCCGAGGTAGTGGTGAAGGAGCGCATCATCCAGCAGCGGCTGGCCCCCACGGCCATGGAGACCCGGGGGGTGATGGCGAGCTACTCCCCCTACTCCGAGGACCTCAGCCTCTGGCTCAGCAGCCAGAACCCCCACTTCATCCGCCTCTTCGTCTCCGGGGCCATGGGGATCCCGGAGAGCCGTGTCAGGGTGGTCTCCCCAGACGTGGGCGGCGGCTTCGGCAGCAAGATCAGCCCCTACCCCGAGGACTACCTGGTGCCGGCCGCCTCCAAGCTCCTGGGCCGCCCGGTGCGCTGGATCGAGACGAGGACCGAGAGCGTCATGACCACCATCCACGGCCGGGGCCAGGTGTTCACCGCGGAGGCGGCGGCCCTCCGGGATGGGACCCTTTTGGGGCTGCGCCTGACCCAGGTGCTGGACCTCGGCGCCTACCACGGGACCTTCGGGGCCTTCCAGGCCTGCGCCTGCCTCATGGCGGGAGGGGTGTACCGCTGGGAGGCGATCTCCGCCCGCACCGTAGGGGTGCTCACCAACAAGGTGCCCACCGACCCCTACCGCGGGGCGGGCCGGCCCGAGGGCACCCATCTCTGCGAGCGGATGGTGGACCGGATGGCCGACGAGCTGGGAATGGACCCCGCCGAGCTCCGGCGCAAGAACTTCGCCCGCGAGTTCCCCTTCGTGAACAACTTCGGCCTCACCTACGACTCCGGCAACTACGACGGCACCCTCGACCGAGCCCTGGAGCTCTCCGACTACCAGGGCTGGCGGCAGCGCCAGGCGGCGGCCCGAGCGGAGGGCAAGCTGGTCGGCATCGGGCTCTCGACCTGGGTGGAGATCTGCGGCTTCGGCCCCAGCGCCGCCACCGCCGGCGCCACCGGGGGGATCGCCCTGGTGGAGTCCGCCCAGATCCGCTTCCTGCCCTCCGGCTCGGTGGCCGCGTACGTCGGGACCCACGCCCACGGGCAGGGGCATGACACCACCTTCTCGCAGCTGGTGGCCGAGACCCTGGGGGTCCCGCTGGAGGCGGTCGACCTGCGTCACGGGGACACCGCCGAGGGCCCGGCGTTCGGCTACGGCACCTACGGCAGCCGCAGCCTGTCGGTGGGGGGGATGGCCCTCTACACCGCCTCCCAGGAGATCCTCGCCAAGGCGAGGAAGCTGGCGGCGCACCTTCTGGAGGCCTCGCCGGACGACCTGGAGTTCACCGCCGGCGCCTTCACCGTCCGGGGCAACCCCCAGGCCAAGAAGACGATCCAGGAGGTGGCCCTGGCCAGCTACGGCGGCAATCTCCCGGCGGGGATGGAGCAGGGGCTGGAGGCGGTGAGCCACTTCGACCCCCCCAACTTCGTCTGGCCGTTCGGGGCCCACGTCTGCGTCGTGGAGGTGGATCGCGAGACCGGGGCGGTGGAGATCCTCAGCTACACCGGGGTGGATGACTGCGGCAACGTCATCAACCCGATGATCGTCGAGGGTCAGGTCCAGGGCGGCATCGCCCAGAGCATCGCCCAGGCGCTCTTCGAGGAGGTGGTCTACGACGGCGAGTCCGGGCAGCTGGTGACCGGGACCATGCTGGACTACCTGGTCCCCACCATGAACGAGCTCCCCACCCCCAAGCTCGACCGGACCGTGACTCCCAGCCCCACCAACGCCCTGGGCGTGAAGGGGATCGGGGAGGCGGGGACGATCGCGGCCTCGGCAGCGGTGATCAACGCCGTCTGCGAGGCCCTGCGGCCGCTGGGGATCCACCATGTGGACATGCCCGCCAGCCCGGACCGGCTCTGGCGGCTGATGCAGGAGGCAGGGCGGTGATTCCAGCAGCATTCCAGTACTCGAAGGCAGGCTCGGTGAAGGAGGCGGTGGCCCAGCTCCGCGAGGCCGGTCCGGAGGCCAAGGTCATCGCCGGGGGGCAGAGCCTGATCCCCCTCCTGCGGCTCCGGCTCTCCCAGCCCTCCCATCTGGTCGACGTCAATGGGGTTCGCGAGCTCGACTACGTCCACCCCGAGGGCGACCTCCTGCGCGTGGGTGCCATGACCAGGCACTCCACCCTGGTCCGCTCCGAGCTGGTGCAGCGCCACCTCCCCCTGCTGGCGGAGATGGCCGCCCAGGTGGGCGACCCGCAGATCCGGGCCCGGGGCACCCTGGGTGGAGTCTTCGCCCACGCCGATGCCGCGGGAGACTACCCCACGCTGGCGGTCATGCTCGACGCCACCATCGTCACGGACCGGCGCCGCGTGGCCGCCCGGGACTTCTTTCAGCACCTCTTCACCACCGCGCTCGCCGATGACGAGCTGGTCTGCGAGGTGGTCTTCCCCATGGCCCCGGGACCGCACCGGTACATCAAGTTCCGCCGCCGGCTTTACGACTGGGCCATCGTCGGGGCGGCCGTGCAGAAGCTGGACTCCGGGTGGCGCGTGGGGCTGACGCACGTCGGCCCGACCGCGGTGAGAGCGGCCGCGGTGGAGAGCCGCCTGCAGGCCGGGGCCTCCTTCACGGAGGCGGCCGGCGCCGCCGCGGACGGCCTGGAGCCCCCCAGCGACGCGCGGGCCTCGGCGGACTACCGGCGGCATCTCGCCCAGGTCCTCACCCGCAGGGCCCTGGAACAGGCGGCCTGAGGTCGGTCAAGGCTGGTGGGTCGGGGCGCGGAAGGGGCGCCGGAGGAGTTCGGCTGGCCGGGAGCTGAGGGCCTCGACTCGGTCGAGGAGATGCGCTCCCGGCTGGCCGCCGCCAGCTACCTCGCCGATCCAGCCCTGGCCACCGTCGCCTACCTGGGGCTCAAGCTGGAGCGACCGGTACTCCTCGAGGGAGAGGCGGGGGTGGGGAAGACCGAGCTGGCCAAGGCGCTCTCCAGGGTGCTGGGCGCCCAGCTGGTGCGGCTGCAGTGCTATGAGGGCATCGACGTGAGCCAGGCGCTGTACGAATGGAACCACGCCCGCCAGCTGCTGGCGATCCGGCAGCATGAGGGGGAAGGGCCGGACCTCGACCTCTACTCCGACCGCTTTCTCATCCGCCGGCCCCTCCTGGAGGCCCTGGCGCCGGCGGACGGGCAGCGCCGGGTGCTGCTCATCGATGAGGTCGACCGCAGCGACGACGAGTTCGAGGCCTTCCTCCTGGAGATGCTCTCCGACTGGCAGGTGACCATCCCCGAGCGCGGCACCCTCAGCTGCGCGAGTCCCCCACTGGTGCTCCTCACCTCCAACCGGACCCGCGAACTCCACGACGCCCTGAAACGGCGCTGCCTCTACCACTGGATCGACTACCCGGGGTTCACCGAGGAGCTGGCGATCGTGCGCCTGCGCCTTCCCGAGGTCCCCGCCCAGCTGGCCCGCCAGGTGGTGGCCTTCGTGCAGCAGTTGCGCTCCCTGCAGCTCTACAAGCTGCCCGGGGTGGCCGAGACCCTCGACTGGGCCGCCGCCCTGATGGCGCTGGAGCGCAACCGGCTGGACCCCGAGCTGGTGGCCGCCACCCTGGGCAGCCTGCTCAAGTACCAGGAGGACCTGGCGGCGGTGTCCGGAGCCAGGCTTCCCGAACTCCTGGCCGAGGCCGGTGTCGGGGGCTGAGGTCAGGGCGGAGACGGCAGGGCTCGTGCCCACCCTGGTCGGGCTGGCCCGGCGGCTTCGGCGCGAGGGGCTGCCGGTGGGCACCTCCGAGCTGCTGCTGGGGCTCAGAGCCGCGGCCCTGGTGGGCGTGGAGGACCGGGCCCGGCTCCGACTGGCACTGCGCTGCTGCTGGTGCCACCAGCGCGGGGACCTGGCCGTCTTCGACCGCGCCTTCCGGGAGGAGCTGGGTGGTCCGCGCCCGGAGCCCTCGCGGCTGGCCCGCCCGGTGGCCCAGGTGAGCGTGCGCGCTGAGGCCCCGGGTGCGGCCTCCGACGCGACCGGGCCGTGGTCCGAGGGGCAGCCGCGGGGGATCGCCAGCCTGGAGGAGCGACTGCGCCGGCTGGACTTCGCCGCCTGCACCAGCGAGGAGCTGGCCGACCTGGAACGGGCCGTGGCCGAGCTGGCTGCGCGGCCGGCGCTGCGCCGTTCCCGGCGCTACCGCCCCGCCCGCCGGGGCCGACAGCTCGATTGGCGCCGCACCAGCGCCGCGGCGCTGCGCTCCGGGGGTGAACCGCTGCGGCTGCGCCGCCGGCGCCGGGGGGAGCGGCCGGTGCAGCTGCTGCTGATCTGCGACGTCAGTGGGTCGATGGAGCGCTACGCTCGGCTGATGGTGCGCTTCCTGCACGCTCTGGAGAGGACCTCCCCGGGCGCTGAGGCCTTTCTCTTCGGCACCCGCCTCACCCGGGTCACCCGGGAGCTCCGGCAGGCGGATCCTGCCGCGGCGCTGAGAGCGGTGGGCGCCGCCGTCCCAGACTGGTCTGGGGGGACGCGCATCGGTGACTGCCTCCACGAACTGCTCACCAGATGGGGCGGGCGGGCGCTCAGCCGCGGGCCGGTGACCATCCTGCTCAGCGACGGCTGGGAGACCGGGGACGTCTCCAGGCTGGCGGAGGCGGCCGCTCGGCTGCGGCGGGGCAGCCGCCTCTTCATCTGGTGCAACCCGCGGATGGGCGATCCCGACTTCCGTCCCGAGGCGGCGGGGATGCGGGCGGCGCTTCCCCACGTGGACCGCCTCCAGCCGGTCCACAACTACGCCAGCCTGCTGGAGCTGAGCCGGGTCCTCCGGCTCGACGAGAGCGGGCGGCGGCGCCGGGCCCGGAGGGATGGGCCGAGCCTTGCTTGAACTCATACCGACCCTGGACGACTGGGCCTCCCAGTACCCCGAGGTGGCGGTGGCTACCGTGGTGCGCACCTGGGGCTCGACTCCTCGTCCTCCCGGGGCCCGGCTGGCGATCGCCCCGGACGGGAGGATGGCGGGATCGGTCAGCGGGGGTTGCCTGGAGGCGGAGGTTGTGGAGCAGGGGCTCCGGACCCTCTCCGGGGAAACGCCCCGGGTCCTCCACTACGGGATCGCGGACGAGCTGGGCTGGACGGTGGGGCTGGCCTGCGGGGGGGAGGTGGACATCTTCGTGGAGCGTCTCCGCTGGGACTCCGAGGACCCCCTGGTGGCCGAGCTCAAGGAGGCGGCGCAGAGCGGGGCGGACGCCGTGCTCTGCACCTGGATCGCCGGCCCTGAGGTGGGTCGCAGGGTGCTCCTTGCCGGCGGGCGGCTGGTGGGGGCTGGCGGACCAGCCGAGCTGGCGGCTCTCACCGCGGCGGCCTCCCCGCACCTGCGCAGTGGTCGCGCGGGGGTCGAAGTGGTCCTGGGGACCGAGATCCTGCTGGAACCTCTGGGCACCGCCCCGGAGATGGTGATCGTGGGCGCCGTGGACACCGGATCCTCCCTCTGCCGGCTGGCCCAGGAGGTGGGGTACCGGGTGCTGGTGGTGGACCCCCGAGAGAGGTTTCTGACCCGCGAACGCTTCCCCAGCGCGGACGAGCTGATGCAGGAGTGGCCCCAAAACGCCCTGGCCCGGCTCCGGCTCGGGTCCCGGGACGCGGCGGTCTGCCTGACCCACGATCCCAAGTTCGACGACCCCACCCTGCTGGCCCTGCTGCGGAGCGGGGTCGGGTACATCGGGGCCATCGGCAGCCGGAAGACCCAGGAGGCGAGGCGGCAACGGCTCATCGAGTTGGGGGCAGACCCGCAGTCCCTCCCTCGCATCCACGGTCCGGTCGGGCTGGATTTGGGGGGCGCCACCCCGGCCGAGCAGGCGCTGGCCATCCTGGCCGAAGCCGTGGCCGTCCGCTACGGGCGCAGCGGGCTGCCCCTCCAGACCGGATGAAGCCTGTGAGCCAGCCCTTCATGGTGCTGGCGGCCGGCGCCAGCTCTCGCATGGGCCGGCCCAAGCCGCTGCTGGAGCTGGGGGGGAGGACCCTACTGGCAAATGCCCTCTGGGCCGCCCATGAGGGGGGCGCGGAGCCGCTCCTCGTCGTCGCCAGGGACCCCGAGGAGCTTAGGTCCAAAGCGGGCCGGCTGCCCGCGGCGGAGTGGGTGGCGAGCCCGGAGGCCGCCCGGGGTCAGTCGTACTCGCTCCGGGTGGGGCTGCGCGCGGCTGCGCGCCATCAGCCCGAGGCGGTCCTGGTGGGGCTGGCCGACCAGGTCGGCCTCCGGCCGGAGGCGGTGGCCGCGGTGCTGGAAGCGGTGGCCCAGGGCGGCTCCGCAGCCTGGAGCGTGGCGTACGGGGGGGATCGCGCCTCCCCCGGCCACCCGGTGGCGCTGGGCCCGGCCACCTGGCCCCTGGTGGAACGGCTCCGGGGAGACCGGGGAGCTGGGCCGATCCTGGCCGGGCTGGGCGAGGAGCTGAGGTGGGTCGACCTGCCCTCCAGCTGGCGGCCGGTGGACTGCGACACCGAGGAGGACTACCAGGCACTGGTCGCCGCCGATCTCGCCGGGATCCGGACCCCAACGGGCAATGCGGGCTGAGTCCATTCCGGCGGACGGCTGGCGGGGCTCTCCTGAGCGCTGGCTGGGAGGGATGCTCTGCCAGGACCTGAGAGCCGGGGACGGAACCCGGTTGCTGGCCAAGGGCCACCGGCTGGAGCGCGCCGACGACCTGCTCCTGGAGGCGGCCGCGCCGGGCGAGCTCCACCTGGTGTTCCTGGAGCCGGGGGACGTGGATGAGGACTCGGCGGCGGCGCGGCTGGTGGCGCGGGTGGCCGGGGAGGGGTTGCTGGCCGGTCGGCCGGTCGAGTCCCAGGTGACCTGCCGGGCGCGCTGGCGGGGACTGGTCCACGTGGCCTCGGAGCGCCTGCTGGCCCTCAACGCGCTGGAGGGGGTCACCGTCTTCACCCTCCCCGACGGGATGCCGGTGGAGTCGGGGCGCTCGGTGGCCGGGGTCAAGGTGACCGGGCTGGGCATCCCGTCGGAGGCGCTGGAGGAGGCCGAGGCCCGGGCGGGGACCGGCGGGGTGGTGGACGTCCACCCCTTCCTGCCCCGCCGGGTGAGCGCCCTGGTGCTGGAGGGGCTCAGCCAGACCCGCCGGGCCCGGTTCGAGGAGGCGCTCCGGCTCAAGGTGGAGTGGCTGCAGGGATCGGTGCGCGAGGTCAGGTACCTTCCCGATCGCGGCGCGGTGGACCGGGAGGTGATGAGTTCCATGGTGGCCACCGCCGACCTCCTGCTGGTGGCCGGCGTGGCCTCGATCGACCCTCTGGACCGCCCGTGGCGAGCGCTTCTTGAAGCCGGTGCGCTCGCGGTGCGCCGGGGCATTCCCGTACATCCCGGGAGCAGCTACTGGGTGGCCCGGTTGGGATCGTGTGAGGTGGTGGGGGTGGCGTCCTGCGGGATGTTCTCCCGCCGTACGGCCCTTGACCTCCTCCTCTGCCGGAGCTTCTCCGGCGGCTCGCTCACGCCGGAATACCTCGCCTCGCTCGGGGAGGGGGGACTCCTGGCGAGGGAGCTCCAGCACCGCTTCCCCGACTACCAGGGCGAGGGGGCGGGGATCCTCGAGCCCGACTGAGCGGCGGGGGCCGCTCAGCGGCTGCGGACGCCGTACCGGACCGGCCACCTGGAGCCTGCCCAACCCGAGATATGCGAGCGGCGGCCACGGGCCCGGCGGCGTCCCAGCCAGCCGGTGCTGCGCAGCCCCAGCCGGAGCTGAGGAACGCATGTGCGATAGAGCACAATGAGCTGCGGAGTGGCGGCTGGCCCTAAGCCCCCTACTTGCGGCGCATTTTCCCTCGGTCCTCTGCCTGGGGGAGGCGGACCGGGAACATGAACGTTATGAGCTCCACCGGGACCGTGCCTCCGGGACGCTTTGCGGGGTCGAGGCGGGGCAGGAATTCCCCCAGCAGGGCATGCAGCCGGCCCTTGAGCTCCTCTACCTCTTCCAGGGTCGCGAAGAGGAGGAACTGATTGGTCTCGGCCGCCGCCTGCCATTCCTCCGGATAGGTGGACCCCGTCGCCTCCCACAGCTCCAGGTGCTCGATCAGCCGGCGGCGGAAGATGCTCCCCAGCACCTCCGCCTCGACCGTGGCCGCCGCGTCCTCGCCCACTCGGGGGACGGTGTTGGCTCGGGCGACCATGCGCCAGGGTCGGCGCCGCCCCGGTCCGCGCTCCCCCTCCTCGATGAAACCGAAGCGCGCCAGCTGGCGGAGGTGGAAGGAGCAGGTGGTGGGGCTCTCCCCCACCAGCTCGGACACCTCGGTGGCGGTCAGCGGGCCTTCCACCGCCAGGGCCTCCAGGAGGGCAATGCGGAGAGGATGGGCCAGCGCCCTGAGAGTCCTGGCATCCTCCAGGCGGCGATAGGTCCGGCGCGGGTCCGCAGTGTCAGGTGGGGCTGGCTCAGGCTCCCCTGGGCCGGCGGCCGTCACCGGCAGTGCCCCCAACCCCTGGGGCCCGACCGGAGGCATACCCCCGCACCATCATGGCGTCGCGGCAACTGGGCTACCACGCCCTCATGTTCGCAGACCCGGCCCGTCCGCCCCCCCGGTCAGGCGCGGCCGAGGGTGCGGGCCTGCAGTGCCACCTGCAGGACCACCCGGGTCTCCGGGTCGTCCAGGGAGAGCTGGAGCAGCGCCTCGAGGCGCTGCACCCGGTAGGTCAAGGTGTTGATGTGCACCTTGAGCCGGCGCGCTGCGGCCCGCTGGTTCCAGCCCTCCCCGGCCAGCGCCTCCAGGGTGGCCAGCAGCGGGGTCCCCCGCCTCCGTGAGTACTCCAGAAGTGGCCCCAAGGTCTCGCCCACGAAGCGGTCCACCGCCGCCGGGTCGCGCACCTCCAGCAGAAGGCGCAGCGCCCCCAGCGAGCGGTAGGAGGTCACCAGCCGGCCCCGCCCGCCTCGGCGCGACAGCCGCAACGCCTGCCGGGCCTCCTCGTAGGCGCGAGGTAGCTCGTCCGCCCCAGCACTCAGGTTGCCGATCCCCACCGAGACGCTGAGCCGGCGGTCCAGACCGCCCACCAGCTGCGAGATTCCTCGCCCCAGCTCCTCCACTTCCGGGAGCGGGGGGCGCCCCGGATCACGGCTCGGGGCCTCCGCCGGAACCAGCACCAGGGTGGCGGCCCCCCGGGAGGCCACCACCGCCCCGGGGTAGCGGGGGCGGCAGAACTCGACGAGGTCGCGGGAGAGGCGCTCCTGGAGGGGTCCCGACTGGAGGGCGGTGGCGGAGCGCTCGTCATCCGGCTCCAGGAGCAGCAACCAGGCCTGGGCCGGAATCCGAAAGCCCAGCCTCTCGGCCCTCTGGGCCAGCCGCCTCGCCTCCTCGGGGTCCCCCCCGGCGGTGACCAGCCCCTCGATCAGGTCGCCTCGCAGCCGCCGCTCCACCTCGGCGGCGGCCCGCTCCTTGAGGAGTTCCAGGGCCACGACCGTGGCGCCCTGCTCCAGGGCGCGCCGCCGGGAGGCGGAGCCGCCGAGGTCGCCCTCCAGGGCGAGGACCGCAACCAGCTCGGAGCCGGCCCGGACCGGGGTAAGGGTCAGCTGCTGCGGTGGCCTGCCGTGATGGACCGCCACCGGTCCCTCGGCCCCGGCCGTCAGCTGCGCCGGAAGCTGGAGCCGGCGGGGGCCCGGCCCCCGCCCCAGACCATGCTCCAGCCGGAACCCCAGGGGGTCGTAGACGCCCACCGCGCCGCCCGCCAGCCCCGAGATGGCATCCACGATCCGGGCCAGCCCCGCTCCGGTGAGCACCAGCTCGGTGAACCGCTCGTGGGTGACCTGGGCCAGGCGGACCTCCTCCAGCTGCTCCTCGAGGCGGCGCTGGAGCTCGCTGCGCTCCAGGACGCCGGCGATCGCCCCGGCGATCGCCGAAAGGAAGGCGACCTCCTCGGGTCGGAACTCCCGCCGCGCCACCGTCTGCACGTTCAGGACCCCCACCATCCGAGGCCCCGCCTCGATGGGGACCGAGAGCATGGAGGTGAAGCGCGCCTCATCCACTCCCTCCACCCACTTGAAGCGCGGGTCCCGGGCCACCTCGGGGACGGCCAGTGGCTGCCGCGAGGCGGCCACAGCCCCAGTTATCCCCTCTCCCAGGGGCATCACGACCCGTCCCAGCGCGGCTTGGTTCAGCCCGTTGGTGGCGGTGAGGACCAGCCCGCCGCGAGCCTCGTCCTGCAGGTACAGGGCGCAGACGTCGGCATCCATCGCGCCGGTGGTCTGGCCGATCACCAGCTCCAGGAGGCGGTCGCGGGACATGGTGGAGGCGGCGGCCAGCGCCAGCTGTTGCAGGAAGAGCAGCTCGCGCAGCTCACGGTCGTCCCGGGGAGGGTCAGCCGGCGTTGGCATCCTCCGGCCTGGTCACCGCCCCGGACCGCCCCCCGCTCTTGGCCACCAGCTGCACCCCGTCCACCCGCGCCCACGGATCCACGCTCTTCAGCATGTCGATCACGGTGAGCGCGGCCACGGCGACAGCGGTGAGAGCCTCCATTTCCACCCCGGTGGCGTCCTCGCAGCGGGCCCGGGCCCGGAGCCGGATGGCCGGCGCATCACGATCGAGCTCCGCCTCCACATCCACATGCCGAAGCGCCACCGGGTGGCAGAGCGGGATCAGCTCCGGGGTCCTCTTGGCCCCCATGATCCCGGCCAGCCGGGCCACCGCCAGTACGTCCCCCTTGGTCAACTGGCCCGTTGCCACCGCCTCGGCGGCCTCGGCGCTGATGCGCACCATCCCCTCGGCGGTCGCCTCCCGGCGGGACACCGGGCGGTCACCGACATCGACCATGCGGGCCCGGCCCCGCTCATCCAGGTGGGTGAGCCGGTGAGTTCCCTCCGGGAGCATCAGCGCGCCCCCTGGCAGTACGCGGCCGCGGGCGGATGGGAGGAGCTGTAGTACACGCCCACCACCACCCGGCCCGGCGGAGCGGCGGCACAGGCGAAGGAGACATCACGTCCCTCAGCGACCAGCGCGAGGTTGAACTGGGGGCTCAGACCGTGGGTGAGCAGCTCCGGGATCAGCTTGGGAAGACCGAGCTGCCCGATCGAGAGACCCTTGAAGGACATGGCGACCACCGTACCCCCTCCGGATTTAAGCTCCACGGGCCCGCTGACGACGATGGTGTGGCCCAGGATCGCGGTCTCCCCGCTCACCACGATCTGCCCCCCGACGGAGTGGACCTCGAGGCTCCCCAGGCCCACGTACCCGGGCAGGCTCTGCTGAAGCAGGCTGGTCGCCTCGGAGTCGGTGAGCTGGATCAATGCCACCGGCTGCTGGGCCGCCAGAGCCGACTCCACCCCGCTGGCCACCGCCAGCTGGACCGCCGCCGGGCCGGCAGGCTGGACGGGAGCGAAGGCTGGTGCCGCCAGCATCTGGTGAACGCCATACAGGACGATGGCCGCCACCACCAGCAGGGGCAGGAGGCAGCCCAGGCAACCCCCGAGGCAGCTGCGCCGTATGAAGGAGAACAACTCAGCCGCCTTGGGCTCGCCAGCCGGCCAGCGCCTCGCGATGGGCGGAGAAGCCCAGCTCGGGTGACCTGGCGGGGTCGACCATGGCCAGCTCCAGCGCCTCCGGGGTCGTCCTACCCTTCCCTCCGCTGAGCCGGCCCACGTAGGCGAGGACCAGGAGCCCGCCCCCGTCCCCCACCGGAACGTGGTGCACCCCCTCCAGCCGCTCCACCTCCAGCTCCAGCCCGGTCTCCTCGAGCAGCTCGCGGCGGGCGGCTTCCGTGGGGGTCTCCTGGGCGTCCACATACCCTCCGGGCAGCGCCCACTCGCCCTGGGCGGGCGGGGTGCCCCGGCGGATGAGCAGGAGCTGACCGTGACCATCGTGGGCGAGCACGGCCACCGCCACCTTGGGGTCGGGCCAGGCCACGAAGTCACAGGCCGGGCAGCCCGGGAGCCACCTCCCCTCCACCTCGCGAGGGAGGAGGCGGGATCCGCAGGCCGGGCAGAAGCGGTAGTCCACCCTCATGGGTTCCAGACGATGCCGACCACGGTCAGCTCGCTGTCCTCCCGCCGCAGGGACCGGACCCTGGCCGCCACGTACCGGCCGTCCCCCGGGAGCAGCCTCAGGGGGTGGTCCCGGGCGGGGCGAGGCACCGTCACGGGCTCGAGCAGCCGGGCGCGGAGGTACTCGGCCAGCGAGGGGTCGTCGGAGCGCACGTCACCGTCCTCGCGCACGATTGCCATCTGGCCCCCGCGCTCGATCTCCCAGCCCAGGACGTCGGTCTTGGAATCCAACCGCCCGATGATAAGGCGGGTCACCTCTCCGGCCGGGGCTGGGGGCCGAGCTCTCGGAGGTGGTCCCGGTTCCAGTCCGAAACCCGTCCCAGGTCCCCGACCCCTCGGGTGATCGTCTCGGCCCCGAACTGCGAGCGTAGCCGGTCCAGAGCCTGGTCCAGCCGCGCCGCTCGGGACTCGTCGGTCGGGAAGAGCCCGGCCTCCTCTCCCTCCTGGAGCCTCCCGGCCCCAACGCCGAGGAGCCGGATGCCGGGCTCGTACACCGCCTCCAGCAGCTCCCGGGCGGACCGGGATAGCTGCAGGTCCAGGCTGGTGGGAGCGGCCAGGGCCGTTTGGCGGGTCAGGGTTCGGAAGTCTTGGAAGCGGATCTTGAGGATGACGGTCCCAGCCAGCAGCCCTTGGGCGCGAAGGCGGCCCGCCACAGCGAAGGCCATCTGCCGCACCATCCGCTGGGCCTCGTCGACCGAGGTCAGGTCCACCTCGAAAGTCCGCTCCCGGCTGATCGAGCGAGGCAAGCCAGGGGGAACCACCGGGCTGGGGTCGTGGCCCCGGGCGCGGGCCTGGAGCGGCGCCCCCTGGGACCCGAGGGCGGCCAGCAGAGCCTTGTGGTCGAGCCCGGCCAGATCCCCGATCGTCCGCGCGCCCAGGAGCCTCAGCCTCTCAACGCTCTTGGGCCCGGCGCCGGGCAGCCGCTCCAGAGGCAGGGGGGCGAGGAACTCCGCCTCCTCGCCTGGCGGGACCACCACCAGCCCCCTGGGCTTGCGCAGGTCGGACGCCACCTTGGCCACCGTCTTGCAGGTGGCGACGCCCACGGAGCAGGGCAGACCGAGCTCGGAGCTGAGCCTCTGCTGGATGTTGGTGGCGATGGTGGGGCCGTCGCCCGCCAGGAGCCTGGACCCGGTCACGTCCAGGTAGGCCTCGTCGAGAGACCCCGGCTCCACCAGGGGGGTGTAGTCGCGGAACACAGCGAATACCTGCTTGGACAGTGCAGCGTAGTGGGCGATGTCCACCGGGAGGACCACCAGCCGGGGACACTGGCGCAGCGCCACCGAGAGGGGGAGCGCCGAGCGGACCCCGAACGCCCGGGCCTCGTAGGACGCGGCACTCACCACCGCCCGGCCGGGACGATGCGGTTCCCCGGGGTGGAATTCGGCGCCCCCCGCCACCACCACCGGGCGGCCGGTCAGCTCCGGTCGGCGGAGCAGCTCGCAGGAGACGAAGAAGGCGTCCAGATCGACGTGGAGGATGCTCCGCTCCGTGGCCACGCCGCCCTCCCTTCGCTCAGCCGGCGGGGCCGAAGGTTCGCTCGGCAAGCTCCTCAACTCCCGCCATCCGTTCCTTCACATAGTCGTCGAGCTCTCGCCAGAGCGCGGCCAGCTCCGCCTGCACCGCCCTCTCGGCACCGGCGAGGGGGACGTCCCGGGCCTCGCCGAGCCGGCGCTTCAGCTCCACGGACTCACGTTGCAACGTTCTCGGCGAGACGGTGACCCGCAGGGGCATCCCGCGCAGGTCGGAGTCCGCGAACTTGATCCCGGCGCTCACGTCCCGGTCGTCGTAGAGGGTCTCGACCCCGGCCCGCTCCAGTTCGCGGTAGAGGCGCTGTGCCGCCTCGGTGACGGCCGGCTCGGCGCCCACCTGCACCAGCGCCACCTGGAAGGGTGCGATGGAGACCGGCAGCGCCAGCCCGCGCTCGTCGTGGTGCTCCTCGGCGACGCAGGCCAGAAGACGCCCCAGGCCGATGCCGTACGAGCCCATGACCACCGGCCGCTGGTGCCCCTCCTCATCCGTGTACATGGCCCCCAGCGCCTCGCTGTACCGGGTGCCGAGCTGGAAGATGTTGCCGTACTCGATGCCGCGCCGGAGGTCCAGCGGCCCGCCGCAGCTGGGACAGGGGTCACCCCCTACGGTGGCCGCCAGCGGCAGCTCCTGGTCCACCTGGCCATCCCGCGCCAGGTTGAAGTTGCGCAGGTGCCATCCCTCCCGGTTGGCGCCCGCCACCAGGTTGCGGCGGCCCCGGAGGCTGGAGTCGGCCACCACCGTGACGGCGGCCCGGTCCAGGCCCCGCGGCGACATGTAGCCGGCCACCGCGCCCACCTGTGCCAGCTCCTCGGCAGTCGCCGCCCGGAGCTCCACCGCGGAGGTGGCCTGGCGGAGGCGGGCGAGGTTCACCTCCCGGTCCCCGGGGACCACCGCCAGGACCACCCGTCCCTCCCCGCCACGCTCCATCTCGGCGACATAGCCCACCGCCTTGGCCACCCTGGACAGCTCCACCTGTAGGGCGGCCGCAACCTCGGCCACGGTGGTGCAGCCTGGGGTCGCCACCTCCTCGAGGGGCAGCTCCGGGGAGTCCTCGGGCGGGCTCTCCAGTCGCTCCGCCACCTCCTGGTTGGCGGCGTACCCGCAGCGGGGGCAGAGCAGCAGCGTGTCCTCCCCCTGGTCTGAGAGGTACATGAACTCATGGGCGACCTTGCCGCCCATCATCCCCACGTCGCTGAGCACCGCCGCCACCGGAAGGCCCGCCCGCGCCGCAATGCGGAAGTAGGCGTGGAAGTGCTTGCGGTAGGCGGCGCGCAGCCCTGCCGAATCCCGGTCCAGGGAGTAGGAGTCCTTCATCCAGAACTCCCGGGTACGGATCAGCCCGGCCCGCGGGCGGGGCTCGTCCCGGAATTTGGTCTGGATCTGGTAGACGATCCGGGGCAGGTCCCGGTAGGAGCTGACCTGGCTGGCCGTCAGGTCGGCCACCACCTCCTCGTGGGTCATGGCCACCACCATCTCCCGGCCGCGCCGATCCTGGAAGCGCACCAGGGTCTCGTCGACCCCCTGCCACCGCCCCGAGCGCTGCCAGAGGTCCGCCGGCTGGACCACGGGCATGGAGACCTCCTGTCCTCCGATGGCGTCCAGCTCCTCGCGCAGGATCCGCCGGATCCGCTCCTGGGAGCGCGCCCCCAGGGGGAGAAGGCTGAAGATCCCGGCTGCCAGCTGCTGCAGGTAGCCGGCGCGCAGGAGCAGCTGATGGGAGAAGAGCTCGTCGGAAGGCGCCGCTCTCAGGGTCGCGCCGAAGAGCTGGCTCACCCTCATTTGCCGCCAGTTTACCGGCAGTCGGCGCGCGAACTCGGCCCGCCCCGGGTCCCTACACTGCCGGCGTGGAACCCCGGATCTCGCTGATCGCGCTGGGCGTCTCCGACCTGGAGCGCTCCTTCCGCTTCTACCGGGACGGACTGGGGCTCCCGACCACCCGGAGGCCGGAGGATGGGATCGTCTTCTTTCAGACCTCAGGAGTGACGCTGGAGCTCTTCCCGTACTCCGAGCTGGCGGCGGACGTCGGGCCGGGTTGGGACGTTCCCCGTTCCAAGTTCCCCGGCATCACGCTCGCCCACAACGTGCGCCAGCGCCACCAGGTGGACGAGCTGCTCCAGCGGGCGCAAGCGGCAGGGGGTCAGATTGTGAAAGCGGCGGCCGACACGGATTGGGGCGGCTACAGCGGCTACTTCACTGACCCGGACGGCTACCTCTGGGAGGTTGCCTTCGGCGCCTTCGACTTCAACGAGGACGGCTCCCTGCGGGTCCCCTGAGCGGTCTGGCGAAGCACGCCGGAGCTGTTCGAACCTGCGCTGGAGCGCTGATGGTACTAGCGCCCGAGGGCCGTCTAGGAAACGTCCGTCGCGATCTGGCGGCCCGCTCCGTCAGGCAACCACCCCCGGGGGGTAGCGGATGAGCTCGCGGAGTTCCGCGAACGACCGTAGCTGGCGCACGGCAGGGTCTGGTACTGGTGGCGCCCCTGGGGCCACCAGGGGGAGCATGCCGGCTCGGGCCGCGCCTTGGATGTCGGCCCGCCACTCGTCTCCCACGAACCAGGTGTCGGCCGCCTCCATTCCCAGCCGGTCGAGGAGGAGCTGGAAGGCGGCGGGAGAGGGCTTGCGGAAGCCGAACTCGCTGCTGAACATGGCGTCGTCGAGAAGGGGCGCGAGCCGTAGCCGGCGGAGGATTCCGTGGAGCACCTTCGGCGGGTAGGGCGCGTTGGAGAGGAGCCCCACCTTGATGCCCTCCGCCCGCAGCCCGGAAAGTGCCCGCAGCACCCCCGGCCGCACCGACACCACCTCCGCCCAGGGTGGTTGGAGCAACTCGCAGGCGATCTCCCCCGCCTCGGCCGGGAGCCGGCGGCGCAGGACATGACTCAGCGCCCGGGTATACATGCCCTCTATCTCCACCTCGCGGAGGGGTCGGCGCCTATGGGCGGCCGCGATCAGGTGGTCCACCCTGGCGTCAACCGCTGGCCCCAGCTCCTCGGCCGGCAGAGGGAGTTGGACCAGCTGGAGACGTTCACGCAACTCCAACCCCGCCGCCCGCAACCCAGCCGCGGGGTAGCCGATTTCCACCAGGGTGTTGCCGAAGTCGAAGGCCACGGCACGGGGCTGCGGGCGCCTCATCCTCCGCCCGGGGCGGTCCCTCCCGGCGTGCCGCCACCGCCTCCCCCACGGCGCCGGCGCCGACGCCGCCTGGGTGCGCCGCCCGCCGGGGAGCTCGCGGCCCCTGCGGGCGGGCCCGCGGGGCGGGGGGGGCGGGAGCGGGACTGTCGAGCCGGATTCGGTCCGGCCGCCGGGCTAGGCGCCGCCGTGCGGCCCGCCGGGCGCCGGCGGCGGCGCGACTTGTGGCGGGGCTCGGCGGGCCGGGGATCGAACCGAGCCAGCAGCCGCTGGTTGCGGCCCGGCTCCCAGACCGGCTCCCCCACCGGGCCAGCCTCCTGCAGCCGCTGCTCGAACTCCAGGAGGAACTCCTGAAGCGGCCGCTTGTCCTTGGAGGCGTTGAAGATCTGCTTGTCCGCCCAGGGTTGGTAGTGCTCCGACTCGGGGTTCATGAACTCCGGGAGGCTCTCCTCCTGCGGGCTCGGCTCCTCTGGGCTCTCCGGACCGCGATCTTCCACGGAGCCGAGTATAGGCAGGGGCTCAGGCGGGATCAGGAAGGTTGGCCGGGCGGAAGATGACTCTCTGGTAGACGAGGAACTTGGCTATCCAGAGCAGTCCGTAGGTGGCCAGGTAGGCCGCCGCCGCCTCCGCGACCCGGGCCGGGTGGGCACCCCTGGCGTGGTCGGCGGCGAGGTCGGTGGCGGCCGCCGCCAGCAGCATCCCCGCCACCGTGACGGCCCAGTAGAGTGCCAGCTGCAGGCCGGCGCGGCGGCGGTCAGCGTCCGCCCATATCCAGTAGCGGCTGAGGACATACGAGACCATGCCGCCAGTGGCGGTGGCCGCCATCGCGGCCGCCGGGGCCGGGAGCAGCCGGATCGCCAGGACGGCGATCAGGGTGACCTCGGAGACCACCGTGGAGACCCCAGAGGTGAGGAGGTAGCGCGAGATGCGCCGGACCCCAGCGGGCAGCCGGTACGCCCTCGCGATCGGGGCGCCAGCGGGGGCTTCGGGCTCCACGACGCTGAGGGGACGCGGCGGCGCGGCCAGCCCGCTCATCCCGCCTGACTCCCGGTGCTCTGGCTGTCCCCGGATGGGCGACGGGCCTCTCTCGACGGCACGCCGACGGGAACCATGGCCGCCGGGACATTCTCCGCAGCGGTGTTGGTGGGCATCGGGGTGTGGTCCTGGAAGACCGAGCCCAGGGTCCGGGTGAGGGTATCGGCTGGCTGCCCGGGGCGGGGCTGAGAGAGGTCCTTGCCGTCCAGCAGGAGCGAGCCCGCAGAGGGCTGGCCCAGCGCCCCGACTAGCCGCATGAAGGCCCGAGAGCCGCCAGCTCCGCTTCGCGCTGCCGACGCCCCAACTCGCGCAACCGGTCGGTGAAGAACACGCCCCCTCTCCTGGCTCGACTTCGATCAACTCCAAGATGGCGCAAGGGGCTTGGGCCAGGCTGGGCTGAAGCTGGGCGAAAACTTAGAGGCACCGGCTGTCAGCACTAGACTCGGGAGAAGTCCTAAGAGTCCGCCGGAGACGGTTGGGGGAGATGCCATGGACCACGTTTTGGCGCCGGGGGTACTGGAGATCGACACCGAGCTCGGCGGGTGGCCCGAGCTGAACGCCGTTTTCCTCATCGACGCCGAGCGGCCATGCTTGGTGGAGACCGGGCCCCAGCTCGATGCTCCCCGAGTCCTGGCCGCACTGGCACGTCACGGGCTCGGCCCCGACCAGCTCGCCTACGTGATCCTCACCCACATTCACCTGGACCACGGGGGGGCGGTGGGGGAGGTCGCCCGTCACTTCCCCAAGGCCGAGGTGATCTGCCACCCCCGGGGGGTGCGCCACCTGGCCGACCCCACCCGGCTGGTGGCGGCGGCGGCCAACGTGTACGGGCCGCGCCTGGAGACACTGTACGGGCGGATGACCGCAGTCGACGGGGCTCGCCTCCGTGCCGCCGACGACATGGAGAAGGTCGACCTGGGGGCCGGCCGCTCGCTCACCCTGATCCACTCTCCAGGGCATGCCAAGCACCACATCGCGATCCTGGATGACTCCAGCGGAGTGCTCCTGGTGGGTGACGCCGCCGGGGTGAAGGTTCCCGGCGGCGGCCCTCTCCGGCCCGCGACCCCTCCGGACGACTTCGATCTGGAGCTGGCCATCTCCTCCCTGCACAAGTTGGCCGCTCTCCAGCCGACCCAGTTGGTGCTCACCCACTTCGGGCCGGCCGGCGATCCCCAGGAGGTGCTCGCCGAGGCGGAGGAGACGATGCGCCACTGGTGCCAGGTGGCAGAGGAGGCTTGGAGCGAGGGGCACTCCCTCGACCACATCGAGCGGGCGCTGCTGGAGCGGGCCTACCGGCCCGCCCCGGACCCCAGCCGCCAGCCGGTGGTGGACGCTCTCAACGGAGTCGCGTCCAACGCCGCCGGCATCCTGGGCTGGTTGAGGCGGAAGGAGGCCGCGGCCGGCTAGCCGCTCCGCAGCGCGGCTGCGGTGGCGGCGATCTGGCGGCGGTGGGACCGCTCGTGCCCGGCCAGCCACCGGCCGTAAAAGAGGGCCGAGCGTTGGAGCGGGCGGCCCGCGCCGGTGACCACAACCGGCCTCTCCCACTCCTCCGGCGGAAGTCGGCGCAGCAAGGGGAGGAGAGCCCCCCGCTGCTCTGTGTAGGCCTGGAGCGAGACGTCGAAAGGCAGGGTGCGATAGTTGGTTCGCTCCACCCAGGTGAGGGGATTGACGGCACGAAGCGGCCCTGGCTCGCCCTCGGCGATGGCCGCCATCGCCCCGCCCCACACATCGGCGCAGGACCTAAGGTGGGCCAGGACTTGGACCAGGGACCACTGCCCCAGCCCGGGCGCCGCCGCCGACTCGCCCGGCGCCAAGCCCCGGGTTTCGGCCGCGATCTCGGCCGGAGCGCCCGCCAGGAGCGCCAGGATCTCGTCCGGGCGGAGAGAGTTGCGGACCATCGGCTCAGCTCCCCAAGGTGCGATTCGCCATCCCTCTCCGAGCCGGAGGTGACCTCCTTGGACCCTCGGCGGGCGGCCGGGCCTATTGTACGGCGGCCTCGGAGAGCAGATCAGGGGGGCTGGTCACGCCCCCGACCCGGGCCCCAACTTGCGATCGGCGAGATCGACCCATACAATGCGCCTCATTCGCCCGACTTCGGGCATCCAGTCCAGCGGAGGGGCACCCACATGGCCGTCACCGGTTTCTGCATGAAGTGCAAGACCAGCCGCGAGATCAAAGACCCCCAGCCCACCACCCTCAAGAACGGCAAGCCGGCCGTGACGGGCACCTGCCCCGTCTGCGGGACCAAGATCTTCAAGATCGGGAAGGCGGCCTGATCACCGGCGCCGCCGTGCGGGACCCCCGCGGATGCGGGGGTGCCCGCCGGTGACCGGCGGGGAGGGGGGCCGGGAGGGTCGGCTCAGCGGGCGCCAGCGGCCGCTGGTGGACACGCTGTCGCGCTGGGTGGAGATACCCTCTGTCAGCACCGACCCGGAGCACGCCCAGGATGTGGCCGCGTCGGCGCGGTTCCTTCGGGATCACGCCCTGAGCTCGGGCATGACTCGGGCCGAGGTCTGGGAGACGGCGGGCCACCCGGCGGTCTTCGCCGAGCGGATCGAGGACCCGGCCCTGCCCACGGTCCTGATCTACGGCCACCACGACGTCCAGCCGGTCGACCCGGTGGAGGAGTGGGATGCCGCTCCCTTCGTGCCCCTGGAGCGGGATGGGCAGCTCCTGGGCCGGGGGACCGCGGACGACAAGGGCCACATGGTCATGCACCTCGAGGCTGTCCGGGGCATCCTGGACGCAGCCGGACACCTCCCCCTGAATCTCAAGATGATCGTGGAGGGAGAGGAGGAGGACGGTTCGGAGCACTTCGACCAGCTGGTGGCCGAGCACCGCGGTGACCTGGCCGCGGACGTGTGCGTGGTCAGTGACACCGGGATGCTGGCCGAGGACCAGCCGGCGCTCACCGTTGGCCTCAGAGGGCTCGCCTATTGGGAGATCGAGGTCCGGGCGGCCCAGACCGACCTGCACTCGGGCGTGTACGGAGGGGCTGTGCTCAACCCGCTCGCGGTCCTGGCCGACCTCCTGGCCGGGCTCCACGACCGCCAGGGGCGGGTCACGGTGGTGGGCTTCTACGACCAGGTCACCGAGCTCACCGCCGAGGAGCGCTCCCAGCTGGCCGCGGTTCCCTTCGACGAGGCCGGCTTTATCGCCGACGTGGGAGCGGTCCAGGGTGGCGAGGCCGGGTACACCACCATGGAGCGCCGCACGGTCCGGCCCACCCTGGAGATCTGCGGCGCCTGGGGCGGCTACCAGGGGGAAGGGGCCAAGACCGTGATCCCGGCCCGGGCCGGCGCCAAGCTATCCTCGCGCTTGGTCCCCCACCAGCTGGCCCCCCAGGTCACGGAGGTGGTGGAGCGGCACCTCCGAGGCGCTCTGCCCCCGGGTGTGGAGCTGGACTTCCGCCTGATCCACGACGGGCCCTTCGTCCTCACCCCCACCGACCACCCCGCGGTCCGGCTGGCAGCCCGGGCCGTGGAGTCCGTCTGGGGCCGGCCCCCGGCGTACATCCGGGAGGGCGGGAGCATCCCTCCCGTGGCCACCCTGGCCGGCGAGCTCCAGCTCCCCTGCGTGCTCTTCGGGGTCGGGCTTCCGGGCGACCGGATCCACGCTCCCAACGAGCGGGTGGTGCTCGGCCAGCTCTTCCGGGGGATGGAGGCGGTGGCGGAGATGTGGCGGCTGTTCGCCGAGGCCGGCCGGAGCGGCCTCAGCCGCTGACCCGCGCCGCCTCGGCCAGTGGCTGGATGGTGAGGTCCGGAAGAGGCCTGTTGGTGTAGAGGACCAGCTGGTCTCCCACCTCCAACACCGAGTCCAGGGGGATCTCCTTCCCCCGGCGCAGCAGAAGCAGCAGGCGCTCCTCGCGGAGCTCGGGCGTCTCGGCGGCCCGCCGACCATCCCCGCCCGGAGGTACGGATAACCGCACCACCCCCGCCTGGGTTCCCTCCAACGGGAGCCGCTGGGCATCGCTGTGGGTGGCGAGGGCGCTGTCGATCTCGTTGAGGATCAACTCGGTGGCGGAGACGGCCACGTCCACCCCCAGCCGCTGAAACAGCTGGACGTTGCTGGGGTTGTTCACCCGGGCCACGGTGTGCGGCACCTTGAACTGCCGCTTGGCCAGCTGGCAGGCCACCAGGTTGTCCTCGTCGTCGCCGGTCACGGCGGCCACCACATCGGCGCGCTCGATCCCACTGGTGGCCAGGAAGGCCATCTCATCCCCGTCGCCGACCAGGCAGGCGCAGCTGCCCAGCTGCGCCGAGATCGACGCCGCCCGGGTGCGGTCCTTCTCGATCAGGGCCACCTCATACCCCGCCCCCAGCAAACGGTGGGCCAGGTAGTACCCCACCTTGCCACCGCCGATCACGATCACGTAGGCGGGGCGGTCAGCCAAGGCTCGCCACCAGCGATCCGGTGAGCTCGGAGCGGGCCTGGTCGGCCGCCTCCGGACCCTGCTCGAAGTAGGTTCGTGCGATCGCCGCGCCCACCAGGGTCGGGCAGTAGGTGTACAGCCCCATCTCCCGATAGACGGCCTCCCGGATGGGGTCGTAGATCCGCGTCATGACGCGGGGGATCTTGAAGATCTCCTTGGCGATCTGGGCCGACATGATGTTGCGGTTGTCACCGTTGGTGACCGAGACGAACCAGTCCGCCCCGGGGGCCCCGGCCTCCTCGAGCACATGCTGATCGATGCCGTTGCCCAGGACCATGCGGCCTGGAAAGTGGCTGCCCAGGCGGTCGAAGGAGACCCTTGAGGTGTCCACCACCGTGACGTCGTGGCCCGCGGCCGCCAGCTCCCGGGCGAGCACCGACCCGACCCGGCCACACCCCACGATCACCGCCTTCACGACGAGCTGAGTATAGCCCGGCCCCCTGAGCGCGCCGCCAGATGGCCCGAGCGGGCACAATGGGGGGCCGTGGCATCGAGATTCTTCCGCCCCGGGGCGGCCGCCGAGTCGGAGCGCACCGGGGTGCTGGGCCCGCGCCGCATCGTGGTGCCGGTCCAGGGCGTGCTGGTGGATGAGGATGCCCTGCGCGCCGCCTGCCGGCTGGCCCGTCCCGCCCGCGCCCAGGTCCTAGTGCTGACCGTCCTGGAGGTGCCCCGGCACCTGCCGCTCTCGGCGAGCCTCGGTGAGGAGCTGGCTGTGGCCGAGGAGGTGCTGGCGCGGATGGAGGAGCTGGCGGCCAAGCTGGGGACCAAGGTGGAGACCGAGGTGCTGCAGGCCCGGGACGCTGGCCCGGCCATCGTCGACGAGGCCCGGCGCTGGGGGGCGGACCTGGTGGTCGTCGGACTGGGCGCCCCGGCCCAATTCGGTGAGTTCACCCTCGACCGCACCGGCCAGGAGCTGCTCAACCGGGTCCACTGCCGCCTGGTGATGATCCGGGAGGAGCTGGAGGCGGAGGCTCAGATGCGGGCCGTGGCCGTCCGCGAGGGCCCGGACTGAGCGCGAGCCCTCAGCCGCCGGGGGCGCGGCGCCGGCGCGCTACGACCCATCCCAGGTAGGCGAGGAGGCCGACCAGGACCAGACCACCGGCGATCAGGAGCCCGCGTCCGCCCAGGTGGAGGATCGCCTGGTAGTGGCTCCCCAGCGCGTCCCCCACCGAGGTCACCGTGGTGCACCACACCAGGGCTCCCAGAAGCATGGCAGGGTAGAAGACTCGGGGAGGTATAGCCGCGATCCCGGCGGCATAGGAGGCGAGGTTGCGGGCGAAGGGGATCACCCGGGTGAGGAAGACCCCGATCCCGCCCCGGCGCCGGACCCAGATGGCCGCGTGGTCGAGACGCTCCGCTGAGATCCCGACCCGGCCGGCGATCCTGATGACCACCGGCCTTCCCAGGGCATAGCCGATCTGGTAGGAGACCGCCGCCCCAATCGCCGAGCCCAGGGTGGCACACAGGATGAGGGGGACCAGGGACACCGACCCGCGGTGGGCCAGGAAGCCCAGAGTCAGCAGCACCGCCTCGTCCGGGAGGGGCAGGCCGACCGACTCCCCGGCCAGCCAGAGGAGGACGAAGGCGTACACCCCGAGCGGTGGGAGGTGGGTGAGCTGGGAGAGTATCTGGCTCACCGGCAGCTCAGCCCCGCGGGGCGGAGGCGGCCGCCGACTACGCCTCCTCGAGGTCGCCGGGCGGCGCCACCCCGGCGATGGAGCCGACCAGGTCGGAGTCCTCGAGCCGCATCAGGATCACCCCCCTGGTCTGGCGGCCGGAGATCCTGATTCCCTCGAGGGGAATGCGGATGATCTGCCCCTTGGTGCTGATCAGCATCAGCTCCTCGGAGAGGTCCTCCACCATCCTGGTCCCGACGATCTCCCCCACCTTGGAGATGGCGTGCTGGTCCAGGGTGTACACCCCCTGGATGGCCCGGTTCTTGACCGGGTAGTCGGCGACCGGGGTGAGCTTGCCGTAACCCCGCTCGGTGACCACCAGCACATGCCCTCCGGGTCGGATCAGGTCCATGCCGGCCAGCAGGTCGCCGGCCTGGAGGCGCACCCCGGTCACCCCCTGGGTGTCCCGCCCCATGGGCCGCACCTGCCGCTCTGAGAAGCGCAGCGCCTTGCCCCGGCGGGTCACCAGCAGGATCTCGTCGCTGCCGTTGCTGACGGCCACCCAGTTGAGCTCGTCGCCCTCACTGAGGTTCATGGCGATCAGGCCGTTGCGGCGCACCGCCGCATAGGCCGCGGCCGGGGTCTTCTTGATGTGCCCCCGGAGGGTGGCCATGACCATGAAGGTCTCCTCGGAGTAGCCGTCCACCGAGAGCATGGAGGTGACCCGCTCCCCCTGGTCCATCTCCAGGAGGTTGATCACCGCCGTCCCCTTGGCCTGGCGGCTCACGTCCGGGATCTCATGGGTGCGCAGCCGGAAGACCCGGCCGCGGTTGGTGAAGAAGAGCATGTCGGAGTGGGTGGAGGCCACCTGCAGGAACTCCACGTAGTCCTCGTCCCCCACCCGCTTGGCTCCCACCACGCCCTTGCCCCCGCGGCGCTGGGAGCGGTAGTCGGTGGCCGGGGTCCGCTTGATGTAGCCCCGGCGGGTGAGGGTGACCACCACCTGCTCGCGGGGGATGAGGTCCTCCTCGTTGAGCTCGATGTCCCCGTGGCTGATCTCGGTCCGGCGGGCGTCGCCGTACTTGCGGCGGAGGGTGAGCAGCTCCGCGCGGACCACCGCCATCAGGTTGGCCCGGCTGGAGAGGATCTCCTCCAGCTCGGCGATCCGCTCCATCAGCTCCCGGTGCTCCTGCTCCAGCCGCTCCCGCTCGAGGCGGGTCAGGCGGCCGAGGCGCATGTCCACCACGGCCTTGCTCTGGCGGTCGGTCAGCCCGAAGCGCTGTTCCATCTGCCGCTGGGCGGTGGCCTCGTCCGGGGCGGCGCGGATCAGGCGGATCACCTCGTCCAGGTTCTGCAGGCAGATCCGCAGCCCCTCCACGATGTGGGCCCGCTCGCGCGCCCGCTCCAGCTCGTGCTGGGTGCGCCGCTCCACCACCTCCCGGCGGTGCTCCAGGTAGTGCTGGAGGAGGGAGCGCAGCGAGAGCACCTGGGGCCGTCCATCCACCAGTGCCAGCAGGATGCAGGTGAACGACGACTGCAGCTGGGTGTGCTTGTAGAGGTTGTTCAGGACGGTGTAGGGGCGGGCGTCGCGCTTCAGCTCGATCACCAGCCGGGTGCCCTCCCGCCGCCCGGTCTCGTTGCGCAGGTCGGCGATCCCCTCCAGCTTGCGCTCGTTGACCAGCTCGGCGATGGTCTGGAGCACCCGGCTGGGGTTCACCTGGTAGGGGAGCTCGGTGACGATGATCTGCTCCCGCCCGCTCTTGGACTCCTCGAAGGTGACCCGGGCTCGCTGGACCACCCGGCCGTGGCCGGTGCCGTACACCTGGGGGAGGTCCTTGCCGTAGATGATGCCTCCGGTGGGGAAGTCGGGTCCCGGGATGAGCCGCATCAGCTCCTCGGTGGAGGCCTCGGGGTTGTCGATCAGCCGCACCAGCCCGTCGCAGACCTCGGAGAGGTTGTGGGGAGGAATGCTGGTCGCCATGCCCACGGCGATCCCGGCCGCGCCGTTGACCAGGAGATTGGGCAGGGCGGAGGGCAGGACCGCGGGCTCCTGCTTGGTGGCCGAGTAGTTGTCGACGAAGTCCACGGTCTGCTTGTCGATGTCGGCCACCATCTCGGCGGCGATGGGAGCCATCCGCGCCTCCGTGTACCGGTAGGCGGCGGCCGGGTCCCCCTCGGGGGAGCCGAAGTTGCCCTGGCCATCGACCAGGGGATAGCGCATCACCCAGGGCTGGGCCAGCCGGACCAGGGTGTCGTAGACCGAGATGTCGCCGTGGGGGTGGTAGTTCTTCAGCACCTCGCCGACGATGGCGGCACACTTCTGGTGCGAGGCGCCCGGGGTCATCCCCTGCTCCTGCATGGCGTAGAGGATCCGGCGCTGCACCGGCTTGAGGCCATCCCGGACGTCGGGCAGGGCCCGGGCCACGATCACGCTCATGGCGTAGACGAGGTACGACTCCCGCATCTCGCTGACCAGCTCCACCCCGCGGAGCTGGCCGGCGCCGCCTCCCTCGCCCTCAGCCATCACTTCCTCCCCTACGACCCCAGCGGGGCGGGCTCAGCGCGGCGCAGCCCGGTCATCCCGGCCAGCGCCCCCGAGCGCACCGCCCGCGCCGCGGCCGCCACCGCCGCCGCCACCGCCGCCCGGTCGGAACGCCCATGCCCGATGTAGATCAGCCCCCGGACCCCCAGGAGGGGCGCTCCGCCCACCGCCCTCCAGTCCAGCCGCCGGCGCATCCGGCCCAGACCCGGGAGCAGCAGGAGGGCGCCCAGCTTGGCCAGCGGTCCCCTCGTGAGCTCCGAGCGCAGGGTTCCCACCACCCCCTCGGCCACCCCCTCGGCGGTCTTGAGGGCGACATTGCCGACAAAGCCGTCACACACCACGAGGTCGAGCTCCCCGGAGAGCAGCTGGGTGCCCTCCACGGGCCCCACGTAGTTGAGCCCCAGCTCGCCCAGGAGCCGGTGCGCCTCCTGGACCACCTGGTTGCCCTTGGTGGGCTCGGTGCCGTTGCTGAGCAGCCCGATCCTGGGGCTGGGCTTCCCCTCCACCAGCTCCACGTAGCGGCTCCCCAGCTGGGCGAACTGGGCGAGCCACTCGGGCTTGCAGTCCACCTGGGCGCCGGCGTCCACCAGCCAGGTGACCCCCTGGGGGCCCGGTAGAGGGGTGGCAATCGCTGGGCGGGATATCCCGGGGATTCGACCCAACCCCACCAGGGAGGCGGCCATGGCGGCCCCGGAGTGGCCGGCGGTGAAGAGGGCGTCCGCGCGCCCATCGTGGACCAGGGCCACGCCCACGCCCACGCTGGAGCGGGGCTGGGCCCGGACCGCCTGGGCCGGGTGGGCGCCCATGGGGATCGCTCCCTCCGAGGGCGCCAGCTGGAGGCGGGGCAGCCGGCGTCCGGCCAGGACCGCCGCCAGCTCGGGCTCCTCACCCACCAGGGTCAGATTCAGGCCCGGATCTCGCGAGAGCGCCAGGAGGCTGCCCTCCACGAGCTCCAGGGGGGCGTGGTCGCCGCCCATGGCGTCCACCGCCACCACCGGCTCCCCAGCGCTCAAATGTCCAGGTTCCGCACGGTCTTGGCGTAGGCCTGGATGAAGCGCTTGCGGGGCTCCACCGCCACCCCCATGAGGCGGTCGAAGATGTCGTCGGCCCGGATCGCGTCCTCGACCTCGACCTTGAGCAGGACTCGCTTCTCAGGATCCAGGGTGGTGTCCCAGAGCTGCTCGGCGGTCATCTCCCCCAGCCCCTTGTAGCGCTGCACCTTGGCCTTCTCCCCCATCTCCTTGACCGCGGCTCGGAACTCCTCCTCGCTGTAGCACCAGCGCAACTGCTTGCCCCGCTCGACCCGGAAGAGGGGTGGCTGGGCGATGAAGAGGTGCCCGTCCAGGATCACCGACTGCAGGTGGCGCCAGAAGAAGGTCAGCAGCAGCGTGCGGATGTGAGAGCCGTCCTCATCGGCGTCGGCCATGAGGACCACCCGGTTGTAGCGCAGCTTGCTGAGATCGAAGCGCTCCCCCACCCCGGTGCCCAGGGCGGTGATCAGGTTGCGGATCTCCTCGTGCTGGAGGATCTTGTCCTCTCTGGCCTTCTCCACGTTGAGGATCTTGCCCCTCAGCGGCAGGATCGCCTGGTAGCGGCGGTCCCTCCCCCCCTTGGCCGTGCCGCCGGCGGAGTCCCCCTCCACGATGAAGATCTCGCAGAGGTCAGGGTCGCGCTCCGAGCAGTCGGCCAGCTTGCCGGGCAGGGTGGCGGATTCCAGCAGCGACTTGCGCTGGACCAGCTCCCGGGCCCGGACCGCCGCCGCCCGAGCCCGGGCCGCGGTCAGCGACTTCTCCACGATCCGCTTGGCGTCTGCGGGATTCTCCTCCAGGTACTGGCCCAGGGCCTCGCTTACCACCGCGGAAACCTGCCCGGCCATCTCCGAGTTCCCCAGCTTGGTCTTAGTCTGGCCCTCGAACTGGGGCTCCTGGAGCTTCACCGAGAGCACCGCGGTCAGCCCCTCGCGGACATCATCCCCGCTGAGATTCTGGTCGTTCTCCTTGAGGATTCCGGCCTTGCGGGCATAGCGGTTGAGGCTGGCGGTGAGTGCCGCCCGGAATCCGGTGAGGTGGCTACCCCCCTCCACCGTGTTGATGTTGTTGGCGTAGGCCAGGACATGCTCGGTGAAGGTGTCGTTGTACTGCACGGCCAGCTCCACCGAGTTGCCCTCGACCTCCCGCTCCACGTACATCGGCCGAGCCTGGACCACCCCCCGGCCACGGTTGAGGAAGCGCACGAAGGCCTCGATCCCGCCCTCGAAGTAGAAGTTGGACTCCTGGGCCGGCTGCTGGCGTTCATCCAGCAGGCGGAAGTGCACCCGCTTGTTGAGGAAGGCCAGCTCCCGGAGCCGGTTGACGACGGTCTCCGCCCGGAACACCAGGGTGTTCTTGAAGATGAGGGGATCGGGCCAGAAGCGGACCATGGTCCCCCGCCGCCCCTCGACCGGGTCGCGCTCCGACTTCAGCTCTGTCGCCGGTAGCCCCCGGCGGTACTCCTGGTGGTGGACCCGGCCATCCCGGTACACCTCGACCTGGACCCGCTCGGAGAGGGCGTTCACCACCGACAGGCCCACCCCGTGCAGGCCCCCGGAGACCTTGTAGCCGCCTCCCCCGAACTTCCCGCCGGCGTGCAGCTTGGTCATCACCACCTCGAGGGCCGGCCGGCCG
>JAKAXE010000114.1 GCA_021816695.1 bacterium | reverse complement strand
CGATCTAGGGCGGCCGCCGCGGCTTGAGCGCGGCTGGGCCGACCTGCAACGATCCTTCGATAGTGCAAGTTCAGGCCCAAAATCTGATTCAATCGCATGACTAGAACCTACGCAACCATAGGGAGCTACCGCAAATGGTCCGAACGAAATTCGTAGGGGCTGCTCTCGCCTCCGATCTGGACGAAAGCGATTCGAAGATCCTGCGTGCCCTCCAGGCCAATGCCCGCACCACGCTGGCCGAGGTGGGCCGTGCGGCTGGCCTGGCCCCGTCATCGGTGCATGAGCGGCTCCGGCGGCTCCAACGCGATGGGGTGATCCGGGGGTGGACCTTGGACTTGGACCCGGTCGCGCTCGGCCGTCCGGTGACGGCCTTCGTGGGGGTGGAGGCGGACGTCACCGGCGGGACTCTGGCCGGCCGGCTGCGGCAGCGGCCAGAGGTCGACGAGTGCCACGACATCGCCGGGGACCTCTCGTTCTTCCTCAAGGTGCGCACCCAGGACACCGAGGCGCTGCTGGACCTGGTCGACTGGATCCGGGAGCTTCCCGGGGTGCGTCAGACCCGGACCACCGTGGTGCTCAAGACCGAGTTCGAGCGCCAGGTCTGGTTGGGACCGGCGCCGGCGCCGAGGTAGACGCTCAGCCTCCTGTGAAGTGAGGGGGCCGGCGCTCCCGGAAGGCGGCCAGACCCTCCAGGAAGTCCTGGGTCTCCGACGCCTCCTGCTGGAACCAGGCCTCCCGCTCCAGCTGTTCCTCGAGGCCGGAGTCCAGCGCGTCGTAGATGAGGCGCTTGGTCATCCCCAGGGCCGCGGTGGCACCTTGGGCGAGCTGCTGGGCCATCCCCTCCGCCTGCTCCCGGAAGCTCGCCGCTGGGAATACGGCCGACACCAGCCCCTCCGCCAGCGCCTCCTCGGCCGTCAGTCGACGGCCGGAGAGGGCCAGGTGGAGCGCCCGGCCCGGGCCGAGGAGTCGGGCCAGGAAGTAGGTTGCTCCCGAATCCGGGACCAGCCCGATCTGGGCGAAGCCGCAGCTGAACCAGGCGGAGTCCGAGCAGACCCGGAGGTCCGCAGCCAGGGCGAGCGAGAGCCCCGCGCCCGTGGCCAGCCCGTTGACCGCCGCCAGCACCGGAATCCGCAGCCGCCGCAGCCCGAGAACCAGAGGGGTGTACCTCTCCCGGATGAGCTGCGCTACGTCCTCTGGCAGCTCGTTCTCCCCCTCCTTGCCGAGGTACTGCCCGGCACAGAAGGCGCGACCGGCACCGGTGATCACCAGGCAGCGGCAGGCGGGATCTTGGCCAACGGTCTCGACCGCGGCGATAAGAGCCAAGGAGAGCTCCCGGTCGAGGGAGTTGAGCCTCTCCGGCCGGTCCAGGGTCAGGGTGGTGACGGCGCCGGCCGACTCCACGAGGAGACCGCTTGAAGGTTGTGACGACCGCTCCGCCTCCGGGTCCTGTGCCATCCGGACATTGTCGGCACTTGGGTCCCGGTGGGGGTAGCTGCGAAGATGGGAGTGTGGCTCTGGGATCACCCGAGGAGGAGGCGCTTCGACTGATTGCGTTTCTCGCCTCCGCCCCCACCCCCTACCACGCGGCTCGCCTCGGCTCGGAGCAGCTGAGGGATGCGGGGTTCTCCGAGATGGAGGGGGATGGCTGGGAGGACCCTCGCGGTGCCCATTACCTCATCTCCGGAGGCACCCTTTTCGCCTTTCTCTTTCCCCCCGACACCCGGCCCGGCGATGGCCTGACCCTCGTCGCGGCCCACACCGACAGCCCCGGTTTGCGGCTCCGCCCCCATCCTGATCTCGGACGAGCCGGTTACCGGCAGCTGGCGGTCGAGGTGTACGGTCGGCCGCTCCTCAGCTCATGGCTGGACCGCGACCTGGGTCTGGCCGGTAGGGCTGCGGTGAGGACGGGCACCGAGGTGGAGCAGCGACTCTTCATCTGGGCGGAGCCGGTCGCCCGCGTTCCGCAGCTGGCGGTCCATCTCGATACAGGGGTGAACGAGCGGGGCCTGGTCCTCAACCCGCAGACCCAGCTCGCGCCGGTCTGGGGACTGGGCGAGGTGGGGCGGATCCATTCGAGGGTGGCGGCCAGCCTGGGGGTCGAAGGGGACCAGCTCCTGGCCCTGGACGCCATGCTGTGGCCGCTCGAGCCGCCGGTGGTGGCGGGCGCGGACCGCGAATTCGTGAGCTCTGCCCGGCTCGATAACCTGCTGTCCTGCTACTGCGCCATACGTGCTCTCGTGGAGATGGGCGAGGGCGTAACGCGGCCGGTGGTGGTCGCGCTCTTCGACCACGAGGAGGTCGGCAGCGTCAGCTCCACCGGCGCGGCCGGCCAGGCCTTCCCGCAGCTGCTCGAGCGCCTGACCCTGGGCCTGGGTGGCGGGAGGGCGGAGCACCTCCAGTCGCTTTCCCGGTCCCGCCTGCTCTCGGTGGACGTGACCCATGCCGCCAATCCCAATTACCTGGAGCGGTACGAACCCTCCCACCTCTGCCTCCCCAACGGGGGACCGGCGATTAAGAGCAACTCGCAGCAGCGCTACGCCACCGCCGCTCCCGGCGCCGGCTGGTTCATCGCCGCTTGCCGGGATCAGGGCATTCCCGTGCAGTGGTTCTCCGCCAGGGGAGATGTGCCCTGCGGCTCCACTGTCGGGCCGAGCCTGGCGGCTCAGCTGGCGGTCGAGACGATCGACCTGGGGCTTCCCGTTCTCGCCATGCACTCGGCCCGTGAGCTGGGCGGCGCCCAGGATCCTCACCACCTGATCCGTGCCCTCCTGGCGGCGGCCGGCGCCTGAGCCCTCAGGCTCCCTGGACCATCACCACCCCGGAGTCGGTGCCGACATAGGCATCTGAGCCAACCAGGGAGGGGCTCGTGAAGTGGGGAACCGGTCCGATCGGGAGGTGGGCCAGGACCTGGCCCGAGCTCTGCGAGAGGGCGAAGAGGACTCCGGTGTCGGTATCCACGCTGAACACCGCCCCTCCCCCGAGGACCGGCGGCCCGTTGGCGCCACAGCCGGTGGACCAGAGGACAGAGAAGCTCCCCCCAGCGGCGACCGCGACAGACTGCACGCCGTTGGCACAGGGGAGGTAGACGACATCCTGCTCCACGGCTGTCCCCCCGAACGCCATTTGACCAAGGCAGGTGGTCCCGCTGGCCAACTGGCCACCGACGCCCCCCAAACTAGACTGGCGAAGGACGTAGCCCACCCCGCTCTTGCCGGCGATGAAGACGTATCCGTCCGGGAGGATGGTGGGGGAGACCGAACCCAGGTCCAGATCGTGGGCGTTGTCGTAGCCCCATCGGGACGGGGCGAAAGCGGCGACCAGTCCGAGGGTCGGGGAGAGCTCGAGAACCGAGTCGGTGTGGTCCCAGGCGCCGAAGAAGGCCGCCCCGTTGCCGGTCGAGACCAGTAGGTTGCCGTCCGGCTCGACGACTGGCCCCCCTGTGGCCCAAACCGCCCCCTCGCGCGCGGTTGGAACGACGTAGGTCAGCGTGGCCCCGTTGCCGCCCGTGGGGACGGCCTCCACCGCCCCCCGGTACTGGGCGCAGTCGCCATCCAGCCCGCCGAAGCCGATGTAGACGTAGCCGTTGGCGATGGCCAGCGCCGGGCGCTGCTGGACCGCCGCCGGGTCCTCGGAGGGGATCTGGATGTCCACCCGCCGGGACCAGCGGACCGCTCCGCTCAGGGGGTCCAAGCCGTACAGGATGTGGCGGAAGCCGGCCTCCTCAGCCACGACGAATAGGGTCTCGGTCAGCGGGTCGTAGGCGAGCGTCCCCGTGATCCCGAGGGGCAGGATGTCCCCACAGGGGAGCCCTCCCTCAACCGGTGTGCCCAGGTGGGTACTCCAGAGGATTGCCCCCGTGGCGGGGGAGAGGGCGTACACCGTGTCGTTCTCCGTCGCCGCCAGGATCTCCCCCGCCACCGCCAGCGGCTGCCCGTACACCGCGCCGTCCAGTCTGGCCCGCCATCCCACCGTGAGGGATTCCGGGGCGGGCGTGTTCTCAGAGACCCCGGTCCGCTCCGGGTTCTGGTGGTACATGGGCCAGCTGGCGGTGACCAGCGGGCTGGCGAGTGGGGAGGGGGGTGGCGCCGGGGCAGCCGTGCTGGGAGCGGAAGGGCTAGGGCGGGCACGAGTGACGCCGCCGCAGGCGGCCAACGTCAGGACGAGGACCACGGCGGTGCCGCAGTTCCTGAGCCCACACCAGCCGTGGGGAAGCCCGGGGAAGCACCTAGCTGCCATCGGCGGAGTGTAGGCACGTTGGCCCGAGATCGGGGGCGAGTCGTGCCGTTGCCGGTACAATGAATTCGGGTCTGGGCGACTTAGCCAAGTGGTAAGGCAGCGGTCTGCAAAACCGCGATCCCGGGTTCGATTCCCGGAGTCGCCTCCAGCAGATTGAGATCAAAATGGCCTCCGGAGTCCGATTTTTGGGGTCGGTCGTCGGGGCTTGACGGCATCATTGACGGCAAAGGGGTCCAGCCTCTTGCGCCGCCCGCCACGGATGGAATGGGTGCGGGCCAGCGTCTGCACCGCAGCCGGGCTCCGGAGGGTGTGGCCCATGACCGCGGCGGTCCGGTGGCGTAGCTGAAGCCAGACTCTTCGCGACCAGTGGGCCGCCCGCCCGGCCTCCAAGGCAGGGGAAGGGCGGCCCATGGAGTCGGAGGGCCGGGGTGCCAGCGGCCGGCCAATCCGGACCGCCGCAGCCGTGGAGTCGGTCCCCAATGGATCCCAGTTCCGCTGTTGGGCTTGGACCCAGCCCGTGCTGCCGATCACCGAAATTCCCCACTTTGGATCACTGAAATTCCCCAGGCCCGTGGAGCTGCCCGAGGGGGGTGGGCGGAGTCTAGCGCACGGCCATAGGCGGCACCTCCGGAGCATTGGGACCCGGATTGGGCATGTGGGTGGCCCGGAGCGGGGGTGTAGCCCAAATACGTGCCACTGTGCGGGCCGTAGAGGCCCGCGATCGGGTGCCCATGACCCCCAGGACCTTGAGGGTG
>JAKAXE010000032.1 GCA_021816695.1 bacterium | reverse complement strand
CGCCCGGTCGAGCTGAGGTGGGCGAGCAGCTCGCGGGTGCCGGTGTAGGCGTCCTGCGCCACCACCACCTCCGCTCCCACAGGGAGGATGTCCAGGGCGGCGGCGATCCCGGCCATGCCAGAGGCGAAGGCCACCGCACCGGAAGCCCCCTCCAGCTGCGCCACCGCCGCCTCAAGCAGCTCCCAGGTGGGGTTGCGGTCCCGGGAGTAGGCCAACTGCTCCTGGTTGCCGTGGGCGAAGGTGGCGGAGAGGACCAGGGGCGGGACCAGCGCCCCGGTGCGCTGGTCCGAGCGGCTGGACCCGTGGACCACCAGAGTCTCCCGGGAGATCCGCGTGGGCTCAGGGTTCACGAGCTCTCCGCGGCCCTTGCGAGCAGGGACTCCGCCAGCCTCCGGGTGGCCTCGTCCACCATCTCCCCGCCGATCCTGCGAGCCCCTCCCTGGCCCAGTCCGGTCAGCACGGCCCGGGCCCACTCCACCTGCTCGCTGCTGGGGGTGAAGGCGCGGTTGATGGTCTCCAGCTGCCCGGGGTGGATCGCCCATTTGCCGTCCACCCCGAGCGCCGCTGCCCGCTGGGAGGAGCGGGCCAGCCCCTCCTCGTCGTCCAGCGCCGAGTAGGGGCCGTCCACCACCTGGAGCCCGCGGGCCCGGGCGGCGACCGCGATCCGGTACAGCGGGTAGTGCCAGATGTCGCCCGGGTATCCGGGAGCCTCCCCCCCGATAGCCAGAGTGGGCATGCCCATGGCGGCGGCGAAATCTCCGGGCCCGAAGATCAGGGAGGAGACCCGGAGTGAGGCCTCAGCCAGCTGGCCCACGGCTTCGAGCCCTCTCGGGTCCTCGATCTGGATCTGAATCTTCACCCGGTGCCCCCCGGGCTCCCCCAGCATGGCCAGCACCCGGTCGACGAAGGCCACCTCGGACGGCTCCTGGACCTTGGGCACCACCACCGAGGCGAGCCGCGATCCGAGCTTGGGGACCACCTCGAGGAGGTCGTCCAGTCCCTCCCTGGTGCCTACCCGGTTCACCCGCACGGCCAGCTGGCGACCGGGGAAGGGGTGATAGAGCGCCAGCTCCAGGAGCCGTTTCCGGGCCGCCCGCTTGAACCGGGGCTCGGGGGGGACGGCGTCCTCCAGGTCCAGGACAATCTCGTCCGCCGGCACCAGCTGGGCCTTGGCCACCATCCGCTCGGAGTCGCCGGGGAGCACCAGCACCGAGCGCCGCCTCACGGGAGCCCCTCCGGACCCTCCATCCCCCCGGGGCCTTCTTGCCCCAGCCGCTTCATGAGCTCCTCCATGAGGTTGCGGACCTCGGGGTCCTCCAGGAGCCGCTCCCGGAAGGCGTCCGCCGCCTGGCGGATGGCGGGGTCGTCCATCAGCCGCTCCTGCATCTGGGTGAACTGGGAGAGCATGTCCTTGGCGGCGGCCTCCTGGGCCACCTGGAGGAGAACCGGCTGGGAGGCCGCGGCCACCACCGCCTCCAGCTGCTGGCGCACCATCTCCACCCCCTTGCAGCCCAGGCACTCGCCCTGCAGCTGGCAGTGGCAGAGCCGGCGCTTGAGCAGGTCCAGCTCCCGGTGCACCCCGCTGAGGTCGATCGGCTCAGCCATCAATGAGGAAGCCTAACCGACTGTCAGTAGACCGGCTCCAACGGCTTGCGTGCCCGCAACAGCCCCTGCCAGTAGCGGTGGTAGAAGCGTCCCTCCCGCCACTGGGGGCTGAGCTGGTCCCGCACCGCCTGGGGGGCGGTCTCGTAGTAGTCGAGAAGCCGACGGCGCGTTGGGTCGTCCACCCCGGCCCGCTCGAACCAGGCCAGGACGTCGTTCTCCTGCTCGATCCGCTCGGCCAGCTCCACGGTGAATCCCAGCGCCTGCAGCAGCGCCCGCCACTCCTCCAGCTCCCGGCTGCGGACGTGGGACCGGTCGCGACCGACCTCCACCACCTCCAGCCAGTCCCGCACCACCGGAGGTGGCGAGCAGTCGCTCACCGCCAGCGCCCCCCCGGGCACCAGCACCCGGTGGAACTCGGCCAGGGCGGGGATCAGGTGCCGGAAGTGGTGCGGGGCGGAGCGCACCAGGACCCGGTCAAAGGAGGAGGAGGGGAACTCCAGCTGCTCGGCGTCCCCCAGCACGAACTCCACGTTGCGGATCTCGCGCTCGGCCGCCTGGGTGCGGGCCTGCTCCAGCATCTCCGGCGTGAGGTCAAGCGCCACGACCTCCCGGACCTGGGGGGCGGCCGCCAGGGCCACGTGGCCCGCCCCGGTGGCCACGTCCAGGACTCGATGGTTGGGCCGGAGCTCGGCCAGCTCCAGGAAGCGGGCCAGTGAGATCGGGTCGGCGTGCGTGGTGCTGGTGCGGTAGGCCTGGGCGACCCGCGCGAACTGGGAGCGGCTGTCGGCCGGCTCGGGGTCCGGCCCCGGGGTCACAGGGGGTAGCCGGCCAGCAGGGTGTCCAGCGGGATCGGGTCCAGCTCCTTGGGGCCACCCATACGCACGTCGATCTCGGCGTCCAGGTCCTTGATCAGCTCGCGCAGCGGGGTGAGGTCCCCCTCGGGGGCCTGGTTGCCGGTGTAGGCGCCCACCAGCCGGCCGTCGTCGAAGAGGGCGACGCCGGTGCCCTGGTCGGAAGCCACCACCATCCCCCCGGAGGCCGAGTGCTTGCTGAGGTAGCTGCGCAGCCCGTCCAGGTTGACGAACATCGCCCCCAGCCCGCGGAAGTGCACCGGAGCGTGGAGCAAAAGCCCCAACCCCCGGGCAATCTCCCTCGGATAGGTGATCACGTTGAGCACGTCCTGGCTGTTGGGGAAGTTGGGGAAGGCCACCCGGTTGGTGGTGGTGACCCGGCCCTGGGTGTCGCTGGCGACCGCCACCACGTACCCGTCCACCAGCACCACGTAGGTGTTGCGCCCCTCCGCGGCAGCGACGTGCAATACCCCAGTGTGTCCCTCGCCAGCCAGGTGGCGCAGCAAGCGGGCCGGATCGGTGAACCCCGCCCGCAGGTTGCGGAAGAGGATCTCGCCTTCGGGGAGAGGGAAGGCCCGCGCGTCCTCCACCAGCGCCACGGCCCCCATGTGGGCTGCCGGCTCCTCGGCCGGGTAGGTGAGGTAGGCAGGCACCGGCGGCTCCTCGGCAACCCAGGTGGCGGTCTCCGGCTCGATGGCGTACTCCTCGGCCGGGACCGCCCCCTCGTCTGGAGCCGGCTGAGCGGGGGATTCGGTCACCACCTCAGCATCCGACTCGATCGGAGTACCCTCGGACGCCTCCTCCGTGAAGTGGGATTCCGGCACCTCGGCCTCGGGAGCGGACTCCATGTCGGCGCCCTGGGCCCCCCAGACGGGATCCTGAGCGGCAGAGGGCCAGGCGGCCTCCTGGGCCGGCTCCTGGTACTCGCCGCCGGGGAAGGCGACCACCTCTGGGCCCTGGGGTGACCCCCACGGGCCGGGGGTCTCCTCGGCCTCGGCGGGGAACGCGGGGAACGCGGACTCCCCGAGCGGGGTGGGAGTCCAGGCGGGCAGGTCGTGCCGCTCTGGCTCCGCCTCAAAGGAGAACGGGGACGGCTCCGCCGGGGGCTGGTAGGAGGACCATCCGGCCTCCTCAGCAGCGGGCTCCGCAGAAGCCTCCTCCGCCTCCGCGGCGTCAAGCCCCTCCCCCTCTCCCGGCTCCGGGGCGGAGGGGATGGGCGGGAACTCGCCGGCCCCCGGGACCATCGCGTCGGCCGAGTCGGCGGCCTCGGAGGTTTCCGATCCGGCCTCGTCAGGACCGGGGACCGGGTTCTCGTCGCGCTTACGCCCGAACACCGGATGGAAGATCTGCTGGTCGGGGGCGCGCCAGGGGCCGGGGGCTCCGGCCGGGACCAGCACCGGCGCCAGCTGCCGGGAGGGGGGTGGCTCGAGAAGCCGGCGCAGGGCGCCGGGGAGGGCGGGGCCGCCGGGGAGGCGGAGCCGGAGGGCGATCTTCATGGCATCAGCTCCGTGAGGGCTCAAAGGTCGGGTCGGAGAAACCCCGCCCCGCCCGCAGGCAATTCACCCGCGCAGTGTACGCAAGATCCGGTCGCCGCGACACCGAACGGCGAATACTCGGCTCAGGCGGGCTGTGGTGAGGTCCAGCCCGGCCAGGAGCGCTGGTAACCCATCCGCTCCAGCCAGCGCTCCGGCCGGCGCACCTCCCCCCAGCTGGGCAGCGACTCCGGGCCTGCCCAGACCCGGGCCAGTGCCTCCTCCCCACCGCCGTCGCGGATCTGGCGAAGGAAGCGCTCTCCCTGCTGGTACTGCTGCAGCTTGAGTGCCACGCCGGAGATGATCAGCAGCAGCCGCTCCAGGGTGGTGGGCTGCTCCTGGCGGCGGTGGAACGCCTGATCGAGGGTCTCGAAATCGGCGAGGTGGCGCTGCCCCACCTCCCGCATGATGTAGTTGGCGTGGCCCTCCAGGAGGGCCATCACCGCCTGGATGCGGCCCACCGCCGCCAGCTGGGGCCGGACCTGGCGGGCCGCCTGCAGCAGCTCCTCCAGACCCTTGGGACCCTGGGTCCGGGGCAGGCGGGCCAGCTCGGCCACCAGTGAGGTTAGGTGAGGTGCGAGCCAGGGGTGGAGCTCGAACTGCCAGGCATGGGTCAGCTCGTGCAGCATCAACCAGCGGCGGAGCGAGTCCAGCGGCAGCCCCGCCCGCTCTTGGAAGTCCCGCACGTTGGGCTCCACCATGAGCAGCGCGGGGGAGGGGAGGGACTCCGTCCCCTCCCCGCCGAAGCTGAGGACCGGGTCGTACTGGCCCAGGACCCGCCGCCCGATGTAGCCGAGCAGGGTGCCGAGGTACAGGCTGGTCGGCAGCCGGAGCATGGGGCTGCTTCGGAACCCGCCCGTCATCTGCTCCAGTGGCCCGATTACCCGCTGCATCATCGCCAGGTTCTGGTCGACGAAGCCCCGCCGTCCCACCACCCGGACGGCTCCGAAGGTCGCCGACTGGGCTCCGGTGCCGCAGGCCAGCGCCAGGAGGGGCACCAGCTCCTGCACCAGCGGCTGGTAGGTGTCGCCCACCTCCCGCACCAGGTCGAGCCGGTCCTCGCCCGCCCTGGAGTAGGCGGTGCGGCGCACCAGATCCCAGTCCAGCGCACCGTCGCCACTCCCCTGGCGCCAGTGGTTGGCGGCCCGCTCAGCGGCGACCGCCGCGCCGGCCACCAGCGCCGACCACGCCAGCGCCGACTTCAGGTCCGCCACATGTCGATCATAGGCCGGGAACCGGCGGGGTGGTCCGGCGGAACGCAAGCTCCCTCCCCACTCGCTCGTAGCCGAGGTTGAGGTAGAGGGGGGCCAGGGCGGGGTCCTGAAAGCAGAGCACCGGGGTGAGACCGGCCGATAGCGCCGGAGCCGTGGCCGCCAGGACGGCGGAGGTGGCCGCCCCCCGGCGGCGTCGCTCCGGATCGGTGGCCACCCCACCCACCTCGACCACCTGCCCGTAGCGCTTGGTCCATCTCGCCGCCCCGACCACCCGGCCCTCCTCCTCCACCACCCAGGTGGGCTCACGGCGGAGCCGCGCCCGCCAGTCGGCGGCGCTGTCCAGGCGCATCCAGCTGACGTTCTGGTAGATGCGGTGCAGGACAGCGGCGTCCCGGAGGCGGGCCCGGCGCGTCTGGGGCAGGGGGCGGGCGGGGACCAGCAGGCTGGCCGCCACCGTGATCTCCCGGATGGCTCGATCGAAGCCCGCGAGCTCTCGCTCGAGAAGGTGGTCCTCGAGAGCTGAGACCCGCTCCAGCTCGGGGAGGAGGCGCTGCAGCAGATCGTGCCCCGCCTCCCGATCCGCCCGCAGCGGCGCCAGCAGCTGGAACCTGCCCAGGGGTGCGAACGCCACCGAGGTGAGCTCCCCCGAGGGTCCGAAGGCCGCCCAGAGGGGCGTCCGGCCCGTGGAGGACTCCTCCCAGCGGACCAGCGCCTCCCCCAGGTGGAGCCCCGCCCACCCCTGGGCGAGCAGGAACCTGGCCACCTGCTGGCGCTCCTCAGCGCCCAGCAGCCGGCGAAGCTCCCCTGCCGCCCCCGACCGACCATCCATGGTGAGAATGATGGCGGGGAGGGCCAGCCGCTGCCTGGCACTCCCCAGAGCCACCTGCTAGCACTCGACCGGCCAGAGTGCTAACATGGGCCGAGAGCCAATCCGATCGCTCTTGTGGGAACCGAGGAGGAGATCAGAAGTATGCCCAAGCAGTTGCTGTTCGACACGGAGGCCCGGGCCGCGCTCAAGCGGGGGGCCGACAAGGTGGCGGACGCCGTCCGCATCACCATCGGGCCCAAGGGCCGCAACGTGGTGCTGGACAAGAAGTTCGGCAGCCCGACCATCACCAACGACGGGGTGACCATCGCCAAGGAGATCGAGCTGGAGGACCCCTTCGAGAACATGGGCGCCCAGCTGGTCAAGGAAGTCGCCAGCAAGACCAACGACATCGCCGGTGATGGCACCACCACCGCCACCGTCCTGGCCGCGGCGATGATCAATGAGGGGCTCCGCCACGTCGCCGCCGGCGCCAACCCGGTGCAGGTCAAGGCCGGCATCCAGAAGGCTGTCGACGTGGTCGTCGAGGAGATCAAGAAGCACTCCGTGTCCATCAGCGAGCGGGAGAAGATCGCCCAGGTGGCGTCCATCTCTGCCGCCGACCCCCAGATCGGGGAGACCGTGGCCGAGGCCATGGAGAAGGTCGGCAAGGACGGCGTGATCACCGTGGAGGAGTCCAAGGGGATTGAGACCGAGCTCGACCTCGTCGAGGGGATGCAGTTCGACAAGGGCTACATCAGCCCCTACATGGTGACCAACACCCAGTCCATGGAGGCGGTGCTCGAGGAGCCCTACATCCTGGTCACCGACCGGAAGATCTCGGCGATCGCCGATCTGCTCCCGGTGGTGGAGAAGATCCACCAGAGCGGCAAGCCGCTGGTGGTGGTGGCCGAGGACGTGGACGGCGAGGCGCTGGCCACTCTGATCGTGAACAAGATCCGGGGGATCTTCACCGCAGTGGCGGTCAAGGCGCCGGGCTTCGGCGACCGTCGCAAGGCCATGCTCCAGGACATCGCCATCCTCACCGGGGGGACGGTGATCAGCGAGGAGCTGGGCCTCAAGCTCGAGAGCGTCCAGCTGGGTCAGCTGGGCAAGGCCCGCATGGTCAAGGTGACCAAGGACGACACCACGATCGTGGAGGGCGCCGGCAGCTCCGACGCCATCAAGGGACGGATCGAGCAGATCAAGGCTGAGATCGAGAAGTCGACCTCGGACTGGGACAAGGAGAAGCTCCAGGAGCGGCTGGCCAAGCTGGCCGGCGGGGTGGCCGTGATCAAGGTCGGTGCCGCCACCGAGACCGAGCTCAAGGAGCGCAAGCACCGGATGGAGGACGCCGTCTCCGCCACCCGGGCCGCGGTCGAGGAGGGGATCGTCCCCGGCGGTGGTACCGCCCTCCTCCTGGGTCAGAAGGCGCTGGCCGGCCTCAAGCTCGAGGGTGACCAGCAGACCGGGGTGACCATCGTGCTGCGGGCGCTCGAGGAGCCCACCCGACAGATCGCCAACAACGCCGGCGCCGAGGGCTCGGTGGTGGTGGAGAAGGTCCGCAGCCTGCCCGCGGGCCATGGTTTCAACGCCGCCACCGGCGAGTACGTGGACATGGTCAAGGCGGGGATCATCGACCCCACCAAGGTGACCCGGTCCGCGGTCCAGAACGCGGCCTCGATCGCCGGGCTGCTTCTGACCACCGAGTCGCTGGTGACCGACATCCCGGAGAAGAAGGGCGCCGCCGCGCCCCCGATGCCCGAGTACTGATCCCGCCTCGGACGGGAAAGGGAAGGGGGCGGCCCACGGGCCGCCCCCTTTCTTCTTTTCCAGGTCGGCGGTGCTCCCCCGGCCTGGCCTTCCCCGTCCCGCTGGAGACGGGAGGCCTGCCTTCTCGGTCGCCCCGCTCCCCTACCAGCCCCCGGCGCTCGGCCGTCCCTGGCCCCCGTCCACGGCCACGTTGGCACCGTTGACCCAGGACGTGGCCGGACTCAGCAGTAGCGCCACCACTCTGGCGACCTCCTCGGGCGACCCCAACCGCCCCCAGGGAAGGTCCCGCCTCACGAACTCGTCGTAGCCCGCAGGGTTGGTCTTCTGGTAATTGTCCCAGCCCCCACCGGGGAACCAGATGGACCCGGGGCTGACGGCGTTGACCCGGATCTGGTCCTCGGCAAGCTCGCGCGCCAGGGCGGCGGCCAGATAGATGAGGGCCGCCTTGCTGCTGCCGTACTGGGCCCGGGGAGCTGGCTTCCACCCCGAGATCGAGGACACGAATACCGCGGCGGCGCCACTGCGCGGCCTGAGGTGGGGCCGCGCGGCGCGCAGGAGCAGGGCGGCGTGGGTGACGTTCAGCGCGTAGGTATGGGCCCAGTCCTCGCCGGTCGCCTCCCCCAGGCCACCACCAGACGAGCCGCCGCAATTGGCGACCACGAAATCTATCCCGCCCAGGGCGGCTGCCGACCCCTCGACGAAGCCCGCCAACGCCTCTGCGTCCGTGACATCGGCTGCGGAGCCGTGGGCCTTGACGCCGAGCTCGCGTACCCGGGCCAGCGCCGCCTCCAGCCCGTCCTGGTCCCGAGCGCAGAGCGCGACCTCGCAGCCCTCGGCGGCCAGCTGCAGGGCTATGGACAGCCCGATGCCCCGCGAGCCGCCGGTGACCACCGCCCGCCGTCCCTTGAGTCCCAGATCCATTCGATGCTCCTCGTTCTGAACGCGGCCTCCGCCTTCCGATGCCCCAGCCGGCGCCGCCCCTCCCCTGGCCCTGCGGGGGCTCCTCGGCGCCCGCCGGAACTCCCGAGCCCGCCGCCGGTAGGCGGTGGAATCACCGCTGGATGATCGCTACAGCCCCCCGGCGACTGGCTTAGGCGCCCTCACCGCCGCCTCAAGCGCACGTCCACCGCGTCGCGCAGCCCGTCGCCCACGAAGTTGAAGGCCACCACCACCAGGACAATGGCCACCCCGGCCGGCCAGATCTGCCACCAGTAGCCGGCGAACACGTAGTCGACCCCGTTGGACAGCATGCTGCCCCAGTTGGCCGCCGGGGGCGGGATGCCGAGGCCCAGGAAGCTGAGCGCGGCAACGGTGAGCACGGCATCGGCGACCTGGAAGGTGGCGTTGACCACAATGGTGCCCACCACGTTGGGAAGCAGATGGCGCCAGAGCACCCCCGCACCAGTGGCCCCGGCACCTCGCGCCGCCTCCACGTAGGGCAGGGTCTTAAGGGACAGCACCTCGGCCCGCACCAGCCTCGCCGGAGCCATCCAGGCCAGGGCGGAGATCACGGCGATGAGGATCAGCACCGACGGTCTCAACAGGGCATCCAAGAAGATGAGCAGGAACAGGCTGGGAATGGCCAGCCAGGCGTCCACCACCCGCATCATCACGTCGTCGACGACCCCGCCGACGTAGGCGGCGGTCGCTCCCCAGATCAGCCCCACGGTGACAGCCAGGACCGCGACCAAGATGGCCACCACCAGGGTGATGCGCCCACCGGCCATGAGCCGGCCGAGGACGTCGTACCCCACGGAATCGGTCCCCAGCAGATGCCCGGGGCCGGGTGGCAGGTTGGCCCGCGCGATGTCGGTGGCGACCTGATTGGTGCGGTAGAGGAACGGCCCCACGAAGCAGAAGAGCAGGAACGCTGCGATGACCACCAGCCCGGCCACAGCCAAGCGATTGGCAGCGAACACCCTCAGCGCGGCGGCGAATCCCCGCGGCTGCTCCGGCTCGTCCCCGGCTGGTGAGCTGGGTGCCTCGAAATCGACCGGCAGCTCTAGCACGATCGGTCCCGGTGTCCAGAGCACCGTCTGCGGACAGCCGGAGCAGACGGCGTCATCAGTAGCGAATCCGCGGGTCGGCGACGCCGTAGAGGATGTCGGCGATCAGGGATCCCAGAACCACCCCCACTCCGACGACCAGGCTGGTCCCCAGCATCACCGGGAAGTCCTCACTCTGGGCCGCGTTCCAGAAGAGCAGACCCATCCCCGGGTAGTTGAAGAGCGACTCCACGATCAGCGCTCCGGCCAGGATGCCCGGGAGGCTGAGGCCTACCAGGGTGATGATCGGCAGCACCGAGTTGGGGAACACGTGGCCGAAGAGCACCCGCCTCGGCCTCAGCCCCTTGGCCCGGGCGGTCCTCACATAGTCCTGAGCCAGGTTGTCCAGGACCGAGGACCGCATGTACCGGCTGAAGAGCGCGAGCGTGATCAGGGTCAGAGTGAGAACGGGCAGTACCAGGTTCGGCAGCTGACTCCAGAGCGGGGCGGTGGCCGTGGGCCCAGTGGAGGGCAGCAGGGGCACCGTGTCACTGAGCAGGATGATCAGGATGATGCCGAGGAAGAAGCTCGGCATCGAGTAGAAGAGGAAGGCCAAGCCGGTGAGGGCGTAGTCCACGGCGCTGTTTCGCCGAACTGCCTGGAGCATCCCCAGCGGAATCGCCACCGCCACCGCCAGGAAGGTCGCAGACCCGGCCAGGGCCAGGGTGCGCGGGATGTCCTCCGCCAGAAGCGAGGTGACGCTCTGGTTCAGCTTGTAGGAGTAGCCCAGGTTGCCATGCAGCAGCTGCCCGACCCAGATGACGTACTGGACGGGGAGGCTCTGGTTCAGACCGTACCGGGCGTTGAAAGCGGCGATGGAGGCCGGGTTGGCCCGCAGGCCTAGGCTGGCCCGGGCCGGCCCTCCAGGCAGGAGGTGAAGCAGCGTGAACACGATGATGCTCACCCCGAGGAGCACCACCAGCGCGTGGCCGCAGCGACGCAGGATGTACCTGATCATGCTAGGCCCAGCGCAGTCGGAAGAGCCACGATCCGATCCACTTCACTGAGCCTGCCAGCGGTGGCCCAGGGTCGGCCGCACGCCGCCGGCAAGCGGGCCGGCGCGCCGGTCAGCTGACGCTGGCGAAGCCTCAAGAGACGGTTCATTTGCACTTCCGAACACTCTGACAGGCGGGGCCCACGCCGGGTCCGGTGGGTCCGGGAATGGCTGTTGCCGGAACCCCCTGCGGCGGCGCTGCCCGCTTGAGGCACCGGCCATCCGGCAACGGGAAGCTCTCCGCCGACGAGGCTGCCCGCCGCCACTTCGGCGGCGGGCAGCCGATTGGAGGGTAGCAAGCGAGGACGCCGGAGCTCCGGCTCCCCCGTTAGCTCAGAGACCAGTACTGGGGGTACAGGTTCAAGTTGGGATCCTGGGGCAGTGCGCCGTGCAGGGTCGAGCTGATCACCGAGGTCTGGTAGTAGTAGTCGGGCTGCCAGAGGCAGGGCAACTGGTCCGCCGCGTACTTGGCCACGTTCTGGATGGCCTGGATGGAGCTGTTGACGTAGGTGTCCTCGATCAGCTGGTCCATGCGGCTGTTGGAATAGCCCATCACGTTGTTCGCCGCCGCGGTACCAAACCACGGACCCGGAGCGGGCAGGTACTGGGGAGAGTAGGTGGGGGTGCCACCGGGTTCCCCGAAGTTGGCCATCTGCCAGGCGCAGGCGCTCCCGGAGGTGCATGGTGCCAGGCTGGCGAATATGGCACCCATCGACTTCTGCTCGATGGTCACGTTGATTCCGGCGCTCGCCCAGCTGGAGACCATGGCCTCCGCCTCCGCGGTGAACGGTGCCGACCCGGTGGCGACCTCCTCGGTGAAGGCCAGCTTTGCCCCGGAGGGGATCCCCGCCCCGCAGTCGCCGCTCGCGGTGCCGGGTCGAACACAGGAGTCCGTACCGTTGGGCACCACCTCCCAGCCGTTGGACGACAGCAGGCTCTTGGCGTGGGCCACGCTGTACGGGTAGGGGTTCTGCTGGAGCGAGCTGGAAAGGTACTCACTGGTGGGGGTGATGGGGATCGGAGAGTAGGTGGGGAAGGCCTGCCCATGCCAGATGTCCGAGGAAATGGCTGACTGGTTGATCAGGGACTGCATGGCCTGGCGGACATACAGCTGCTTGAAGATGGGGCCCGCCGTGGGATCGGTGTAGTTGAGGAAGAAGTCGTTGAAGCCGAAGGTGGCCCAGTTGTTGATGGTGTAGCCGCGACTCTTGAAGTAACTGGCCTGGTTGCTGTCCTCAGCCGGCAGGTAGCCGTAGTCGAGCTGTCCCGACCTCAGGGCGTCGAACTCCGCGGCGGTGCTGGTGAAGGGCAACTCCTCGAAGCGCGAGATGGTGGGCTTGCCTGGGCCCGTGTACGCCGAGTTGGGGACGAAGGTAGCCGCTCCGGTCGACGGCGCGAACTCGCTGAGGAGCCAGGGCCCGTCCACCGTCTTCCACAGAGGGTTGGTGGTGTAGGTGCTCTGGTCGCTGGACTGGGCGTTGAGGAAGGTGTAGACGGCCTTGGCCCCCGCGGCGGAGAGGTCGTAGTTGCCCACCGTGCCGCTCGCCGAGGTCTTGTCCCAGGCGTGCTGGGGGATGGGCACGATCTCACTCAGCTCGTCATAGAGGATCCAGAGCTGGCTGTAGACCTTGTTGAAAGTGATGCTGAAGGTGTATGGGGTCGAGGCGGGAAAGCTCATCGAGGAGATGTCGTCCGGGATGCTGCCGGGGCTGTATCCCAGGTAGTTGGCCTTCTCGTTCACCAGCAGATTCATCCACATCTCGACGTCGCGGTTGGTGACCGGCTTGCCGTCGGACCAGGTGAAGCGGCGGTTCAGGGTCACCGTCACGGTGCGCCCACCGTTGGAGTAGACGGGGGGCCCGGCCATGCTCTGGGCGTAGTTGATGGTGGGCTTGCCGTCGATGCCATACCAGTACAGCGGCCTCCAGAGGAAGGGCGAGAACTGAAAGAGGTCGATGTTGTTGGAGACGGGTCCACTCACGAACGGGAAGATGTAGGTTGCGACCGTTCCCGGCGGGAGCGCGAACGTGGCGGTGCCTCCGCGGTGGGTGGTGTTCGAGTTCGACGACGGTGATGAGGCGCAGCCGGCGACCACCAGGGCGGAGAGGGCGGCCACGGCAGCAAGCAGTCTCTTCACAACTTCACCTCGCGATTTGGATTGGGGGATGGGGTCGGTGCCGAAGGCCAGCCGCAAGCCCAGACGCCGGCAGGCCCAGAGATTGCGTGTTGTGGATTGTCGACATTGATCGGAGTCTACGGACGGCGATTGGGGTTGTCAAGGGGAGGACCGGCCGGGTAGTGGGTCAGTTTGAATCGGACCGCCCCAAAGTCTGTGCTAGGCTGGGGCCATGCCTAGGCGCTCAAGGAAGCCAGCCGACCTGAACCGGCTCGCCGCTGCCCTGGTGGACGAGGCCACAGACGAGGACCGCGACCCCTACGAAGGCAAGAACCCCGCCGCCGTAGAGCTGGGGAGGCTGGGGGGCCAGAAGGGCGGGAAGGCCAGGGCCGCGAAGCTCACGGCCGAAGAGCGGTCGGAGATCGCCAAGAAGGCGGCGGCGGCTAGGTGGTCCGCCCGGGCGGGCCGGGGGCCGGGAACGAACACCTGACCCCTCTACGCGTGGCTCCACGCCTACGCGTACCGCGCTATACTGAGCCGTCATGAGTGATTTCACGACTTGGCTCCAACAGATCCCCCGCTCCCAGGTGCTAGAGGAGCTGCGACGCCTAGAGGCGGAGCGGGCCAAACTCGATGCTGCGATCGAGGTGCGCCGACTGGCCCTGACTCTAGCCCGTGAAGTACCGCCGCAAGCGGGGCAGTCCGAGCCAGAGCTGGCCAAGAAGCCCGAAGTCGCCGAGGCTGGCGGCACTGTGCCCCCATCGGAGGCGATTATCCACGTCATGTCGGAGGACCCGAGCCGTACCTGGAGCTTCGGGGAATTGATGGACGCCTTGGTGGAGAAGGGATGGGCGCAGGACACACTAAGTGAGCAAAAACGAATTCGTGTGGCGGCCATGCGCCTCGCCAACAGGGGCAGTCTCGCCCGTCCCGAGCCAGGACGGTATCAATTAGTACCGCAGTTCACACTAGGTCCGAACTTTCCCTTCAACCCTCCCCCGCTACGCAAGTCGGGAGATGCACCGTGAGGAGGTGAGAAGCCCCCGGGCCCTTTGGTGGGGGTCCGTTTAGGCAGGCCCTGCGGCCCGGGGGCACCTCCTCCGGGAGGGATGCATCACCATCCCTCTTGGCCCATCTTACCCGAAGTCGGGCGTGCTTGTGTGCGTAAGCGCTCAAGAATTCGTTACATCCTCACGCTTGACTTTGCGTATCTCCTCAAGCAGAATGGTCAGTATGAACCGACTCCCCCAAGCCAAGCGGACCCAGGTGGTGAAGGCCCTCGTTGAGGGCAACTCCATCCGGGCCTCCGTCCGCATGACGGGCGTGGCGAAGAACACCGTCACCAAGCTCCTCCTCGACCTCGGCCAGGCTTGCTCCGAGTACCAGGACGAGAAGCTTCGGGGGCTGACCTGCCGCAGGGTCCAATGCGACGAGATCTGGGCGTTCTGCTACGCCAAGGCGGCGAACGTCCCGGAGGAGCACAAGGGTGAGTTCGGGTACGGCGACATCTGGACTTGGGTGGCCCTTGATGCCGACACCAAGCTGGTCCCGACCTGGCTGGTGGGAGACCGCTCCACGGCTGACGCCACGGTGTTCATCCAGGACCTGGCCGACCGGATCGTGAACCGCATCCAGCTCACCACAGACGGCCACCGGCCCTACCTGGAGGCCGTCGAAGGTGCCTTCGGGTCCGAGATCGACTACGCCATGCTCATCAAGCTCTACGGGGCCGACCCCTCAGCCGAGCGCCGCTACAGCCCGCCAGAGTGCATCGGGGCGCAGCCCCGGCGCATCCAGGGCAACCCCGACCCCCGGTACGTCGCCACCTCCTACATCGAGCGCCAGAACCTCACCATGCGGATGGGGATGCGGCGATTCACCCGGCTGACCAACGGCTTCTCCAAGAAGGCCGAGAACCTGGCAGCCGCGATCAGCCTCCACTTCATGCACTACAACTTCGCCCGCCCCCACAAGACCCTGGCCAACCCCTACCCCCGGACCCCGGCGATGGCAGCGGGCGTCACGGACCACGTTTGGAAGATCGAGGAGATCGTCGCCCTCCTCGGCTAACCTCGGGGGACCGAAGGCTGGTGTGGCCAAGCTGACCTCTCTAGCATAGTCGCCGTGAAGACGAACGTCCTCTACTACGGCGACAATCTCGACATCCTCCGCCGGTACATCCCGGACGAGAGCGTCGATCTGGTCTACCTCGACCCGCCGTTCAACTCGAACCGTGACTACAACGTCATCTTCAAAGACGAGTCTGGGCGAAGGTCCGATGCCCAGCTCTTGGCCTTCGAGGACACCTGGCACTGGGGACCCAGAGCCGAGGCGACGTACGCCTACCTAACTGAGACCGCGCGGCACCAGGGGCGGATCCCCGACACCGTGAGCACCATCATGGCGGCGCTCCGGTCTGCGATCGGCGAGAACCAGATGATGGCCTACATCGTGGAGATGGCCGTGAGGCTGGTGGAACTGCGTCGCGCGCTCAGGCCCACGGGGTCTTTGTACCTCCACTGTGACCCGACCGCGAGCCACTACCTGAAGGTTCTTCTGGATTCCATCTTCGGCCCGACGAACTTTGCCAGCGAAGTGGTTTGGAAACGCACCACAGCTCACAGTTCAGCCAAGAGATTCGGACCGGTACATGATGTCATCCTCTACTTCCGGGCCTCGGAGGCGGCGAAGTGGAACCCGCAGACCACATCTCACTCTGCCAAGTACATGGCGGCGAAGTACCGCAATAGTGATCAGCGTGGGATCTACAGGCTATCTGACATCACGGGGGCCGGAGTCCGCGAGGGACCAAGCGGAGCAGTCTGGCGGGGCATCAACGTAACCGCGAAGGGCCGACACTGGATGCACACTCCGGACCAGCTAGAACAGATGGAAGCGGCTGGGCTCCTCTACTGGCCCAAGCGGGGGGAGTTCCCGGCGTACAAGCGCTACCTGGCTGCGACCGACGGGCGCCCTCTCCAGGATGTATGGGAGGACATTGCCCCGATCAACTCTCAAGCTCAAGAGCGACTAGGGTACCCAACCCAGAAGCCGCTGAGTCTGCTGCAGCGGATCATCTGCGCGTCCTCCGATGTCGGCGACGTGATCCTTGACCCCTTCTGCGGATGCGGCACCGCCCTGGTAGCCGCCCAAAAGCTCGACCGGAAGTGGGTCGGCATCGACATCACGTACCTATCCATCGCCATTATGCGTGCCCGCCTCAAGGACACCTTCGGACTTGCCGATGCGGAGGTGATCGGGCAGCCGACGGAGGTCGAGGGCGCCCGCCAGCTCGCCCAGTCCCCTGAAGGCCGCTACCAGTTCCAGTGGTGGGCACTCAACCTCGTCGACGCCCAGCCCGTCGGCGGCGTTCAGAAAAAAGGCGCCGACCGAGGGATCGACGGACGGATCACCTTCACGAATGAGGACAAGAAGCTGGAGTCGGTCCTGGTGAGCGTGAAAAGCGGCCACGTCAACTCTTCCATGGTGCGTGATCTCAAGGGCACCTTGGACCGGGAGAAAGCCGCCATGGGGATCTTCGTGACCCTGGAGGAGCCGACCCGAGAGATGCGGCTTGAGGCCACCACGGCAGGCATCTACCGGGTCTGGGAGAGGGACTACCCGAAGATCCAGATCGTCAGCATCCGGGAGCTGCTAGAGGAGGGGCGAAAGCCCGATCTCCCACCCTTGGTGTTGCCTGCCTATCAGCGGGCCGAGAGAGCCAGAGAGGCGGGAGGGGAGCAGCTAGCTTTCGACCACGAGCGCGACCGGTAGCTCCCCGCCGCCGTCACGGGGCTACCACAGTGTCTGACACTGATTCCCGATCAGGCTCGTTCGAATCAACCGAGATGTCCTGTGCCCGCTTGAGGTCTCCACGACCAGCCATAGCCAGCAGGCGGGCAGCTTCCTCGGATCTCGTTCCTGAGCGGGCCAGTCGGCAAGGGGAAGGGCCTTGAGCTGTACGTCTCCGGCCTGGTTCGGCTCAAGATGAATGGTACGAGGCACCAACTGAGCACGGCGTCGCCACGGACGAATGAATTGAGTTGTGTGGTGGCTCCAGCCCGTTCGTACATGGACCTCCTGCGGGGCCGCAGACCGGTTATGCACCCACACGCGAACCGCCCGGCTTGTCCCCGTTCGATCTCCAGGGCTGGGGTTAGCCGCCGTCTTCCCCCCGATTAGCCCCCCTAGGCCGTGCGGTGGGCCGAGCTTGATGGGGTGCCAAGCGCCCTCGCGGATCAAGTGGCGCACTCCCTGCCAGGCCGCGCCCAGGGCAACCAGAGCGCCCGTGACACCGACGATGGCCTGCCACATCCTCCGGAGTCTATCTGCCGCCCTAGCAGATCGGACGCCCTGGGGCCTATCCTCCCCACCGGCAAAAGCTCGACAGCCAACGAGCTGGCCCGAAGTGGAGCGAGGAGGACTTCCATGTCAGAAGCGAGCCGGGGGGCCTGGGGGGAAGATGCGTCGGTCCACGATTTCTTCGACGGCCTTGACAAACGCCTCGGACGACAAGAGTGCCCGATATGCGGGGTCGATGATTGGCACTTCGTCCTGGAGCCGGTCCGCATCGCCACCCTCCAAGGGGCCACCCGGGCTGACATGGAGGTCGCTGTCGCCGTCTGCAGGGCATGTCGGTTCGTCAGGATGCACTTGCGTAACTCCCTGGGAGATCTGTCCGTCTGGATGTAGTCGGCCCCCTGCCCTCGGCCAGAGACCGCCCCCTAGCAGGCTGCCTCTCGGCTGTCAACCTCTCGGCTCCTCAAACTGACCCACTACCGCCGGCCGCGGGTCAGCTACGCCTGACGGCGGCCCGGCTCCCGGGTCAGCTCCGCCCCCGCTAGGTGGCGCGACGCCTGAGGGCTGCCGCCCTTGCTGGGGGGACCCATCTGCAGGCGACGATCACGCGGGGTGTCGGAACGCCAGGGCCGCAGCCGTCATCCCGGCACCTATCTGGTGAGGGGAGCAACCTCCCCCTATGGCCCAGTTTGGTACCCGGGCTTCTCCCACCGCGGAGATCGCCAAGCGGGGCAACCGCCTGCCTCCCCGGGGCCAAGGGCGCCATATCGGCCGCCAGCGGACGCGTTGACGGCCGTCCGAGGCGCCGCTACGGTGTTGACTGCAACATCCAAGAGTTCGGGGAGCTGGTGATGGATGCGGGGATCCGCGACCTGGTGCGGGAACGGTACGCGGACGCGGCACGGCAGTTCGCATCCAAGGGGGGCGGCTGCTGCGGGCGGGGAGGACCGGACTGCTGCGGCGGGGCGGGGGCGGCCTTCGGCGCTGACCTCTACCGAGCGGAGCCCGATGTCGAGCTGACGGAGCCGGCGGTCAGCGCCTCGCTGGGTTGCGGAGTTCCCACCGCCGTGGCCGACCTCCGGCCCGGCGAGACGGTGCTCGACCTGGGCTCGGGAGCCGGCGCCGACGTGCTGATCTCAGCCCGCCGGGTCGGTCCGACGGGCCGGGCGATCGGGCTGGACATGACCTTAGAGATGGTGGAGCTGGTCCGGACCAACGCCCGGCGGGCCGGTGTCGACAACGCCGAGTTCCTTGAGGGATACCTGGAGGAGATCCCTCTTGAGGACGGCAGCGTGGACGTGGTCATCTCCAACTGCGTCATCAACCTGGCGGCCGACAAGCGCGCGGTCCTGGCCGAGGCCACGAGGGTCCTGCGTCCCGGGGGCCGCTTCGCCATCTCCGATGTGGTGGCAGATCCAGATCTGGACGACGCGACCAGGCAGGACATGGCGCTCTGGACCGGCTGCGTGGCCGGGGCGCTCACCGAGTCCGAATACCGGGAGGCACTGGAGGCTGCGGGCCTGGTGGAGGTGGAGATCATTCCGACCCACCGGGTACATTCCCGGGCGACGGCGGCGATCATCCGCGCCCGGCGCCCCCCCACCGGCTGAGCCCCGGCCCGGAGAGGTCACTGCGGGCGGCGATCCATCGGTCACAATGGGCCCGTCCCATGGCCGCCACCCTCACCCTTCTCACCGACTTCGGGACCGACTCCGGGTACGGTGGCGCCATGCTGGGTGCGATCCTCCGGGCCGCTCCCGGGCTCAGAGTTGAGGTCATCACCCATGGCGTCCCGCCGACGGATATCGGCGCCGGAGCCTATTGGCTTTCAGCCTGTGCCCCGGCTTTTCCCGAGGGCACCGTCCACTGCGCGGTGGTGGACCCCGGAGTAGGGAGCGGTCGCCCCCTGGTGGCGGCGGCCGTGGATGGCCAGCTGGTGGTGGCTCCGGACAACGGCCTTCTGCACTTCCTCTGGCAGCGGGGGAAGGAGCGGGCGGCCTTTCGGATCGCCACCGAGCCGCATCTGCCGACGCAGCTCAGTGGCACCTTCCACGGGAGAGACCTGATCGGTCCACTGGCGGCCCGGATCGCCACGGGAGAGCTGGCCCTGGACAAGCTCGGCCCCAGGGTGCCCAGCCCAGCGCTACTCCCCGGACTCCTGCCCCAGGGAGACGCCGAAGGAACGTGGGCCCCAGTGGTCCTGGTGGACCACTTCGGCAACGTCATCCTGGCGGTAGCCCGGACGCCCTGGTACGCGCCCCAGCCGGCGTCGGTTACGGCCCCCGGGGGACGGGAGATCCGTCAGGTGGTGCACAGCTACCACCAGATCGAGTCTGGGTTGGCCATCCTCTGGAACAGCGCCGACCATCTGGAGATCGCCGGGAACCGGGTGAACGCGGCTCGGGAGCTGGGGCTCCGCCCCGGGGACAAGGTCCGGGTCACCTGGGCGGCGGACCCCACCCAGGGACGCGGGGTGGTCGCCGGAGTGGCGGTCCGGTGACCTCGGGAGCGACCCGCGGGCAGGCCCGGGAGCTGGACGGCGCGGCCGTCGCCCTGGGCGTGCCGGTGGAGATGCTCATGGCGCTAGCCGGGTACCAGGTGGCGGTCCTCGCCCGCCGGCTGGCGCTGGAGGTTGCTGGGCCCGGTGCCCCAGTGGCGGTGGTAGCGGGGAGGGGAAACAACGGGGGAGATGCCCTGGTCTGTGCCCGCCACCTTATGGACTGGGGCCTACCAACCCGAATCCTGATCCCCGTCCCCCTCGATGAGCTGGGGGGAACGGCGGGCCTGGCTCGGGCAGCGCAGGGTGCCGGAGCGGAACTCCTGGTGCTGGGAGACGGGCGGGGACAGAGCGCCGAGCGAACGATCTCCGGCGCCAGCCTGGTAGTGGATGGACTGCTAGGCACGGGGTCCCGAGGGGCTCCCCGGGAGCCCACAGCGGCGGTGATCAACCGCGTGAACCGCAGTTCGGCCGAGGTGCTCTCGGTGGACCTCCCCTCCGGGCTGGACGCGGACACGGGCGAGGTCCTGGGCGAGTGCATCCGGGCGCACCACACGCTCATGCTGGGCGTGGCCAAGGCCGGCTGCCTCGCACCGGGGGCGCGGCACTGGGTGGGCAGAGGCTGGCTCGCGGACATCGGCATCCCCCGCGAGGCGTACGTCCAGGTCGGCCTGCCGGCCCCTGGATGGCGCGCACCGGAACCGCTGGAGCTGGATCTGGGCTCGTGAGGCTCCCGCTGGCCGGGACCCACAGGTGGGCTGAGAGACCGGCCCGAGGGAGAGCCGCCTGATGTCCCTGGCGAGGCTGGTGACCTTCGCCGCGGCGGCGGCGGTGCTGGCGGCCGCTCCCGGCCCCAGCGTGTTGTTCGTGGTGTCCCGGTCCCTGGTCAAGGGTCGGCGGGCTGGTTTGGGAGCGGCGGTGGGCGACAACTGCGGCAAGCTGGTGCAGCTCTTGGCGGTGGCTGCGGGCGCCGGCCTTGTCCTGGAACAGTCGGTGGTGGTCTTCGAGGCCGTGAAGCTGGTTGGGGCGGCGTACCTCGTCTATCTCGGGATCCAGAGCATCCGTTATCGCCGGCAGCTGGGCGCGGCGCTGGCGTCCCCACCAACGCACCTCAGGGGCGGACGGGACGCGTGGGAGGGGCTGGTGGTGGGCGCCTCCAATCCCAAGGGCGCCCTGATAATGACCGCGGTCCTGCCTCAGTTCGTCGACCCGGCAGCCGGAGCCGTTGGCCTCCAGGTGCTGGCGCTGGGGGGCATCTTCCTGGCCCTCACCCTGGCGGCCGACTGCGCCTGGGCGGTCGGAGCCAGCGCCGCCCGGGCCCGCCTCTCCAGGTCCCCCCGGCGGCTGTCCGCCGTGGGTGCGGCCTCGGGAACGGCGCTGATCGGCCTGGGAGTGGCGGTGGCGGTATCGGGCCGCAGCGGCTGACCACCCGCTGCGGGAGCGCCCGTCAGCGAGGGCGGCGCCCCCGCCAGACGCTGGCGGTGAGCAGCAGGAGCAGAGCCACCGGGAGGAGGGCGGCGCCGATCGGGACGCTGGCAGCCGCCAGCCCCCAGGCGGCGACCACAACCAGCGCGACCCCGACCGCCAGCTCCGGGGTGTCGCCCACGATGAACTCCCACCAGAACCGCCCGAAGGCGGAGAGCAAGCGGCCCGCGGTCACGCCATCGCCTTGGGGCGGAACGTCTGGCGGCCCAGGTACGTCACCAGCACCCAGGTGGAAGCTGCGTAGAGCGCCAGCAGGCCGAGGAGGAAGAGATCAGCTCCCGGCCAGCTGACCCCCACCCCCTCACCGGCCCAGAAGGTGCCGAAGGTCACCAGCATGAGTCCCACACCCAGCTTGAGCGCGTTTTCCGGGACCTCGGAGAGCTGGCGCGCCACCAGCGCCCCCACCACCCCGACCACCAGGACGGCTGCCGCCGCCCCCAGCGCCGCCACCTCAAGCCGACCCGAGCTCAGGCCCAGGGTGAGGACGATCATGACCACCTCCGTCCCCTCCAGGAGCACTCCTTTGAAGGCGATCACGAACCCAGTGGCGTCCCTCCCGGTGGCGGGCCGGGGCAGCCCGGAGAGGCGCGCCACCTCCCGCTGGTAGATGGCGTCCTCGTCGTGCTTGGGCTTGTGACCGCTGGCCCGGAGGATGGCCTTGCGGAGCCACTGCAGCCCCAGCACCAGCAGGAGGCTGCCGACCACTACTCGCAAGACCGAGATGGGGACGAGGTGAATGAGCGTCGGGCCCAGCGCGGCCACCACAGCGGCCAGCACCAGCACCGCCACCGCGGAACCCTCCAGGGCGGAACGCCACCCCCGGGTCAGGCCGGCGGCCAGCACGATGGTCAGGGCCTCGACCATCTCCACCGCACAGGCCCCGAACACCGCCAGGCCCACCAGGAGAGTGGCCGTCACGCCCGGACTCCAGCGCTCCCGGGACCGCTACGGGTCGATGGCTCGGCGCCGACCAGATCGCGAGAAGCGCGGTAGGCCACCGGACCTAGTGGTACCTCCACATCGGCACCCCGAGCCCAACGGTTGTCCGCAGACACCCCAGCCAGTCGCGAGAGTTCCGCGAAGTCCACTGCATGATCCTACGCATTGGAACGCACCTCGGACTCCCTGCTCACTTCGCCGAGAGCTTGGTTCGGGCTCCGGCCGAGGGGAAGGACAGCCAACTCTCGCGGTAGATCGGCCAGCGCCCCGGCCGAAGGTTGGTCAACGCGGTGGCCTCCAGCTCTGTCGCTCGGCAGCGGACCCAGACCCGTGTCTCGGAGGCCTCGGAAACCACCCCAACGACCCGCCATCCGGCCGGGCCGACGAACTGGGCGGCGCAACCCAACTCGAGCGTGCGGGACAGCTGCTCACCGGGATCGGAGCTGCGGGCTGGGAACCGACCGGATGGCCGCCAGTCGGTCGGAGAGCGGGGACGCCTCCTGCCAAAAGAGGGATAGGACGCCCGGGGGTGAGCGCTTCCCTGGTCGTTGCCCGAGGGGCGGCGCGAGCGCCTGCAGGCGGTCCGACGCCGGCCTCGGCCCCTCGCAGGCACCTATGAAGCCCGAATCTGGTAGGCCACCAGCAACCGCTCCGCCGGCCGCCAGGATGGGCGAGCATGTTGCCATCGGCGCCGAGCCGGCGTGGGCTATCGTGGCCGTGCCTGGTTCCCGAGTGCCGGCCCGGCCCCGGTAGCACCCACCCGAGAGGAGCGACGAGATGGAGCCTCGAATCCACACCATCACCCTTGCCGTCGAGAACCTGGAGAGAGCTCTTGTCTTCTACCGTGACGGCCTGGGGCTGGCGTCAGAAGGCGTGATCGGCACCCAGTTCCATGACGATGTGAGTGGAGCCGACGGCGCCGTCGCCATGTTCCACCTCGCCGGGGGACTGGTCCTCAGCCTGTATCCCCGCACAGAACTGGCCAAGGACGCGGGCCTTCCATACGCACTCCCCACGTCTGGTGAATTCAGCCTGGGCCACTTCGTGAACAGCCGGGAGGAGGTTGACCAGCTGGTCAACCGCATCGGCAGCACCGGGGGAAGTCTCCGGGAAAAGCCCCGGGAGCGACCCTGGGGCATTTACTCCGGCTACGTTCAGGACCCCGATGGACATCTCTGGGAGATCATGCACAGCCCGCTCGTGGACCCAAACGCCTAGTAATTCCGCCGATCAGGTGGAAGGTCCGGGCCCGGTAGGGTAGGCACACCCAGCAGCCCCGCCACTCGACCCCGGTCCGGACCGCACCCACTCCCGAGAGAGGATCTCGCCCAACCGCCCGGCTGGGCCAGGGGAGTACCCGCCGGGGCCCGGCTCGCCTCCTGTTGCCGTTGGCAGGGCGCGACCAGCACTTTGGGAATACGGTCGCTTGCAAGACTCCATGAGTCCCGCTATAGTGGCGCCAGCTCGCGTGTGCGAACACGCAACGTCATGAATAGCGTCTTAGAACGACCCCCAACCGCCGCGAGCACGCTGGAGGCCCTGGCGCGCCAGCACCTCGACTCCCTGATCTCGTACGCCATCCACCTCACCGGGGACCCCGAGGAGGCGGTGGAGTATGTGACCGCCGGGCTTCACCAAACTCGCCACTTCCCGCCAGCCAGCCTGCAGCGCGAGGGGCGCGCCATCCTCTACCGCTCGGTGACCAAGGCGGCCAAGCAGCACCAGCACTATCCGCCGCTGCGCCGGGGTGTGGGCCGGCTGTTCGCCAAGCGCCCGCCCCTGATCAACCTGGGATCAAGCGCCTCTGACGCCGCCCGAATCAATACCGCCAAGCGCGCCATGCTGGCCACCGAGTTCTCCCTCCGGGCCTCCCTCCTCCTGCGCGACTTCGCCAGGCTCTCCTACCGCGAGATCGCGGTCGCCCTGGAGTGCTCCCCGGAGGCCGCCTCCCGGCTGGTGGCCCGGGGCCGGCGCGAGTTCGGCAGCATCTACCGGGACATCTCGATCTAGCATGAAGTGCAGCCTGCTGACCCTGAGCTGCGCCCTGGATGGGGAGCTCTCCCAGGAGAGGCAGGCTGAGCTGGAAACCCACCTGGTCACCTGCGAGCGCTGCCGCTCCGGGATGCGCTACCTGCGCGAGGAGACGGAGCGGATCTCCCAGCTGGCCAGGGCGCACGTCCCGCCGGGGTCGGCCACGGCCATCCTGGAGCGGGCCCGAGTGCTAACCCCGGAGGCGGCGGGGAACTCCGTCCCGCCTCCCTCAGATCCGGACCCGGTGGCCGTGGTGGAGGTTCCGCCGCTGGAGGATTCTCCGGGGTCCGAGGTCGCGGGGTCCAACACACTTCCTGACCTGACCCTCTGGGGTCCCGGAGTGGCGGGCGCGACCGCCGCTGGCGCGCTGGACTCCATTTCAGTCGCCGGGTTCGCCTCGCCTG
>JAKAXE010000031.1 GCA_021816695.1 bacterium | reverse complement strand
TCTGCTCAACCTGTACGCGCTTTGCATCTTCGTCTGGGCGCTCCTCTCGTTCTTCCCCGGGTCCCAGGGGAGCACCTTGGGCCGCCTTCTCGACAGTCTGGTGATGCCCGTCATCGCGCCCCTGAGGCGACTGCTTCCCCGCATCGGGGGGCTGGACTTCTCCCCCCTCCTGGCCATCGTCTTGGTGTACGCCCTGGCCGGGGCACTTCAGGGGGCGGCTAACTCCGGTTTTGTCAACGTGCCGGGGACGGTGATCTCAGTGGTGCTCGAGTTCCTCAGCGCCCTGCTGGTGGTGATCGTGCTCCTGCTTCTCATCCGCGTCCTCATCGGGTTGCTCCACGTGGATCCCTGGCATCCCCTGGTCCATGCGGTGCGTCAGATAACCGATGCGTTCGTGGACCCGGTCGGGCGCTTGAGCCGCACCCGGGGCGAGAGCGCCGCTGTTCTCGCCTTCGTGGTCTTCCTGGTGCTGTACGTGGGCCTCGTACAGATACTGTTCCCCATCCTCCAGAACGGGGCCGCGCGGCTCTAGGTCCAAGCCCGGGCGGGCCCGGCTGCTAGCACCTCCCTGGCGACTCACCCGGGGCACGGTTCACTCTCCACCGGGCCGCACCTTTGCCTCGAAGTGGGAGCGCCCGGTTACGAGCCGCTCCCCGCGGCGCACTCAGCCAGGGGCCCTGTCGTTCCGCACCGCCAGCGCGCCATAGCCCGTGGCACCGCGCGGCCGGCGGCTGCGACCGCCCCGGCGAGGTGCGTACCCAGGCCTGCCTCCTGCGGGGCCGGGAGATACGGCACCGGAAGTGCCCGTCGGCCCTGGCTGGAGGAGCTGCCACGACCTGGCGAGCGCGGCCCCGAAGGCTCAGAGGATCACGTAGTCGAGGTCGTACACGAGGTCGGAGTTCGTGGGCTGGAGCACCAGCAGGAGCCCCACCCCCAGTTCGCTCACGTGGAGCAGCAGCGAGCCGATGAATAGGCGCGCGGACGTGTCCCGCCTGGTGAGGCCACCATAGTGGGTCTTCAGCGTCGACCAGACCGGCCCCACGGCCAGGGCGGTCGCCGGGTTGCCCAGGTCGGTGCGCGGCAGGATTGCCCCGAGGGACAGCAAGAGGGCTTTGGTCAAGGCGGTGAAGGCCGCACCCGCCAGGGCCCGGTTGGCCCGGCGAGCGGTCTTCCCCAGGATCTGCTCGTAGCGCAGGCTGATGGCCACGAGCAGCAGTCCGATGAGGCTGCCGGCCACGGCGGCGCAGGCGGTGAAGAAGCCGATCAGCGCGGTGGAGGTCACCGGCGAAGTCTCTCAGCGGCGAGATGGCGGGTGCCTTGAGACGCTCCACAACGGCTTCAGACGGGCATCGTCGCCCGCCCGCACAGGCCTTGCAGTTCAGCTCGCTGCGGCCCGCTCCGGTCCGCGCGGTCGGGGCGCCGGGGCCTCGGAGTGCCGGCGCTCCACCCGAAAGCAGCCGGGGCCGAGAAGCGCCTCGATTCGCTCCCCGAGCTGCGCGGAGGCCTCCACCCGGTGGCCCTCACCGAGCTCCAGCTCGTGGACCTCGCCGCCATCAAGGAGGTGCAGCACCACGGGGGTGGGGCCAGGGGTGTCGGCCAGCAGTTCGGCCAGCGCCGCCATCATGTCCTCGGTCGGCTCCCTAAGGGTCAGGTGGAGGAGCGCGTCAGGGCGCCAGCCGGCCAGGGAGGGTGCGTCCACCGCCAGAACCGACTCGGCGATGAGCCGGGCAGCCTCGGAATCCTCCTCCGCCTCGTCCTCCCCGGGCTCGGAACGCTGGCTCGGCAGCCTGGCCGACGAACCCACCTCGACCCGGCCCCGAACCACCACCACCGCGTCCGGATGGAGAAGCGCCTCGGCGGCCGCGAAGACCTTGGGAAAGACGATCAGCTCACAGGTGCCGGTGAGGTCTTCCAGCACCCCGAAGGCCATCGGCTCTCCCTTTCGGCTCTGAACTCGACGGCACTCCCGAAGGGCCCCTCCCACCTGGACCACCTTTCCCGACAGGCGGGCGAGCTCATCCAGATCAGCGTCGGTGCAGTCGCGCAGCCGGTCTCCCAACTGGGAGAGGGGGTGTCTACTGAGGTACATCCCGAGCAGCTCCCGCTCCCACGCCAGCCGCTCCCGCTCCTCCTCCTGGGACAGCGGGCCCCGAGAGGGCCGGACCGCCTCGGCCGCCTCTGCGACGCCGTCATCGAAGAGGGAGATCTGACCCGCCTCCACATCGCGGGCTGACCGCTCCGCCTCCCGCATCGCCCCGTCCAGCTCCAGCAGAAGCCAGCCCCGGTCCCCCAGCGCATCGCATGCTCCCGCCCGGATGAGCGCTTCCAGCACCCGGCGGTTGAGGTCTCGACCCCGCACCCGACGGCAGAGGTCCAACAGGGAGCTGAAGGGGCCACCGTCATCGCGTGCCGCGACCACCGCCCGGGCCGCCCCCTCGCCCACGTTCTTCACCTGCTGCAGGCCGTAGACGATGACACCCGCATCCCTCCCCTCCCCTGCTCCCGATTGCTCCCCCCGCCAGATGCTGAAGGCTGGTTGGGAGCGGTTCACGTCCGGAGGCAGGACCTCTATCTGTCGCGCCCTCGCGTCCAGGATCACCCGCTTGACTCGATCGAGGTCTCCCGCCCGGCTGTTGAGCAGGGCGCACATGTACTCGAGGGGGTGGTTGGCCTTGAAGTAGGCGGTCTGGAAGCCGATGAGCCCGTAGGCCACCGCGTGGGCCTTGTTGAAGCCGTAGCCGGCGAAGCGGTCGATGTAGTCGAAGAGAGCCCCCGCCAGGGACTCCTCGACCCCGTTCGCCACCGCCCCGGCCACGAACCGGTCACGCTGAGCCGCCATCTTGGCCTTGTCCTTCTTGCCCATCGCCGCCCGCAGCAGGTCGGCCTCCCCCAGGGAGAAGCCCGCCACCGCGGAGGCGATCTGCATCACCTGGTCCTGGTAGAGGATCACACCATGGGTCTCGCGCAGGATGGGCTCCAGCGCCGGCAGCATGTAGGTGATCGGCTCGTCCCCGCGCCGCCGCCGCATGTACATGTCGATGACCCCGCCCTCGATCGGCCCGGGCCGGTTGAGCGCATTCGCGGCCGCTAGGTCCTCGATGGACCGGGGCCGCATATCCATCAGCACTCGCCGGCCCCCCTCGCCCTCCAGCTGGAACACCCCGATGGTGTCTCCCCTGGTGAGGAGGTCATAGGTGGGAGGGTCGTCCAGCGGCAGGGAGTCCAGATCGGGACGGGTCCCCGTGGAGCGTTCGACGTGGTCCAGGGTCTCCTCCAGAACGGTGAGGTTCTCCAGCCCCAGGAAGTCCATCTTCAGCAGGCCCAGTTCCTGCACCCCGTTCATGTCGAACTGGGTCACCACCGACTCCCGGTTGGTGGTGCCCCGCTGTAGAGGCACGTAGTCCACCAGTGGCCCGGGCCCGATCACGACCCCGCCCGCATGGGTGCCGGCGTTCCGGGCGATGCCCTCCAGCCTCCGCGCGGTGTCGATCAGCTTGGCCGCCCAGCCCTCTCCCTCATAGATCGCCCTCAGCTCCCGGGAATCCTCCAGCGCCGCTTCCAAGGTCATGCCCGGACGGAGCGGTATCAGCTTGGCCAGCCGGTCGACGTCCGGCAGAGGCACCCCCTGGACCCGGCCCACATCGCGGATGGCCGCCCGGGCCGCCATGGTCCCGAAGGTGATTATCTGGGCCACCCGATCCGACCCGTACTTCCGCGTGACGTAGTCGATGACCCGACCACGGCCGGTGACGTCGAAGTCGATGTCGATGTCGGGCATCGACACCCGCTCCAGGTTGAGGAACCGTTCAAAGGTGAGCCCGTAGCGGAGGGGGTCGAGTGAGGTGATCCCCAGGGAGTAGCTGACCAGGCTCCCCGCCGCCGACCCTCTTCCCGGGCCGATCTTCACCCCCTCCTCCCGGCCCGCCCGGGTGAAGTCCCAGACGATGAGGAAGTAGGCGGCGAAGCCGGTCTTGGCGATCACCCCCAGCTCGTAGTCCAGCCGCTCCCGGTACTCAGCGGGAACTGGCTCTCCGACCCGGGCGGCCAGCCCCCGCTCGGCGACCTGGCGGAGGAAGGCATCGGAGTCCAGCTCGGGCCCGGTGTCGTAGCGCGGAAGCAGCGGCTGGTGGAGCACCGGCTCAAAGGCGCAGCGCTCCGCCACCCGGGCGGAGTTGGCCACCGCCTCCAAGCAATCGGGGAACTTGGCCGCCATCTCCTCGGCCGAGGTGAGATAGAAGTGGGGACCCGCGAAGCGCAGCCGCTTGGGGTCCTCTACCCGGCTGCCGGTCTGGATGCAGAGCAAGACGTCGTGGGCCACCGCGTCATCCGGATGGACGTAGTGGCTGTCGTTGGTGGCCACCAGGGGTAGCCCGGTGGCGCGGGCGATCGCCAGCAGACCCTGGCGAACCGCCGCCTCCTCCTCCATGCCGTGGTTCTGCAGCTCCAGGAAGAAGCCGTCCGGCCCCAGGATCTCGGAGTACTCCCGGCAGAGCGCCTCGGCACCCTTGGTGTCGCCCGCCAGGATGCGCTGGGGGATCTCCCCGCCCACGCATCCGGAGAGGGCCACCAGGCCCTCGTGGTGCGCCGCCAGGAGTTCGCGGTCGATGCGCGGCTTGTAGTAGAAGCCCTCCAGGTGGGCCTCGCTGACAACCTTCATGAGGTTGTGGTAGCCGGTGTCGTCCCGGGCCAGGAGGATGAGGTGCGAGGGGTCGCGGTCGGCCCGCCCCTCTCGCTGCAGCCGGGAGCGAGCGGCCACGTACACCTCGCACCCAATGATCGGCCGAACGCCGGCAGCCACCGCCGCCCGGTGGAACTCCAGCGCCCCCGAGAGCACCCCATGGTCGGTCAGGGCGATCGCCTTCTGACCCAGCTCCGCCGCCCGCTGAGCCATGGCCGTCAGCCGAGCGGCCCCATCCAGGAGCGAGTACTCGGAGTGGGTGTGGAGGTGGACGAACTCCAGCTCAGCCATGCTGAGCCCCCAGGGCCTGTTCCCCGGCGATCACCATCGCCTCAGGAATGCTGCCACCTCGAAGTGGTAGGTCTGGGGGAACATGTCCACCAGCCGCAGCCGTTCGAGCCGGTACGGCCCCAAACGGCAAAGCGTCTCCAGGTCCCTGCCCAGGGCCGCGACGTCGCAGCTGAGATACACCAGGACCGGAGGTCCGGCCAGCCCGAGCCAGCCCCGCACTCCCGGCGAGAGGCCGCTTCGCGGGGGGTCGAGCACGATCGCGTGGCAGCCGGGGAACTCGGGCAGAACGGCCTCAACGTCCCCGCGCCGGACTGTCATCCTCCCGTCCGTGTACATCTCCGCATGAAGGGCGGCCAGCCGGGCAGCGGCAGCCACGGACTCCACCGCCACCACCTCGGCGCCCAGGTCCGCCAGCCGGACGCTAAGCACTCCGGTGCCGGCGTAGGCGTCCACCACCAGCCTTCCGGCGACCTCGTCGGCCAGCCATCCGACCACCGTCTCGTAGAGCTGAGGAAGAGTGCCCTGGTTCAGCTGAATGAAGGAGGACGGGGTCACCCGGAAGCTCCGGCCCCCATAGAGCAGGGAACCGGACTCGGTACCCAGAAGCGGTGTGCCCGGCCCGGTCGCGGCCAGCGCCACCCTCGGCCCGGCCCGGACATCGGGCCGGGTCTGGAGCAGCAGCCCCTCCTCGATCCTGGTGATGGAGACCGTCTGCACCCCCTCGGCCTCCTGGACCAGCGCGGCCCCCACACTCCCCAGGGCGGCGTTGATCTCGTCGCAGTGGATTGCGCAGTTGGACACTGGAACGGTCCGGTACCCGTTTCGGCTCTTGAATCCAAGGGTGGCGCTCTGGCCCCGGTGGAACTCTCCCCGCCAGCGGTAGGCGTATGGGGAGGCGGCGCCTAGCAGCGCGAAATCCTCCGGGAGCTCCAGCCCGCGAGCCCGGAGCTCATCGAGCAGCACCTCGCCCTTTGCGGTCAGCTGCTGCGGGTACTCGAGGTGCTGCAGCTGGCACCCACCGCACTCCCCGAACACCGGGCAAGGAGGTGCGACCCGGCCCGGGGCCGGCTCCAGCACCTCCTCCACGTCCGCGCGCAGGTAGGACGGCCTCCGCTCGGTGACCCGGGCCCGCACCAGCTCGCCGGGGACCGCGCCGAACAGAAAGACGACCTGGCCGCGGTGGTGGGCCAGCCCCCGACCCAGGTGGACGAGGCGCTCACAGCGCAGCTCCAGGCACTCACCCACCTCCACAGCCGCCCGGTCCTCTGCCAGAAGCCGGCTCATTCCCCTCCGCGACCCAGGCGCTCCCGGAGCAACCGGGAGGCGAGATCAGGGTTGGCGACGCCGCCCGACGCCTTGCGGACCGCCCCCACGAGGGGGCCGAGGGCGCGGTCGTTGCCGGACTGGAAGTCGGAGGCCGCCTTGGGCAGCTGCTGGATGGCCAGGTCCACCCAGGCCTGCATCTGCTCGGCGTCGCTCACCTGAATCAGACCCCGCTCTTTGATCAGCTCCACCGGAGACCGGCCCGAGGCGAAGGCCTCGGCCAGGACCTCCCGCCCGCTGGTGCCGCTGACCTCCCCGGCCTCCACCATCCGCACCAGAGCCGCCAGCTCGGCGGCGGGGACCGGCGAGTGCTCGATGGCGAGCGCGGACTCCTTGCAGAGGGCCTGCAGAGGACCGATCTGCCAGTTGGCGGCCGCCCTGGGAGGCGCCCCGGCCGCCGCCATGGCCTGGAAGTACTCCGCGTCCTGGGGCCTCTCGGTGAGCAGCGCGGCCTGGTCCTCGCTGAGCCCGTACTGGTCTAGAAGGCGGTCCTTGAGGCGCAGGGGCGGCTCCGGAAGGCCTGCCCGGAGCTCCTCCACCAGCTCGCGGGAGACGCGCAGGGGGGGCAGGTCCGGCTCTGGGAAGTAGCGGTAGTCCTGCGCCTCCTCCTTGCTGCGCTGGGAGACGGTGGCCTGCTCGGCCTCGCTCCAGCCGCGGGTCTCCTGGTGCACCCGGCCGCCGGATTCGATGACCGCGGTCTGCCGCCGCACCTCGAACTCCAGGGCGGCCAGGAGGCTGCGGAAGGAGTTCATGTTCTTCACCTCAACCTTGACGCCGAACTCCCGCTGGCCCCGGGGACGGAGGGAGATGTTGGCATCGCAGCGCAGGCTGCCCTGTTCCATGTTGCCGTCGTTGACCCCGAGGTACAGCAGTAGCTGGCGCAGCGCGCGTAGGTAGTGGGGAGCCTCCCTCGGGCTCCTCAGGTCGGGCTCTCCGACGATCTCCATCAGCGGAACCCCGGCCCGGTTCAGGTCCACCAGCGAGAACTTGGCAGTGTGGATCTCCCCGGCGTGGTGCAGGGTGCCGGCGTCCTCCTCCAGGTGGACGCGGGTGATGCCGCAGGACCTCCGCTCGCCATCCACCTCGAACTCCAGGTGCCCGCCCAGGGAGAGCGGCAGGTCGTACTGGGAGATCTGGTAGCCCTTGGGCAGATCGGGATAGAAGTAGTTCTTGCGGTCGAACTTGCTGAACTCGGGAATCCGGCACCCCAGGGCCAGGGCGGTCCGGATGGTCATCTCCACCGCCCTCCGGTTGATCGCCGGAAGGGCGCCCGGGAGACCGAGGCAGGTGGGGCAGGTGTTGCTGTTGGGCGGCAGCCCCAGGTACTCGGCCCGGCAGCCGCAGAACATCTTGCTGCGGGTAAGCAGCTGGGCGTGGACCTCCAGCCCGATCACCGCCTCCAGCTCAGCCATCGAACCCCGCCGGCACCCGGCGCCAGACGTCGGCGGCCCGCTCCACCACCGCTCCCACACGCAGGCACATGGCCTCCCCGAGGTAGGGGCCGAGAACCTGCACCCCCACCGGCAGCCCGGAGGTGAAACCGGCCGGCACCGATAGCCCGGAGATCCCGGCCAGGTTCGCCGGGAGGGTGAGCGCGTCCGTGGCGTACATGGCCAGCGGGTCTTGGGTCCGCTCACCCAGCTTGAAGGCCGGGGTGGGGGCGGTCGGTGAGATGAGGGCGTCCACCTTCTCGAAGACCCGGGAGAAGTCCTGGGCCACCAGGGTGCGGACCTTCTGGGCCCGCAGGTAGTAGGCGTCGTAATACCCGCTGCTGAGGACGAAGGTCCCGAGCGCCACCCTCCGTCGCACCTCCGCCCCGAAGCCGCGGTTGCGCGCCTGCTCGTAGGCCTCCAGGAGGCTGGGGGCTCGGGGCTCCCCGGGGCCGAAACGGATCCCGTCCATGCGGGCGAGGTTGCTGCTCACCTCGGCCGGGGCGATCACGTAGTAGGCCGCCAGGGCGTACTGGGTGCTGGGCAGGGATACCTCCACCAGCTCCGCCCCCTCCGCCTCCAGCCAGCGGCAAGCGCTTTCGAACACCCCCCTCACCCCGTCTTCCAGACCCGCCTCCAGGTACTCCCGGGGGATGCCGAGACGCAGTCCGCGCACCCCCTCCTGGAGTGCCCTCGCCAGGTCACCGACCGGGGCCGCCGCGGTGGTGCTGTCCCGGCGGTCGGGTCCGGCGATCGAGCTCAGGACGAGCTGGGCATCCTCCACCGTCTTGGCCAGCGGGCCGACCTGGTCCAGAGAGCTGGCGAAGGCGATGACCCCGTAGCGGCTAACCCGCCCGTAGCTTGGCTTGACCCCCACGACCCCACAGAAGGAGGCCGGGAGGCGCACCGATCCCCCGGTGTCGGTGCCCAGGGTGGCGACGGCCAGGCGGGCGGCGACCGCCGCCGCCGATCCTCCGCTGCTGCCGCCGGGCACCCTCTCAGAGTTCCAGGGGTTCACCGTTGGCTGGAAGGCCGAGTTCTCGTTGGAGCTGCCCATGGCGAACTCGTCACAGTTCATCTTGCCCACCACGACCGCCCCGTCCTGGGCCAGCCGGGCGACCACGGTGGCGTCGTAAGGGGGACGGAACCCCTCCAGGATCCGGCTGCCTGAGGTCGTCTCGACCCCCTTGGTGCAGAGGACGTCCTTGTGGCCTATGGGTATGCCGCAGAGTGCGGGAGGGTCGGCCCCATCGGCCAGCCGCCGGTCGGCCGCGCGCGCCTGCTCGAGGGCCAGCTCCGGGGTGGTGCGCAAAAAGGCTCCCAACGTGCCATCCAGAGATTCGACCCGTGCCAGTGCCTCCTCCGCGAGCTCCACGGAGGAGAACTCGCGGGCCCGCAGTCCTCGGCCCAGCTCCGAGATGGAGAGGTCGAGGAGGCTCACTGGATCGCGGGAACGCGCAAAAGACCGGCCTCGTGGCTGGGCGCGTTGGCCAGCGCCTCGTCGGCGGAAAGGCCCGGCTCCACCTGGTCATCCCGCATCACGTCGTAAAGACCGCCCACCTGGGCGGTGGCGTCCACCCCGCTGACGTCGGCCTCCTGGAGGCGGTCCACGGCGGCAAGAATCGCCTGCAGCTGCGGAAGGATGGCCGCCATCTCGGCATCCGTGAGGCCCAGCCGAGCCAGGCGGCTGAGGTGGGCGACGAGAGCCAGGTCGAGCCCGCCCGCGCTGTCTTCTCGATCAACTCCCACCACTAGGCGATTATAGGAACCGGTGGCGAACTCACCCGATACCTCACATCCCGATCGCGACGCCCTGACCGCCGCCGCGCTCGATGCCGCCGTGGCAGCGTTCGCCGCTGCCCGCACGGCGCGGATCCTCCTGGACTCTCCGGGCCGACTGGGAGCGGACGCCGTCCAGCTGGCCCGGCCCATCTCCGGGGCGCGGCGGGCCAGCAGGAAGGCGCAGTCCGAGGTGGCCGAGTCCGCCCAGAGACTGGAAAGCGCTCGAGATCGCTGGGGAGCGCTCCTGCGCGGGCTCGCCGCTGACCTCGACCTGGCCCCGGAACAGCTGGTTAGCCGGGTGGAGAACGAGGCGGTGCGGCTGGCCCTGAGGGACGCCGCCACCCTGCTGGGCACCACCGCGGCCGCCCTGGCGGCGCTGGGGCCGGACCGGGCCCAGCTGGTCCGGGACTGCGACAGAATCGAGTCGGAGCTGGCCCGGCTGGCGTCGCTCGCGGGAGCCAGCGGCGACGGGGATCAGAGCGACTCCGGGCCCACCTCCGGATGATCCAGCCAGCGCCGGAACTGCTCCGCATCCAGGAGCGGGACTCCCAGCCGCTGAGCCGAGGCCAGCTTGGAGCCGGCCCCCTCACCGGCGACGACCGCGGTGGTCTTCCGCGACACGCTGCTGGCGGCTGAGCCGCCGAGCCTGCGAATCGCGCCCTCCGCCTCGGCCCGGGTGAACCCAGGAATGGTCCCGGTGACGACCACGGTGCGCCCGCGCCAGGGCCCGCCGCCGCTCGACTCCGCCTGGGGATCCACATCCACTGCCGCCAGCTGGGCCCGGAGAGTGCGCGTTCCGTCGCTGGAGAGGTAGGAGGAGATGGCGTCCGCCAGCACCGGACCCACTCCGGAGATGGCGGCCAGCTCCTCTGGTCCGGCGTCCACCAGGCGCGAAAGCGTGCCGAAGTGCTCCGCCAGCAGCTCCGCCGTGCGACGCCCGACGTGAGGGATCCCCAGGGCGTACAGGAACGCCCCCAGCTGGGGGCGGCGGCGGGCGTTCAGGGCGTCGGTGAGCTGGCGCGCCGACCTGCGCGCCAGCCCGGGAAGCTCCTCGAGCTGCTCCGGAGTCAGCCGGAAGAGGTCGGCCGGGCTGGAGATCAATCCCCGCCCCAGCAGCTCCTGGAGGATGGCTGGGCCCAGGCGGTCGACGTTGAGGGCGTCCCGGCTCACGAAGTGGAGCAGGTTCGCCAGCCGCTGGGCGGGGCAGAGGGGATTGAGGCAGCGGGTCACGACCTCTCCCTCCTCGCGCACCAGCGGGGCGCCGCAGGCCGGGCAGTTGGCGGGCATCTGGAACGGCTCGCTGTGCTCGGGACGACGGTCCAGCTCCACCCGCACCACCTCGGGAATCACATCCCCGGCCTTGCGCACCACCACCGTGTCACCCACCCGCACGTCCTTGCGCCGAACCTGGTCCTCGTTGTGCAACGTGACGTGGCTCACCGTGGACCCCGCCACCTCGACCGGCTCGAGCACCGCCACCGGGGTGGCCGCTCCCGTCCGCCCGATGCTCACCTCTATGGCCAGCACCCGGGTCTCCCGCTCCTCCGGAGGGAACTTGTAGGCCACTGCCCAGCGGGGGGCCCGGCTGTCGGAACCCAGCTCACCCTGCCACTGCAGGCTGTCCACCTTCAGAACCACCCCGTCTATCTCATAGGGCAGCTCGGAACGCCGCGCCTGCCAGCTGGCCAGCAGATCCATCACCCCCTCGCCTCCGGCCAGCAGCTGTCGGTTGGCGTTGACGGGGAAGCCACCGGCCTCCAGCCAGTCCAGAAGCTGGTGCTGGGTGATCACCCCGGAGGGGGGGGGATCGCACGCGTAGAAGTAGGCCGCCAGTCCCCGCGAGCGCGTCACCTCCGGGTCGAGCTGCCTCAGGCTGCCGGCTGCCGCGTTGCGACAGTTGGAGTACAGCTCCAGCCCCAGGGCGGAGCGCCCGCGGTTCAGCTCGGCCAGGACCGCCTTGGGCATGTAGACCTCGCCCCGAATCTCCAGCTGATCCGCCCCCGCTTCAGCTGCACCCGCGAATTGCGCCGGAATCCCCGGGATGGTGCGGACATTGGCCGTGATCTCCTCGCCGGTCTCGCCATCCCCCCTGGTGGCCGCCTGGACCAGGCCCCCGCGGTGGTAGGTGAGGCTAACCGCCAGCCCGTCCATCTTGAGCTCGGCAAGCAGGTCCGGTGCCAGGCCGAGCGCCACCTCCAGCCGGCGGCGGAACTGCTGGACCTCGGCCTCGGAGACCGCGTTCTGCAGCGAGCGCATCGGGGTGAGGTGGCGGACCTTGCGGAAGGGCGTTGTCCCGACCGCCCCCACCCGCTGGGTGGGAGAGTCCTTGGTCCGCAGTGTGGGGAACCGTTCCTCCAGCTCGAACAGCTCTCGCATCAGGGCGTCGTACTCCGCGTCCGTCACAGCTGGCGCGTCGAGCACGTAGTAGAGGTAGTTGTGCCTAGCCAGCTCCTCCCGCAGCTGGGCGGCACGGGACCTGGCCTCCCGCGGTGGAGACGCCATCAGGCCAGCTTCCGCAGCACCGCGTCGCTCACGGCGAACCGGCGCCTTCCGGCGGTCTCGAAGTCGATCACCACCTCCTCCCCTCCCGGGGTCATCTCGCTCACCCTGATCACCCCGCGGCCGAAGCGCTGGTGCTCCACCCGATCGCCGGCGGCATATCGGGGTCCAGACACCACCGCCGGGGCCGCCCTGGTCACCTCGCGCAGGATGGCATCCCTCGCCCTGGTAAGGACAAGCGGCTGGCCACGGGTCGCCGGCGGCGCGACGAACGAACTGGGGGCGCCCCAGCCGGAGGTCCCCTCGAGGGCGCTCAGCGGTTTCAGGAAGCGGGACGGGGTGGCTCCTCGAGGGCTGCCATACAGGTGGCGCTGAAAGCAATGGCTGAGATAGAGCCGCTGCCTCGCCCTGGTCATCCCAACGTAGAGCAGCCGGCGCTCCTCCTCCAGGCTGGCGTCGGAGTCCAGTGAGCGCACGTGGGGCAGCAGCCCCTCCTCAACGCCGGTCACGAACACCACCGGGAACTCCAGCCCCTTGACCTGGTGCAGCGTGATCAGGGTGAGGGCCCCGGAGGTGGACTCATCCATCTGATCTACGTCCCCGGCCAGCGCCAGCTGCTCCAGGAAGGCCGGCAGAGTGGCGGCGGCCGGGTCGTCACCTAGCTCGGCAGCGAGCCCCCGCAGCTCGGTGAGGTTGGCCCAGCGCTCCTCTCCCTCGGGCGTGCCGTCGCGCACCAGCTGGCGGTACCCGCTCCTCTCCAGCAGACGATCCAGAAGCTGGACGAGGGGCCACTTGGAGGAGTAGTCGTTGAGGTCGGCCAGCAGGTCATGGAAGCGGCGCAGCCCCTGGCCGGCAGCCCCTCGAAGCCCCGCCAGTTCGGGTATCTCCAGCACCGCCTCCAGCCGGCCCCCACCGGCCTGGAGCAGATCGCGAACCTGGGCGATGGACTGCGCCCCCACGCCACGACGGGGAGTGTTGATGACCCGCTCGAAGGCCACCCGGTCCGACGGGTTGGCCAGGAGGCGGAGGTAGGCGAGGACGTCCTTCACCTCCTTGCGCTGGTAGAAGCGAAGGCCGCCGATGAGACGGTAGGGGATCCCCTCCCGGAGGAGAACCTCCTCCAGGGCCCGCGACTGGGCGTTGGTCCGGTACAGGACTGCCGCGTCTCCCCAGGCGAGCTCCCCCAGTCCATGGAGGCGCCGCGCCTCGGCCGCCACCGCGGACGCCTCCTCCCGCTCGTCGTAGAACTGGCCGACCTGCACCGGATCTCCCTCCGGCCCGGCGGTCCAGAGCCCCTTGTCGAGCCGCCTGGTGTTCTCCCGGATAACCGCGCCCGCAGCCCTGAGGATGGCGGCGGTACTGCGGTAGTTCTGCTCCAGCGGCACCACCAGGGCGTCCGGGTAGTCTCGCTGGAACTCAAGGATGTTGCGCAGGTCAGCGCCCCGCCAGCTGTACACCGATTGGTCCGGGTCTCCCACCACGGTCACCCGGCGGTGCTCCCCGACGAGAAGACGCAGGATGCGGTACTGAGCCCGGTTGGTGTCTTGGTACTCGTCCACCAGCACGTGGCGAAAGCGGTCGCGGTAGCGCCCCAGCGCCTCGTCCGATGACTCCAGCAGCCGAACCACCTTGAGCAGCAGGTCATCGAAGTCGAGGGCTCGGTTGGTCTCCAGCAGAGCCTCGTACCGGGGATAGACGCGAGCTGCCTGAGACTCCACAAAACCCCGGGCCGCCAGGCTGAACTCCTCCGGACCCCGGAGGTCGTTCTTGGCCCGCGAGATCTCCGCCGAGATGGAAGCCAGGCTGAAGCGCTTCTCGTCCACGCCGGCCTGGGACATGGCCTCCTTCATCACCGCGGCGCGGTCGCCCTCGTCGTAGATGACAAAGTCCCTAGGCACGCCCGCAAGCTCTCCGCGCTGCCGCAGCATTCGTGCCCCCATGGCGTGGAAGGTGCCTAGCCACATCCCCTCGATGCCGCCGTCGAGGAGTGCACCCAGGCGGGAGCGCATCTCCCTCGCCGCCTTGTTGGTGAAGGTAACCGCCAATACTCTTGAGGGTTGGGCGCGATGGGTGGCCACCAGGTAGGCGACCCGGTGCGTGAGGACCCGCGTCTTCCCGGAGCCGGCGCCGGCGAGCACCAGCAGTGGCACGTCCGGGGCGGTCACCGCCTCAGCCTGGGCCGGGTTCAGCCCCGCCAGCAGTTCGGCGGCCGCCACCTCTCCGGCGATCCCCCCCGGCGTCACCTCCCCTGCCCGTCGAGGAGGGGCGCGTACAGCTCCGGCCGACGGTCCTCCAGAGTGTGATTGCGCGGCGTTCGCTGCCTCGCCCTGGCCACCCACTCAAGGTTCAACTCGACCACCAGCAGCTGCTCGTCCGCTGCGGCGGCCGGGCCGGCCAGCATCGCCCCGTTGGGAGCCACGGCACAGCTGCAGCCGACGAAATCCACCCCGCGCTCAGAGCCGATGCGGTCGGCGGCGACCACGAAGACCTGGTTCTGGGTGGCCACCCCCACGCTGGCGTAGTCGCCCATGGTCCAGCCGCGTCCGTCCACGGCGGGGCTGCGAAAGTTGGCGACCCAGTTGGTCGGGACCGCGACCACCTCCGCCCCCCGCAGGGCGAGCACTCGGGCGGCCTCCGGGAACCAGAGGTCATAGCAGATCAGCACCCCGAGACGGCAGTGGCCGATGTCGAAGACCAGGAAACCAGAGTCGCCGGGCGAAAAGAAGCTCTTCTCGTCGTTGAAGAGATGGGCCTTGCGGTACACCCCCAGCAGCCCCGTGGGCCCCACCACCGCGGCGGAATTGAACCGCTGGTCGCCGTCTGCCTCGGCGAACCCGGCGACAAGATGAACGTCGAGCTCCCGGCAAAGTGCCACCCAGCCTGAGACGGTCGGGCCGTCCCGGCCCTCGGCGCAGGCGGCCGCCTCCTCCTGGCTCTGGAAGGTGTAGCCGGAGGCGGCCAGCTCTGGAAGCACGACCAGCCGCGCCCCGGCTGCCGCTGCCCGCCTTATCCAGCGTTCCGCCAAGAGCCGGTTGCCGGGCAGATCCCCAACCGAGGGGGCGTATTGGCAGGCGGCCGCTAGCAGCTGGCGGGTCGGGGGCATGGCGACATTCTGCGGCCTACAGGGCCTCAGAAGTCCATGTCATCCATGCCGTCCATGCCGTCCATGCCACCCATGCCGCCCATCCCCGGGTCGCCCCCCGTGGGCATCGGAGCCGGAGGCTCGGGCTGGTCGGCCACCAGCACCTGGGTGGTGAGCAGCATGCCGGCCACCGAGCTGGCGCTCTCCAGGCCGGTCTTGACCACCTTGGCCGGGTCCATGATCCCCATCTCCAGGAGGTCACCGAACCGGAGGGTCTCCACGTCCACCCCCTCAGTCGGCCCCATGGCGGCGACCTTCTCGACGACCGTCCCGCCTTCCATCCCGGCGTTGGCCGCCAGCTGGCGCAGTGGTTGCTCCAGGGCCCGCCGGATCACCGCGACGCCAGCCCGCTCGTCGGCGTCACCTCCCAAGCCATCGAGGACGGCTCGACAGGCCAACAGGCTGCGCCCGCCACCGGGCAGGATCCCCTCCTCAACCGCCGCCCGGGTGGCCTCCAGCGCGTCCTGCACCCTCTCCTTGCGCTCCTTGAGGGCGGTCTCCGTGGCGGCCCCCACGCGGATCACCGCCACACCGCCGACCAGACGAGCCTTGCGCTCCTGGAGCTTCTCCCGGTCCCAGTCAGAGTCGGTGTCCTCAATCTGGCGGTCGATCTCCCGGACCCGTTCCTGCACGGCCGCGGGCTTCCCCCCACCGTCCACCACAGTGGTGTCGTCCTTGGTGATGACGACCCTTCGGGCGCTTCCCAGCTGGCTCAGAGTCACTCCGTCCAGGGTGAGCCCGAGGTCGTCCGAGATCAGCTGGGCTCCGGTGAGCACCGCCAGATCCTGCAGCATCGCCGTACGGCGATCCCCAAAGCCCGGTGCCTTGACCGCGCAGGCGCTCACCGTCCCCCGCATCCGGTTGACCACCAGGGTGGCGAGAGCCTCCCCCTCGAGGTCCTCGGCCACCAGAAGGAGGGGCCGGGCCGCGTTGACCGCCAGCTCAAGGGCGGGGAGCAAGTCCTTGACCGCGGAGATCTTCTTGGTGGTGATGAGGATCAGAGCGCTCTCCAGCACCGCCTCCATGCTCTTCTGGTCGGTCACCAGGTAGGGAGACACCCAGCCCCGGTCAAACTGCATGCCCTCCACCACCTCGATCTCCGTCTCCAGGCTGGAGCCTTCCTCCACCGTGATCACGCCGTCGGCCGTCACCTTCTCCATGGCCTCGGCGATCATGGCGCCGACCTCGTGGCTGCCGCTGGAGACGGTGGCCACCCTTTCGGTGTCCGCGCGCCCCTCAAGCGGCCGGCTGAGGCGGTCCAGTTCGCGAAGCGAAGCACCCACGGCCAGGTCCATCCCCCGCTTCAGAGCCATCGCCGAGGCTCCCGACTGGAGGTTGTGCAACCCCTCGCGGAGCATGGCCTCGGCCAGCACGGCGGCGGTGGTGGTGCCATCACCGGCCCGATCATTGGTGCGCTTGGAGGCCTCGGCCAGCAGCTGCGCCCCCATGTTCTCGAAGTGGTCGGCAAGCTCCAGATCCCGCAGGATCGTCGCGCCGTCGTTCGTGACCTGGGGGCTTCCGTATTTCCGGTCCAGCACCGCCGCCCGGCCCCTCGGACCGAGGGTGGGGCGCACCACCTGCGCCGCCTGAGCCGCGCCCCGGAGCAGGGCTTCCCGAGCGGCGTCGTCGAACTTGAGCTGCTTGGCTGTCAAGGGTCACGCCTCCATGCTTAACTCGCGAGGGCCGCGGCCCCAACGGGGCCGCGGCACACGATCTCAGCCCTTGCCGTTGGGCGAGACCACCGCCAGGACGTCCCGCTCGGACAGGATGAGGTACTCCTGGTCGTCGATCTTGATCTCGGATCCGGCGTACTTCGCGTAGATCACCCGATCCCCGACCTTGACATCGAGCTCCACCCGCTGCCCGGTCTGCTCGTTGTACTTGCCGTTACCGACGGCCTCGATCAGCCCCTCCTGGGGCTTCTCCTTGGCGGTGTCGGGGAGCACGATGCCACTCTTGGTGGTCTCCTCGCGCTCCAGGGGCTTCACCACCACACGGTCGGCCAGGGGACGAAGCTTGAGGCTCATGAGCACTCCTCCTTACCAATTAGCACTCGCTAGGGGCGAGTGCTAACAGTCTAGCTCCTGAGTCGGGGACGATGCAAGCCGACCGTTCCAGAGCCATCGGCGCCGTGAGCCCGGACGTGCGCTTGCTGAGGAGCGGAGGTGGTGGCGCAGTGCCTGCGGCGAGGCGCCGGCTGCCGTCGACGGTCGGAGACAGCGCATCGGCCCTCAGGCGGAGATGGGCTCCATGGCGGGCTCCACAGCAGATCTCTCCCCCTGACTGGCCTCCTCCAGAGTCCGTCCACTCGGCTCAGGCAGCAGGAAGGTCACAAGGAAGCCGAGGCAAGCGGTGAAGGCGGCGATGAGCATCACTCCCGACAGGCCCAGAACGCTGAGCACCAGCGGAAATGTGAAGGTCCCCACGAAGGCACCCACCTTGCCCGTACCGGCCGAGATCCCGTGTGCAGTGGTGCGAGCTGCCACGGGGTACAGCTCCGCCGGCAGGACGAAGGTGGTGGTGTTGGGGCCGAACTCCGTGAAGAAGTAGCTGACCCCGAAGATCACCACAAACGGCAGCACTTCGTGGGTGATCTTGGGGATCACCCCGATGGCCAAGAAGGCCATCGCCATGACCGCGAAACCGATGAATTGCAGTCGCCGGTGGCCGATCCGGTCGATGTTAATGAAGGCCACCACGTAGCCCGGAAGCGCGAATAGGGAGAAGACCAACAGGGTGAGGGCAGTGTCCTCGATCAGCCCGGCGTGGGGCGCGAGCGACTTCAGCACCAGCGGTGACGAGATGCTGTTCCCGTAGAACGTGTAGTCGAGGAGGAACCAGGAACCGGCGGTACCCGCCAAGAGCATGAGGTACCGCGGGGTGGTGACCAGCTGCCGCAGGCTCAGTCGAGAGCGGGACCCACTCGAGGCCCGGGTGGCGGCGGTCAGCTCCTCCCTGGTGTACGTGCGCAAGGCCACGGCTGCTTCGGCATCGCGCCCCTGAACCTGGCTCATGTAGCGGGGGGACTCCGGCAGCCGCCGCCGCAGGTAGATGATTGCCAAAGCGGGCAGCGCCCCCAGGCCCAGCATCAGCCGCCAGGCGATGTCGTGGGGCACCCCCGCGGCCAGAATGATTAACGCCACCAGGGGGCCCGTAACCAATCCGAGAGCCTGCATGGAGAACACCATGCTCACCAACCGACCCCGGTCCTTGCGGTTCGAGTATTCGCTCATGATCACCGCGCTAACCGGGTAGTCACCCCCAATCCCGACCCCCAGAACAAACCGCCAGGCGATCAGCCAGACCAGGTTGGGCGAAAGGGCGCTGCCGACTGCGGCCACCGCCATCAGGGTGGCTTCTAGGCCGTAGATAGCACGGCGCCCGAAGATGTCCGCGATCCTGCCGAAGATGGTCGCCCCAACTAGGGCGGCGATCAGGGCGGTGCTGCCCACCAGCCCGATCACGAAGACCGAGGGGTGGTACTCCTCCTTGAGCAGAGCCATCGCCACCCCGATGATGAACAGGTCGTAGGCGTCGGTAAAGAAACCGGTCCCCGCCGTCAGCAGGACCCGCAGGTGGAAGCGCCCCAATGGCGCCTCATTGAGCGCCTCAGCCACCCCCTGACCGGCCACGCCTTTGGCCATCAGCGCCCGATCCCGATCTCGACACTCACCTTCAACCATTTTTAACGCGCGGATACTAAGGGGGAGTTAAGGGCGCGTCACCAGGTCCTGACGCCCAACCAGGCACGGTGCACGCGGGGCCAGTGACACCCGGCGATCATCCCTTGAGCTTGATCATCAAGGGCAGGGAGCGACGGCGGGAACGACACCCCCCTCCAGGGCCGCCCAGTGATTAGCCGCCCTGGCGCAGCCGCTCCCGCAGCTCTGTGCGCCGGATCTTGCCACTCACGGTCTTGGGAAGCTCTGAGACGAAGTGGATCTCTCGGGGGTACTTGTAGGGCGCGGTGACCCGCCGCACATGCTCCTGCAGATCCCGAGCCAGCTCGTCCGATGCCTGGTGCCCGGGGGCCAGAATTACGAAGGCGGTGACGATCTCGGTGCGCATCGGGTCCGGCTTGCCCACCACGGCCGCCTCCGCCACCGCTGGGTGCTCGACCAGCGCCGACTCCACCTCGAAGGGGCCGATCCGGTAGGCCGAGGAGGTGATGACGTCGTCGGCCCGGCTCTCGAACCAGAGGTAGCCGTCCTCGTCCCTCCGGCCCCGGTCCCCGGTCAGGTACCAATCACCGCGGAAGGAGGCAGCCGTGGCCTCGGGATCGCGGTAGTACCCGGCGAACAGCCCCAGCGGGCGGCGCGGGGCGGCCCGCACCGCTATGTTCCCCTCCTCCCCCACCCCGAGCACCTCCCCATGGTCGTCGACCACGTCCACCTGGTACCCGGGGACCGGCTTCCCCATGGAACCGGGCCGGAGAGGGAGGCATCGGAAGTTGGCCACCACGTTGACCGTCTCGGTCTGGCCGTACCCGTCGTATATGGGCAGGCCGACCCCCTCCCGCCACTGGCGGATGACCTCGGGGTTGAGCGGCTCCCCGGCGGCCACGCAGTGGCGCAGCCGGGAGAGGTCAGGACGGGTGAGGTCGGTGAGCACCAGGGAGCGGTAGATGGTGGGTGGAGCACAGAAGGTGGTGATCCCGTAGCGGGCGATGACGTCCAGGAGGAGTTCCGGGTCCGGTTTGCCCATGTTCATCTGGACCACCGCCGCACCCTCTGCCCACTGTCCGAACAGCTTTCCCCAGGCTGCCTTGGCCCACCCGGTGTCGGAGATGGTCCAGTGGAGATCGCCCGGACGCAGGTCCTGCCAGTAGCGCGCGGTGGCACGATGGCCCAGCCCGTAGCTGGCCTGGGTGTGCAGCACCATCTTGGGATGGGCAACGGTCCCCGAGGTGAAGTACAGGAGCATCGGGTCCGATGCCGCCGTGGGGTCCGCCGGAGTGGGGGCGTCCGCCGCCCGGTCCATGAGCGGCCCCAGCGACAACCAGCCATCCCCCGAGGGCCGACCCACGGTGATCCGGACCCTGAGCGAGGGCATTAGGTCGGCCACCTCGTCCAACTTCGGCGCCTGCTGGCTGTCGCAGATCGCCGCCACCGCCTCTGCCCGGCTCACCCGGTAGGCGATGTCCCGGGCGGTGAGCTGGACGGTGGCCGGCATGGGCACCGCGCCGATCCGGATCGCCCCCAGGACCGCGAAATACCACTCGGGGATGCGGGGCAGGAGCACGAACACCCGGTCCCCGTGGCCCACCCCCAGAGCCCTCAGCGCGTGGGCCACCCGGCGGCTGGCGGATGCCAGGTCCGAGAAGGAGTGCTCGCCCATCACCTCACCGGCCGGCCCCAGGGAGAGGAGCGCCAGCTCGTCGGGCCGAGCGGCAGCCCGGGCCTCCAGGATGTCCAGGACGTAGTTGAAGCGCTCCGGCACCACAGGTGGTGGGGCTGCCACCTCCGCGTCGTAGTCGACGAGGTTGGGCGGGCTGCCCCGGTCCGGTCTCTGACTCACCCCGGCACCTCCGATACCACGGTCGCTGGGCCGAGCTTATGCGGGAAGGGACCCCACGTCAATCAGAGATCAGGCTGCGTATGCCCGGAGCCCCGGATCGGCGTCCAACGCCTCGCGGTCGAAGCCCCGCATTCTGGAGCGGACCAGGCCTGCGGCCCCAATCATGGCGGCGTTGTCAGTGCACAGGGAGGGGGCGGGGATCACCACTCTGGCCACCTTGGCGAAGCGCTCGCGGACAGTCTCCCGGAGAAGTGCGTTGCTGGCCACCCCGCCCGCCACCACCACCTGGGAGACGCCGGCGCTCTCGGCTGCCGCCTCCAGCTGGGCGACCAGCGTTTCCACCACGGCAAGTCGGAAACCGGCCGCAACGTCCGCTACCACTTGGGGATCCGTGGGGTCAAGCCCGCGCAGCAGGTACAGCACCGCCGTCTTCAGACCGCTGAACGAGAAGTTGAAGTCGGGCAGCAGAGGCCGTGGCAGGCGGTACCGGCCGGGGTTGCCGGAACCTGCCGCCCGGTCGATCTCCGGGCCACCGGGGTAGGCCAGCCCCAGCATCCTGGCCACCTTGTCGAAGGCCTCTCCAGCCGCATCGTCGCGGGTGGCACCCATGAGCACAACGTCATCGTCAGCCCGGTAGTGGATGAGGTCCGTGTGACCCCCGCTGACGACCAGGGCCACGAACGGTGGCTCCAAGTCGGGCTCGGCGATCTTGGCCGCCAGCACATGTCCGGTCATGTGGTTTACACCCACCAGGGGGAGACCGGTGGCCAGCGCCAGCCCCTGGGCGTAACTAACCCCCACAGCCAGGCAGCCGACCAGCCCCGGCCCCCTGGTGACCGCGATCCCGTCCACCCCGCGCAGGCCCCCCCGGATTGGCTCCAGCGCCTGGTCGACCACCCCCCCGAGCCGCTCGAGGTGCATCCGGGCAGCCAGCTCCGGCACCACCCCGCCGTAGCGGGCGTGGGCTTGAGCCTGTGACGCTACGACTGAAGAGTGGAGGGTCCAGTCCGACTCGATTACGGCCGCGGCGGTCTCGTCGCAGGAGGTCTCAATCGCCAGCAGCCTCACCGCCCCGGCCACCCCGGATCTGGGAGCGGGCCCATCCCCTCAGCCTCGAGCGCTCCGGCGACCTCCAGGAAGTGGCCCTTGAAGCGCGGAGCATGGATGAGGTCCGACCACATGACGAGGGCGTCCTCTCCGTTGTCCGTGTAGTACCCGCGGCGTCGGCCCAGGATCCTGAACCCGAAGCCGTCGTACAGGTGGATAGCCACCTCGTTGCTGGGACGCACCTCCAGGCTGATGAAGTTGGCACCCAGCTGGTAGGCGCGGTTCACCAGCGCGCAGAACATCGCCCGCCCCACACCTTGCCCCTGTTCTGAGCGGCGCACCCCGATGGTGGTCACATGGGCCTCCTCACCGACCACCCAGAGGCCGCCGTAGGCGGCAATCTGGTCATCTCGCCAGAGGCACTGATAATGAGCCGATCGGTTGCCGGTCAGCTCCCGGTGGTAGGCGTTTCCGGGCCAAGGAGACGGGAAGACGTCTATCTCGATCTCCCGGACCGCAGGGATGTCCTGGATCTGCATCGGAGCCAGCCGCAGCCGCTGGGATATGAGGATCACCGCTCGGCTCCCACTCGGATCGCATAATCGGCGCTGACCTGATCGTACGGCACGCCGGGCCCCTCCGCGGCGACGGCGAGGCGTGCGAGAGCCTGCTCCAGACCACGGATCGGGCGCAGTCGCCGGGGTTCGGCACCTGCCGGCACCACCGCATCCGGGTCGATGATCACTGCGGCTCCAAGCCAGAAGCTGGACGCGTCCCGACCTCCGCTGAGCAGCTGGCTAGGTCCGTCCTCCGCCCAGCCCAACCCAGACGGGACGAACGGCTGACCCAGAATCCCACCGCGCCCAGCGCTGCGCAGGACCAGCACCCGCGCGTCCACCGGGTCCACCGTCTCCGCCACCACCCGCAGGCTTCCGACCAAGTGTATGCGAATTCCTCTCCCCTGGGCGAACCCGAGCCCGGCCGCCAGCCCCGACCGGACGCCGATATAGGAACCGGGGCCACGGGCCACCAGCACCGAAGACACCCGCGCCGGGGCCGACTTGAGCAGGTCCGCCAAAGACTCGTGGAGGGAGCTGGCACCCCCGGCCACAGCCCGGAACCCCACCACCTCACCCCCATCCGAGAGGACCACCAGCCCGGCGCCCCGGACCGAGGTGTCCAGCACCAGCTCAGCCACCGCCGAACTCCCGCGCGAGCTCCGCAGGCAGGCGCAGCCTGACTTGGCGGCGCCGTTCGTCCAGTAGCCGCAATTCCACCTCGCCCGTGTACCAGCCGGGGGTCGCCCGCTCCGCCCACTCCACCACCGCCGCCCCCTCCTCCAGGTGCTCGTCCAGCCCGAGGGAGGCGAGGTCGACTCCGTTGGGCAGGCGGTAAAGATCCAGGTGGTGGATGGTCACCCTCCCGGGATGGATGGAGTGCAGAAGGAAGGTCGGGCTGCGGACATCCTGGTCTCCCCCGGCCCCAGCGACGATCCCCTGGACCAGCGTGGTCTTCCCAGCCCCCAACTGGCCCCTCAGGGCAAGGCAGTCCCCCGGGTGCAGGCAGCGGCCCAACCGAGCTCCTATGGCTCGGGTCTCATCTGGGCCCTCGGAGACCAGCTGGATCTCTTTCAATACTGACTTTGGAAGTGCCGGAAGCCCCGGCCCGCCAGCGCCACCTCGGGCCCATCGGGGTGCTCCAGGAGGCGCACGCCGACCCCCGGGCACACCGTTCCGACGACCGAGATGCCAGCTCCTCCCGACAGTGAACTGAGGTTCCGCGCCAGCGGCCCCGGGAGGCAAACGAGAAGCTCGTAGTCCTCTCCCCCTGCGGCACCCAGCTGGAGCGACTCCGCTGGAAAGAAGTGCTCCAACTCGTGCTCCAGCGGCAGGTGATCGGCCCAAAGCTCCAACTGGCAGGAGCTGGCCGCCGCCAGCCGGGCGGCGTCGACCAGAAGCCCGTCACTCAGATCGGTCATGGCGTGCGCTCCAGCGGCCCGGAGCCGCTGGCCCTCGGAGAGGCGGGCGACGGGAGCCACCAGCCGACGGCGCCAACTCTCCGGCGGGACCCTCCCACTCTCCAGGAGACGGAGGGCAGCGGCAGCCCCACCCAGGCGCCCGGTGACCGCCACCAAGTCGCCGGGCAGCGCGCCAGAGAGGCGCACCGCCCCACCCGGAGGACCGCTCCCCAGAACGGTGACGGCGATCGTCAGGGGGCCGTCTGTGGAGCTGACGTCGCCCCCGGCCAACAGCGCCCCGTCCTGGCGGGCCGCCTCCACCATCCCCTCCTGAATGCCCAGAATGGTGCCTTCGAAGGTGTCCGGAGAACAGATCAGGCAGGCGACCCCGAGGTCGGCACCGAAACCCATGGCAGCCAGATCCGAGGCCGCGGCACTCCAGGCCTTGACCCCCACCTCCCAGGGGCTCTGAAAGGAGCGAAGGAAGTCAACCCTCTCCACCAGCGAGTCGGTGGTGATGGCCAGCGCCCGTCCATTCACATCCCAGACCGCAGCGTCATCGCCCGGTCCGATCGCCAGCCTCCCGTCGCCGGCGGCCAGCCCCACAAGCGCCGCCAGCAACCCCGTCTCCCCGACTGTGCTGAGGCGGCGGCCGTCCGGCGGTGCCCAACCGCGCTGATCCGGACGGGGCTCCGGGTTGGCCGGTTCAGCCAACCGGCAGTCCAGCCGCGGGAGAACTCGCGCCGAAACCGCGCCGCCCGTCGCCAGCCTCGCCGGCCAGGCCGGCCCAGTGAGCCCGGCGCCCGGCCTCGACCGCCGCCGCGAAGGCCCTCGCCATCTCCACGGGATTCCTGGCCCGGGCGATCCCCGTGTTGACCAGGACTCCGGCCGCGCCCCATTCCATGACCCGGAGCGCGTCAGAGGGGGCTCCCAAGCCGGCATCCACGATCACCGGTACGGGGCACTCCTCGATGATGAGACGGATGTTGTGGGGGTTCAGCACCCCGAGAGTGGAGCCTATGGGCGCCGCGCCGGGCATCACCGCGGCCGCCCCGGCCTCAGCCAGCCGCAACGC
>JAKAXE010000030.1 GCA_021816695.1 bacterium | reverse complement strand
GCCTCCTTCTTCAGCGCATCCAGGAAGACCAGGAGCCCCTCCTGGAGCTCCCCGCGGACCGAGAAGTGGAGGGTGTCCACCCCCGAGCTGAGGATCCGAAGACCACCCATCACGAGGGACCTGGAGGGTCGTCTGACCTCGGGCATGTATTTTCCCACCACTGTGAGACAGGCACTAGTGGTGGGAGCGAGGCCCTGCCGGACCACCTGGCCAGGAGCAGCTGGCGGCTCTCCTCCAGGGAGCAGTCCACCGCCTGGAACTCCTCCATGGCCTCCTCCTGCCAGATCGCCCTTCCCGGGTGCGGCGGGAGGAGGGCGGCCTTGTCGCTGTCCAGGAGGATGTAGCTGTTCACGGCGGCCCGGACCCGGAAGGCGATCGTGCCCTGGAGGTTGGCCTTCAGCTGCCCCGGCACCGCCTCGGCATCCGGGCGCTGGGTGCAGCAGACGAGGTGGACCCCCACCGACCTGCCCAGCCTGGCGATCTCCCCGAGCCGCCCGCTGGCCGCCTGCTGGGCGGCGCGGGCGGCCCGGTCATCGCCCAGGTCGCGGCAGGTGAGCTCCGCCACCTCGTCCACCACCACCAGCAGCCGGGGCCAGCGGGGCGGGGCAGCCGGCCTCCCCAGGGAAGCGGCCTCCCGCACCTCCCGGAGCCGCCGGTCCAGCTCGTGCCGGACCCGCTCCAGGGTCTCCGACGCCGACAGGAGGCTGTCCGCCAGAGGGTAGATGGAGTGAGGGAGGTAGCTGAAGTGGGCGAGCTCCACCCCGCCTTTGAGGTCGATCAGGGCGAGCTGGAGGTCCTCCGGGCCGTGCTCCCGGCAGAGGAAGGTGAGGGCCTGGCGGAGGAAGACGCTCTTGCCCCCTCCGGTCATCCCGCCCACCAGCAGGTGGGGGCACGAGTCCAGGTCCACCCAGAGAGCTCCCCTGCTCCCCCTCCCGAGGCCGATGAGGAGCCTCCCCGGCGGCCGGGAGGCGCTGTACATCTCCTGGTATGAGACGTGGTCCGGGATTCTGTGCCGGAGCATCTCGGTCACCAGGACCCCGGGCTCCTCCCAGACCCGGAGCGAGCACTCACACCGAGCCTCCAGGGACTCCTGGCGCTGCAGGACGTCCCGCAGGGTGACCCCGGGTGGCATCCGCCAGCGCAGGGTCACGTTGCGCCCCTGCCACCGAGCGCTCCACCGGGCCCTGGGTGCCACCAGCCGGTCCCTCCTGTCCGCTCCCACAAGGCCGCACTCCACCATCGCCCGGCGCAGCCGGGCGGCCGGGGACCAGCGCCTCCGACGGGCAGTGATGAGCGCCACAGCTGAGGCCGCGAGGAGCGTCGCCCACGAGGCTGCCGCCTCTCCCCAGTGCAGCTGGAAGAAGGCGATCGGGGCGCCCACAAGGACCCAGCTGGCCGGCTGCCGCAGGAGCCACCCCAGTGCGGCGCCCGGGTCCCAGCGTGACCTCGGGCCGGCCAGGTACCGCCCGCCCATCAGAGTGAGGAGACCGCCGGAGCCGGGTGCGCGGCGCTAGGCGGCGGGCTTGGGCTCTGCCCCGCTAGGAAGCCAGAGGTGAGCCAGATGGCGAAGAGCAGCGCCAGGAGGACCAAGCAGCCTGTTCGTCCCCCGGGGCCCCCCCGGAGGAGGGAGCGGAGGACCACCAGCACCACCATGACGCTGAAGAGGACGGCGGCCGCCCCCACCAAGAAGGTGAGGACGGCCCCCAGGATGCCGGTCACTGTCGGCCCCGTGCCTTGGTCTCGGAGACACCCTCCTTCCGGGGCGGCGAGAGGTAGGTGATCTGGTCCGCCACCACCACCAGGCGGAGCTGGCCTCCCCTCTCCTTGCCGTTCGGGTTATAGAAGGTGCCCCGGAGGCGGCCGGTCACCGCCACCCTCGAGCCCTTGCCATTGAAGCGCACCAGGTTTCTCGCCTGCACCCCCCAGGTCTCCACCCGCACCCAGTCCGGCTCCTGGGTGCGGTCCCGCCTGCGCACCGCGCAGAGGAAGCTGGCCTTCACCTGCGGCTCCGGCTTCCCCTCCGCCATGAACTCCTGGACCCGAACGTCTGACGCGACCACACCGAGCAGCTCGACGTGGTTCATCGCTCGGGCTCCCGCTCGCTCGCCTTCCGCTCTGGACGCACCCAGCCCTCCGGCGGGCGTCCTCCGGGCATCATCGCCCACCAGGGCAGCTGGCACCTCTCCCGGCTGCCGTCGTCTTCCTCCTCATGCTTGTCGCCCCGTGGTCTCCGCAGGTCCTTGGACATCTCCCACCTCCTGTGCTGGCCGGTAGTCCGGCCCATGTGGACCGGCCCAGATTAGCAGGTCCGCCAAGGATGTCAAGAGGTGGCGCGTACCAATTTTTCGGGCCGCGGGCGGACGCCTGGGAGGAGACCGGCCCCGAGGAGCCGGAGGTCAGGGAGCGGCTCTCAGAACCCCTCTTGTACCCGGGGGAAGACCAGGGTGGTCATGTCGCCCGGTAGGTGGCTCTCGATCACCGCCACCACCTGCTCCTGCTCCCGCATCACCCGGTACAGCTGCAGCACCGGCACCCCGTCCGGCAGGGCCAGGAGCGCCTTCAGGTGGGGGGTGGGCATGGAGGCCTCCACAACGTCCTCCCCCTCCTCCCCGGGCAGCCCCTTGAACTTGAGGAGGTCCGGCAGCCAGAAGCCGCTCAGCTCTTCCTCCCGGACCTGGGCCTTCTCCTCCGCCACCGGATGCAGCCAAACCCGGGCCAGGATCGGGGCCCCGGTGACGTCGATCCCGGTCCCCTCCTGGACCAACACCACCGTTCCGGGAGCCACCTGGAGCAGCTCCGCCACCCAAGGGGTGACGGGGATCCTCCGAGTCAGGTCCCCGATCAGCCCCTGGATCTTGAAGGCCCGTTCGGTGGACGGCTCACCTGCTGGTTCCTCCGCCTGCCCGATCCGCGGCCGGGCGGTGCCCACCGCCCGGGCCTCCACCCGCCGGCGCTCGGCCTTCGGGTCCCGGACGAAGCTCCCCGAGCCGTGCTCGGACTCAACCCTCCCCTCCTGCTTCAGCACCCCCAGGGCACTGCGCACCGTGGCCCGGGTCACGTGGTACCTCGCCATGAGCTTGCGTTCCGAGGGGAATGCCACCCCCGGTGGCAATCTTCCCTCCTCGATCTCCCGCCGGAGGGCCGCCGCCAGCTGCTGATACAGCGGCTCAGAGCTGTCTCGGTCCAGGACGTACCACGCCACAGGTGCAGCTTATCTGGTCCGCTCCACAAGCGCAACTGTGCAATCTCCGAGCGCTGCCGGGGACTGAAGTGTGCAGAACCCAGGAGGAGCCCAGTACTCGGCGCAGCCGGGCACTTGGCGCGGTACTGACCCTTTCGGCACTTTGAGGGTCGGCACTTGCAGTTTCCGACGGCTGGCGCTACCCTGCCGCCATGAAAATTCCAGTCGCGGCCAACGGCGACCTCGTCATCCCTCGGCAGCTGGTGGCTGAACTCGTGGCAGAGCCCGGCGAAGACTGCTTCGTGGAGCTCGATGATGCCGGCACCAGGATCACAGTGACCCGGATGGACCCTGGCATAGCCCGTGCGTACGGAACCCTCCAGATTGAGGGCGACACGGACCAGATCATCCACGAGTTGCGGGGACATCAGGGATCCGATCCAGTCACCGGCTGAGCCAGGCCACAACCTCCGAGCTCCGGCTCCGTTCGAGGGTGGGGTCGTCATCCCGTGCCGATGTCCATCCGTGCTGTGCCGCCTCCACCAGGTCCAAGGAGTTCCCTGTGCCCCTGGTAGCATGTCGACTCGCGGGTTCGCGAGTAGGCGTGTGAAGCGCCGGAAGCGGATCTGTTTGGTGTTGGGCATTCGGCACTCCCAAACGGGTCCACCAGGTGGCACAGGCACGTTCGGCTCCCCCGTCGAACGTGCGCAGTGCCCCGGGCAACGCGCCCGGCCGACAAGGTCGTCAGCGACTTCGACAGCAGCAGCGAGATGCTCTCTCGGTGGGCATGGCCTCTGTCCCCTGCCCCTTGAGGGCTGGATGAACGGTGACTGACGGTGCGTCCTTGTACGCCCCACGCTTGCCTTGCCCTGCCGAGAGAACGGGCCAGGTGACCTCCGGCACTTTGGACCCCGGTTCGCATTCGACCAGCGGTGGTGGCGGCGTTTCCGTAGCGTCGGCCCAGGCTCCCGGGCGGCGGTGAGGTGACCAGCGCCCACGCTGCGCCAAACCCATCGCCTCCAACGCCCAGACATCCTGGCTGGTCAGAACCGCTTCTTGAGCTGGCAGACAAGCTGGAGGGACAGAATGCGCGGTGGCCGTCGGTTCTCGCCCGTTTGGTTGTCTCTCGTGACGCTCCTGAGAACGGCCCGTGGCTGATCCTGCTCGCCTACTTCGAACTGGCCGCAGACTACGGCTCAGCCACATACACAGTGGCGATGCGCAAACCCAACAAGGTTGTCCACGCGCGTATACCTCTGGACACCTTCCTTGAACTTCTGAGATGCTGGGCGCGGGACCAGGCGGCCACGGTGGGCCACTGGACACTACTGGCTCCAGCCGGTGTGCAAAATCTGACCTGGCACGGCCCATTGAGCCAACCCAGCGGTGGGGCTGCCATTCAGCTCTTGGGACCGTTCCCGACCAGCATCGCGCCAACGTCGATCCGGCGCCTTGCAGGGTCAGGAGTTCAGCTCAGCTACGAGTACAACTCCCTTGTTGACGCGATGAAGACCGTGAGTCGGTCGCAGCAAGAGTGGATCGAGACCTATTCGCACCCAGCCATCGGAAACCAGATGACCACCTTCCTGGTGATCGAGGAGCCCGACCCCCTAGCGCTTGAGGCCGAGTGCGACCACGAGACTCTTGATCTCCAAGTGACGCTAAGCTACCGCTGGCCGGACGAGCCTTCCAGCTTCGAGTTGAGAGTGGGGCCAGAGCCATGGGACCCGAATCGCGCCCCTCTGGGGTATGACTCCATCGAGCCGCTTTCTGCGGGCTGGTCGGCCGTCCACTATCGCACCCGCCTCGAGGCACCGGGCGATCACAGCATATGGGTATCCAGACGGGATGCCGAGGCGGAGTTCGGATGGCACGTGTCCTTCCTAGCGGGGGACCCCGATCCAGCAAGAACTAAGTTGACGGCCCTAATCCACACCTGGTTTGGACTGACAAACGCTAGGGCAGCCCCGACTTTCGCAGCCGGTTTGCAGCCTCGTCCGGTCAACCCGTCACGCGGCACTGTGGACAGCGGTGGGCTTGAGGTGTCGCTACACGCCGTTTTCTTGGGCCTGGGGTGGCCAACCCTATTCGGTGGAAACATCCTCAAGACTCCCGGTGTGGACCTGATCGCGGCCGATCGCGAGACACGCACGCTCCTGGCCATTAGTGCTACAACCGAGACCGACATTTCCAAGAAGTTGGACAGCTGGGTGAAGGTCAGCGGAGAGATCATCACAGCCGTCGCCCCTGAGTGGACAGTCCGCCCGATCATCATCACGACCCGCTCTAATGGTGACTGCAAACGAGCCGATATCAAGGAGGCCTACCTCCGTGGGGTACTCGTTCTCACATCGGAAGACCTAGGGTGCCTATCCGAAGACCCGGGGGCACCCGATTACGCCACCTTCCGATCGAAGCTATACCTCCGGCTCATTGGACGGAGCGGCCGATCCAAGTTCGTCGCGGCGCCCGAAATGCTAGAACAGATCCGCGTGGTCGACTTAGACTGACCTGCGCAGACCTCTGGAGGAGTACGTGCGGACGGTCCGCCAGAATGTGTACTGACCGTACCCCGCTTGCGGTACCAGCTGGGCCCGCCCCAGGGGGTCCGGTCAGTAACAGCCAGCTGGATGAGGCTCTGTTAAGATACCGGAAACGAACAAGCGTTCCGAGAGGAGTTGGAGGGCGAGGAGTACACGGTTCAGTCGCAGGCCGCTTCGGGTGGCTGATCCCGGTCGGCGTGCGGATCAGCCACCGGAGCTCAGGCGCCTCCGCGCTTTGTTCTTGGGCGGCCTTGATATGACCGACGTCGTCGCGACTTCGGAGCACCTTCGACGCTCCCTCCCGCGCACGAGTCGCCAGTCCAGCCGAGCGGAGCTACTGCCCAGGGACCATGTCCGCCGGACCCTGGAGACCGGGATGTTCGTCATCTATGCACGCCCTTTCACCCGATCTCGTGGGCTGCCGAAACTTGAGCCGGCCCTCGCCGGTTTACCTGAGGACGTATGCTTGTCTCACCACGAGATTATCGAGCGGCGGCACCGCGTCTATGCGCACACCGACGATACTGCCTACCGCCGTGTCGATCAAATCGACGCCTGGCTTCAGCATGGTGCGGACGCCCAACTTCTTCAGTCGTGGGACTCTCCGCTAGATGTCCTGCTGGAGCATGTTTTGATCCTGGCGCATGCGCACCGCGCTCAGTTCTACAGGGAGGCCCTTGCACTCAGGAGCCACTTGCGCCCTGAGGTCACGCCACCGCCAGATGCGACGTCGTGAGGCTGGCGCCTCACAGGGCATCATCACCGGAACCGGGGGCAGCCGACTTCACGCGGACGAGGACGGGCGGAGCCGTCCCGCCACCTCTATCGCTGCGTTTACGGGATCTGGGCTGGTCACGTTCTGCCCCCTGAATGGGGAGCAGCCGGCCTTGCTACTCCTCTCCCTTCCCGGGGCGACCCACGAAGCGGAGGCGGAGGTGAAGGAGAGCCTGGTCGTCCGAAAGCTGCTGGAGGTCCTTCGCGGCGATGCGCCCCTGGACCACCTCAGCCGCTACCGCCTCACCACCAGTGGCTACGCCGCTCTTGGAGTCGCCAGCCCTGAGGAACAGCACGCCGGGCTATCACCCTCCTTAGAGCCCATGGTCGACGGTTCCGACGAGAAGAGAGGTCTGGTTTGCGACCATCTGGCCGTCCTGATCTTGGCGGCGGGGTTCGGCGAGTGCGACACACTCATGATCGACCAGGGGGTCGGGCCCTCCGCACTGGGTCACGCATCCCTGCCTACCCGAGTCGCGGAGCAGGAGCTACTCGTGGTCTGCGGCGGCAGCGAGACAGAAGGGGGAGTGCCTGCCCGCTGCCGCCTCGGGCCTACCTATCTCGAGGTGCCGCGCGAGGATGCCGTCGCCGCTCTGCACCAACAGCCCGCGCAGAACACCGCCCGGCGCCGAAGGTGACCGGAGACTCGGCGGTGCCGCGCGACTCGGTTCCTAGCTTGTGGGACAGAGAGCTGGCCGCCCTCGATGAACTGGCCAACGATCCTACCCGTAGCGAAGAAGATCATCTCGCGGGGGTGTGCAGCCTCCATGAGCGTGCCGCGGCTAACCTCGGCTCGACACACCCGGTGGCTCTCGCACTACTCGCCGAGGCTGCAGCCTTCTCCGCCCGCGCTCCGCGGCCCCGCCAGCCGGGAGGAGAACCACGTTTCCCCGACGGCCTGCCCCCCGGCGCTGCCACTACCGCAGGGCTGGCTGCGCTGGCAGCCCGGGTGACGAACACAACCAGCGCCAGGGTCCGCGCCCGCCTGGCCGACATTCTCTGGGAATCGAATTCGGAGGGGCATCGGCGTGCAGCGGTGCTGGCACCCGCGGCCTATCTCGATCTCGCCCGCCTCCTGCGACGGGCCCCGCGCGACCCGATTCGTGACCTCCAGATCACAGACGCCCTGCGCCGCTCGGGCGAGCTCGCCATCGCAACCGGGAAGAGGCAGGTCGCCGATGCCATCGCTGCCGAAGTGCTCGACTGCCTCGAGGAAGCGCTGGCTGACCGGAGTCTGGGCACGGTCGTGGACACGGCGCTCAGCGTGCGAGGCATCCGGTCGCGGCTGACATCCGCCCAGATGGAGTACATCCTCGACCGGCTCCAGTTTGCGATGGAGCTGTGGCGCAAGGAGGACCGCCGTACCCCGCCATTCCAGCTTGACTTGCTGCACGAGGTGCGTCGAGAGCTACTCCTCACCCTCAAGCGTCAGGCTGACGCGCGCGCCGAGGACCTTGACGCTGCCGCGGATCTCGCCGAATTCGCCGCCAGCGTTGGCAGCGGTTCAGTCGCCCGCGAGTATCTGGACAGAGCTATAGGCTACGCCGAGCGCGGTCAGGCCAGCCCACAGGTCCTGAATGGCTACCGCTCGCGGCGGCGGCAGGCCGTGAGAGCCGGCATGGCGGAAATGAAGCCGCTGGTGGTCAGAGGTACGCTTCCCCGTCCCCTCTCCGCTGCGCTCGATGCGCAGCGGAGGGCGTTGGCCAGGATGCCGCTGCCCCGCCTCATCGAGTGCCTGGCCCACTCTTTCCTGGTCACCCCGGATCAGTGCACGAAGATGGCCCGTTGGGCGGAGACGAATACCCCGTTCACGGCCAGCGTTCCCCACTCCGTGGTCAGCGGGCCAGGCTCAACGGTGGGTCCCGGTCGCGACCAGGAGCGCGTCTTCGACATGGGGCGCCTTATGCTAGTAGCTTCGGACAGCTCGCTGGTGCATGTTTGGGCTGATCTGCGTTCCCGCACAGATGTCGTTCCCGCGGATGTGGCCGCCTATTTGGCGGGCATCGGCACCGTGGCGGAGGAGAGCACTCCGCTGATCGCTCATGCACTCCGGCTGGCCTGGGAGGAAGACTACGCCAGCGCCCTACACATCCTCGTTCCCCAGCTCGAGGGGGCGCTGCGGCACCTCCTGGAGAAGGCTGGACATGACCCCATGCGGCGTCGGCCGAGGGACCCGCAGGTCACCGAGGAGATCACGCTTTCTTCGATCATCCAGGGGCTGGTCGCCGCGGAAGCCATGACCACGGACGAAGCCTGGCTGACTCATCTGGTGCTGGACGAGCCTGCTGGCCTGAACTTCCGCAACCGGGTTGCGCACGGGCTGGTGGTCTTGGCGGAGCTGACAGTCGAGAGGTTTGCGCGCGTCCTCCAGCTCTACTGCATCGCCGCCTCCATCACCAAGAGAAGGTTGGCGGCTGGCGAGATACCTTCCAGAGATGAAGCAGATGAGTGACAGCCTGCTCCTCGCGGACTACGAGCGTCTCCCCCGGTCCACGGTTTCCATGGGTCACTGGCGGGGAAGAAGAAGGGAACAACGAGGAGGCAGCCAGATGAGCAAGGGGCGGAGCGGACTTGACGGTGAGGGTAGTGGCGCGGAGGATCGTGGCCGCTGATCCTCGCGGCGGAAGATGGAAGGGGTGCTGCGACGCAGTTTAACGTCGGTCACACCTACCCCAAGGGATACCCCTACGTGGATGAACAAGGACGAATCCTGGCAGACAATCCCGGCTTGTTATGCCCGCCGTTTAATCTCAAATCGGATGTCTACGGACATTAGCGAACGTCCAACTCATCAACCGGAAACCCGTCGCCGACAGCCCAGCTTCATGGTCACCTTAAGGTACCCCGGCGACCCGATGTCATGCAGACGGCCCTGAGCGCGAGAGACTACCACTCGACACTTCTCACCCTCCGGAGCTAAGGTGCACCCAGTGTGACGGCCAACACTACTAGTTGACTACGCTTTATGCCACTATTCGGCCGATATCCTTTGGGCAGCGGCTCGCTGCCGCTCTTCCAGATCTTGCTGTTCCTTCTTAACCCTGGCCACCCTATCCTCAGCAGTCAGGGGACGGAACGTCCGAAGGTCGTCGAAATACCGCCAGCCCATGCGGCCGGCCTCGAGCCCGCTAAGCACTAGCCCCAACAGTGCAATTGTGTGAAGGTCGCCCCCACTCATAGGCCCAACGCCGTGGAAATCGGAGGTGCTTAGCACAAATAAGAAGGTTACGAACAGCCCGACCATGGCCAAGGCTGCGTCGGCCCGGGGCCGCTGATGCTCTTGCTTCTCATGGATTTCTAGGATGCGGATCAGCTTGTCTTCGTTGATCACGACGTACTCGGTCTCTATGTACGTTGTAGTGCCTTCTCCGGGCCTCCGGGATCCTCGGAGGGTATCCTCATCCATGCTATTGGACAGGTGGAAACGTCAGAGACCGGAGCTCCTGCTCAGTGAAACCGAGAATCAATAGATTGACGAATTGGGTATTGCCACAGTTGGAGCAGAACACAGCCACTGTCGGGTAATTGGAGGTACTTGGTCGGAATGCGTACGGATTCGGCAGCACGGGTACTTCTTGCGAGGTTTGTAGTGTGACGTACTGGCCGACGACCCACGAATTCACGCCGCACATCGCGCACTTCTGAGTCTTCCCCTTCCCGGCCAGTTTGTCTACGATACGCTTCAGTACCGCCGCGTAAGCGGGATTGGAATCTACTTGCGCCATGCCAAGGGACTATACCTGAGATTAGTCGGTCCACCAAGAGTCGAATAGCTCCGCCCTTACCTTTCCTGTTGACGTCGGGCGAAGTGAGGGTCGCGTAGGGCCGACCCGGCCGCGAGGCAACGGGGGCAACCCTGGCGACTCAACCGATGAAGGAGCCTCGAAGCGGTCCGCACGCGTCCTCCCCGGCACTTTGGCTCAACCAGGCACCGCGGCGGCATTCTGGTCGGCGCCCTGCCTCGCTACGCCTCCAGAAGTTTTCCGACCTTCTCCGCCGCCTCGCGCTCGAGCTCGTCCACCGCCCCGGCGTAAAAGGAGCTGGTCACTGCGATGCTCGAGTGCCCGAGCCGATCCCGGGCGGTCGTGAGCCCCACTCCGGCCTGGACCAGAAGCCCGCCGTGGATAGCCCTGAGGTCGTGCCATCGCAGCCGCCGGAGCCCACTTGCCTGCAGGGCCTTCTGGAGGGCGTGCGTTAGGCTGGACCCGTTCCGCGGCGCTCCGAGAGGAGTTGTGAACACCAGTCCATGGATGGTCTCGCGCCACCTACTCGAGGCAGCCTCTCTGGCCATGAGCTGCGTCTCTCGCTCATCGCGGAACGCCTTCAGACTCAGGTCGGAGAGCGCCACAGTACGGCAACTGGTCTCGGACTTTGGCGGCCCGAGCACATATTCGCGGTCCACCCTCTGTAGCGTCGCCCGTACCGTGAGCGTGCGCCCCTCGAAGTCAATGTCGGCCCAACGGAGTCCGAGCAGCTCGGCCTGGCGGAGACCACTGTCGACGGCAATCGCTACCAGCCGTCTCAGCCCCGCTTCACAGGCGTCCAGAACCAGATGGACAGCAGCCGGGGTCAGCACGGTAGGGCGGATCCGAGGAGGACTCTCCACCCCCGCCAGCTTGGCGACGTTGCGCGACACGAGCCCGTTCCGCTCCGCCCGGCTGAGCGCGCTCCGCAGAACCGAGCGAACCGTGATCGCCGTGTATGCCGCCTTCCCGTCGAAGCGCAGCTGCTGGAGCATGCGCTCGACATCCGCGGGCTGCAGCTCGACCAGCCTGATCGGACCGAGGTACGGGATCAGCTGGTGCTCGATCACCGCCCGGTACCGCCGCAGGGTGTACGGGCGAAGGCCGCCATGCTTGCCCGGACACCCCTGCTGTTGCCAGTCCTCCAGGTACCTCCCTACGGTCAAGCTGACTGGAGCCTTCGCCTCCCCTCGTCTGCGGGCACGGCGCGCCTCTGAGAGCTTCTCCTCGACCTCCAGCTTGGTCTTGCCATAGATCGAGACCACCCTCCGGCCGCCCCGATCCCATCCCAGGGAGAGCCGACCCTCCCAGAGTCCATCCTTCCGCCGGGTGACAGAGCCCGTGCCGCGAGTCCGCCTCTTTCTCCCCCGACCTGGTGTCGTCACTGGTTGATCGTAGCAGAGATAGTCAGTAGCGTAGTCAGTAGACCGTTCCACGCTGAAGTCGGCTCAACTGCGCCACGATCTGCACTACAGCGCTCTTATAAAGCTCAGGTCGTGGGTTCAAGTCCCACCGGGCCGACCGTTTCTATCTCGCGGGGTGCGGGCACCCACCGCCCAGATCCGTTCGGGGCCGCGTGATAGTCAGTAGGGCGACGGCGGGAGCCGGAGGTCGCGCCAATACTTGGGGACCTCCGGCCCGGTCGCCACGGACCTTGTGGTGAGGTAGAAAGCGGGGTCCCACCGAGCCGTTGCCGCTTCTCTCCCTGCGCCCTGGCTCGGTGCAGATATGGCGGGCTTGCTCGGACGGGCTGCAAGCGTCTGCCAGCTCTGCAGAAGCACAAGATGCCCCCGTCTCGGCGCACTCCTCTCACCGCCCATCCCGACGAGTAGCCGCGTCCGTGTTCCAGCACCAGCCTCACCGCCCGCCCCCGAAGCTTCTGCGGGTACCTGGTCGTACTTGTCATCTCCCCATCCTCTCAAAGAATGGAGTCTCAAGCTTCCCCGAGGCGAACCACTACCGCCAGTTGGCGGATCTCCGCGAGTGTGGCGTGGGAGAAAGCCCTCCCATCCCGGTTCAGGCCCACGCTCACATGCTCCCAGGAGTCGGCTTACTTGCGCTCAGCTTAGTGTGGCAACAGGCCTGGATTCAGAGGGGCACAGGCGTCAGTTCGCCGTGCCTCAGTCCGCTTTTCACCCGCTCACCCTCAGTACGCTAGCGGACCGACATCGGCGGCTCACCACCGCAGCATGTGAGGAGCAAGGGGCGCCCGCGGCGCCCCACGATCAGGTGCCCATACCGCTGGAGTCCCAATATGCCCCGCGTTGGCCAAACTGCCGGGTGGCCGGTCCAGCGCATAGCCGCGCCCGAGAGGCGGCCTCGGATTGAGGGAAGCGCGCTGCGGCCGGCAGTGCTCGGCACCGCAGAACGTCTCTTGGACGAGCTGCTGAGTGGATGACCGGTGCCTCCACCCTCCGCTTTGTCAGGCGGTGACCCGAAGCCCTTGAGCGGAGGCTTGCCCCTTACCCCTCACCCGGTCAAGGCGATCCGGGCCCGGCCCGCCAACAGCCTGGCGATGCGCGGGTTCGCCCACGCTCTGAATGTGAGCACCGGCTCGGCGCCCGTGCTGCCGGACCGTCTGGTTCGGTCCGGGGCGGCGAAGGGTCAAACCGAGAGCGATGACCCAACGGTCGTGAGACCGGTCCCCACCGGAGCCGGAGTCAGCGCAGCCATGGCCTACCAAGACGCCCAGGATGAGGTGGTTGCCGGTTTGCTGGCCGTCATGCCGACCCCGTCCCACGGGGCACTGATGAGCGCTTTGGATTCCCTGGCGGCAGCGTTAGGTGACCGCGCCGCTGTCCAACCTTCAAACCGCGACTTCGCAGATCGGGCCCAGTGTCCCTCGGGCTCGCGGCTACCCGCCGCCGACGCGGCAAAGGAGTAAATGATGCAAATCGCTAGCTTCATGGCAAGACCGGTGGGCCGCCTGGCTCGAGCCGTGATCGGTCTGATCCTAATTTTTGCGGGCATCGAAATTCGGGGGATGGGCGGGGTCATCCTGGTTCTGGTCGGGCTCGTGTTTGTGGCCGTAGGCGCCGTCAATGTTTGCCTGCTGGCGCCGCTTTTAGGCGCCCCGCTGAGTGGCAGCAAGTGTCGCCGCGCGTGACCGTGAGCGCGCCCTGTTGGAGACGGCGAGGTCAGCGGACATCGGTGCTCCCAGTGGCCCTGCCGGCATCATTTAGCGCGCCGAGCCCATGTCTGGACCCTCGGCCCCGGGCGGCCCTCCCACTGAAGACCCCTAGCGCGCAGCCGTAGCTTCCCCCAGTCCGCCCATTGGCACACCGCCGCCGGCGTCGCTAGGGTGCGAAAACTTGCCCCCCTGGGGGGGCGATTGCCAGACGGTGGTTCTCGTTCAATCTCTGGCGCAGTGGCCAGGGGCTGCGCGCTTCCCTCGCCGGCGAGCCGACCAACGCCGGTGGCTGGAGCCGGAGCGGTCCAAGCGGGCCAGGTGCCAGACGGCCTGGATGTTTGGCGACCACGTGTTACGGAACTGATGCGAAGGTGTGATCGAGAGCTCGTTGTTCCGTGCCAAGCTCCGGGTCTGATGGGTGCTGGAAACCGCTCACCCGCGACGGCGAGCTCGCAAACCCAGGGGCTCGCGGACCTGGCCCAATCCTGGTCGTACCTCGCCACCCAACTCGCCCCGGAGGTACCAGAGCTCCCAGCGATCATTCAGCAGGAGGTGGGCACCCTGTCCTCGGCCCAAATCACCGAGGACCTGCTCAAGCAGAAGGCTTTCGCCATCGCCCAGCGGGTGCAAGAGGCAGGTCTGCCAGAGCAGGCGGGACGTCTGCTCCACCGCATGGGTCGGCCGATGTATGAGCTCCTGCTGCTTCTGGCCACCGAGGAGGAGCTCCGGGCCGCCGGAATGATCTCCGGGCCACCGCCCGGCGCTCAGGACCGGGGCCGGCCCCAGGCGAGGCCGAACGAACCGCCCCGGGCTCAGGTGCCCAACGGGGCCTCGGCACGAGATGACGGTCGCTCCCCCGCTGCCCGGGTGGTCGTGCGCACCGCCCCGACCGCAGGTGCCCAGGCCTTCTCCGCGCCGGGGACCGCCTCCCGCGGCGGGGACGCCACCGCCCAGGACACGGCTGCCAACGGAGGATCCGTCAGCGGGTCGGCGCTCGCGCCCGCGGCGCCATCTGGAAGATCCTCGTCAGGAGCTGACTCCGCCACCCCCGATGGCGCTACCGGCGGCCGCGGATGGACTGAGCGCATCTCACCCGGGGCGGCGCTCGAGCGCGAGCGCCAGCGGCAGGAAAGGGAGGCCCTGATGCTGGAGCGCGAGCGCCAGCTGCGGGAGGAGCGGCTGAACGCCGAGCGGAGGCTCGCGGAGATGCCACAGCTGGTGTCGGAGATCGTCCCCCAGGCATTGAAGCAGGCTCGGACAGTGGCGGAGAGGGGCCTGGCCCGCAAGGCGGTGCGCTCCGCCGCCAAGCTGCCCGCCCAAGCGGATGTCGGTTCTGCGGGCAGCCGCGTCTTGGAGCTGCTGGGGGCCAGGAAGTGGGTGGATGCCGCCGCCTTGGCCGTCCACCTGGCTGAGTTGCTTCCCGGGGAAGCGGCGTCCGAGGTCGCCTGCCGCACCGGCGAGGCCTGCCGCCAAGCCGGCGAGGTCGACCTGGCGCTCCTGTGCTTCACCAACGCCATCCTCTCCGCTCCGCCCTGCGAGCCTGCCTGCCGGCAGATGGCCGACATCTGCCTGGAGTGGACCAGGCCGCGCCAGGCGCCCAGCCGCAGCCTGCTGTACGCGCCGGCCCGGATCGACATCGAGGAAGAGACGCGAGACCCCCGCCTGGCCCTGGTCTGGCTCGAGTTCCTGGCCCGGGTGCTCAGGGTGCGGGGTGCCGACGGTGAGGCCATCGCCACCTACCAGCAGCTGCTGCAGTTGTCTCCCGGCCGAGAGGACGTACGGGCCATGCTGGAGGCCGCAGCGCGCAGCGGAGTCCTGCCCGCCTGATCTAGAGGGGCGGCTCCTTCGGCATCCCGCCATCCCCAACGGCGCGCCCTCTGGCACAATGGCGCCCAGCGGACGGCAGAGACGGGGAGGCGGCTGCCGCTCGGTCGCTGGCCAAGTAGGAGCAGTGATGTCGCTGGTGGCAATCCTGGCCGAGGAGCGCTTTCGGCCGAGGTTGGAGGAGCTGGCCCGCGAGGTGGGTTTCCGCCTGCTCGAGGGAGAGGGCCCCCAGGGCGCGCTGGCGGAGGCTGCAACCCCGGATGCAGTGGCAGTGGTCACCGAGGAGCATCACCCCGGCTGGCTCAGTCAACTGGACAGCGAAGCGGTTCGGTATTGGTTGGTGGAGGTGGGGTCACCGGCAGGGCCGCTGCTCGAGCCCCCCTCCCGGCGGCCCCACCGTCATCTCCTGGGGTTGGATCGCTCGTCGTCCGCCTACCTGCGTCAGCTGCTGGACGACTGGCTGGACCGTGATCTGGTCCGGGTCGACTGCTTCAACTTCGCCTTCCGAGACGGGCTCCCCCAGGAGGCCGACTGGGTGCTGGACACACGCTTTCTGGACAGCCCCTACTGGGTGCCCCGGATGCGCGCGCGGCGGGGGGACGACCCCGAAGTGCGGCGCTACGTCATGGCCCAGAAGGGCGCCGAAGCGTTGGTGTCGGGGTTCGTGGACGCCCTGGGGGTGCTGCTCCCTCTCTATCGGGAGCAGCGCCGGACGGTGATCCGGGTGGCGGTGGGTTGCACCGGCGGGCAGCACCGCTCGCTCTCGGTCGCGCACGAGATCGTGGAGCGGATCACCAACTCCCAGATCGCCACCGCCCGGCTCCTGCGCCGGCCGCCGCACCACCTCCCGCAATACCCGGACTGATCCGCCGGCCGCCCTCAGAGCGCGGCGGCGGCCCAGGGTTGCGAGTGCCGTGCGGAAGACGGTAGCGCCGAGCGGAGGAGCTCCTCATAGGCGGAGCGAACCTCAGGGTGGCGAAGCAACAGCAGGTGGGCGTACTCGTGGGTGACTGGCCGGGGCTGGCGTGCCAGCCGCAGGTTCACCTCGTCGGGGAGGCGGTCGGCCTTGCGGCCGTTGCAGCGCCGGCAGGCCACCACCTGGTTCTCCCAGGAGGTCGGAGCTCCCCCCCGGGACACGGGGACCACGTGGTCGATGGTCAGCTCCTGAGCCTGGCCCCGCTGACCGCAGTACTGACAGGTGTAGTCATCCCGGAGCAGGATGTTGCGCCGGTTGGGATGGAGCATACGCCGGGGTATGGAGATGTTCCGCAGCAGTCGGACCACGATCACCCCGTCGCCGAGGCGGCGCTGGTTCAGCTCGGACTCCACCTGCAGGCGCACCTGGTCATCCAGGAAGGCCACCCTCTCCTTGGTCAGCAGGACGACCAGCCGCCGCCGGCTGATCACGTTGAGAGGCTGGAGTGAGGCGTTCAGCAGCAGGACCGGCATGAGCGCCATTGTGCGCGGTCCGCGCACCCGTCAGGCGGGTCTCAGCCCCACGATCCGGCGCAGCGCCTCGAGATGCAATCCCAGCTGTGGACCTAGGCTGAACACGATGATCCCCAGCACCACCACCACAGCCAGCGCCACCACCACGTAGGCGGCCACGGACGGGCCTGAGGTGGGAGGGGGAAGCTGGTCGCTCAAAGTCCGAGGTCGGCGCCGGTATCGCGGCCGGCGTGGAGCTCGCCGCCCGGGCCGGAGGCGACCCAGGCCCACCCCCCACCAGCCTCACCCAGAAGCGCGTCCACCGCCAGTCCGGCCAGCTGGGCACTCAGCTCCGCCCCGACATGCGCAGCTACACCGGCGGCGATCCCCAGGCGGGCTACAGCCGCCCCAGGGGAGGCGGAGGATAAGGCGATCAGGGTGCCGCCCTCGGCCCGGGGAAGGGCATCCAGGATGGTCTTGAGATCAGAGCGCGGCGGCTCCACCGCCAGGAGGGGGTCTCCGTCCAGTCCAGACGCCAGTGAGGCGCCATGGCCGGCCGGTAGCTGCGGCCACCCGGGAGGGGTGGAGTTCCGCTCCCGGGTCCAGTCCAGAGCCCTCGGACGGCGGGCTCCTGGGTCGAGCTCGCGGGCCACCGCCAGAGCCGCCCGTCCCGGCGCGCGGGAGGAGAGCACCACGGCCCCGCCAGCCTTCACCACCGCCGCGGCGCGCTCCACCAGCTCCTCGGGAGGGGGGCCCCACATCTCCACGCGGGCCTGGACGAAGGGCCGGACGCTGAGCGGCGGGGCGGCAAAGTCCAGCGACAGTTCTCCGACCGGGCCGGAACCCGTGGCCGCCCCCTCTTCCAGCCCGAGGGCCCGTCGGACGGCTCGCACCGCCTCATCCACGGCTCCATCGGTCAGGGGATCGCCCACCGGGTCCCATCGGTCGCCCCGCAGGGCCCTAAGGGGAAACCCCGGCTCCAGGCGGACCGCCTCCGCTCCCGCCTCCAGGAGAAAGCGGGCCGAAGGGGGTGCCCCGGAGAGGTCCAGCTGGGAGACTTGAGGCGGCGCGGCTGCCTCCGGCACCACGATCGCGGACGGGGGAGGCGGGGCGGGATGGGACGATCCGGGCGCCCCCCAGGCGGGTGCCGGCGGTGGGACGGGAGGGGTGGCCAACGGACGGCGCCCCGGGGCGACCACCAGGGTGAGGGACACTCCGGCCACTCTCAGGGTGCCCCCAGGGCGAAGCTGGGCCCGGCCACCGGGAGGCAGCCGGCGTCCATCCACCCAGGTGCCGCTGACCCCGCCGAGGTCGCGGACCTCGACTCCATCCTCGACCTGGGTGAGCTCGCAATGATGGCTGTCGACGGCCTCGCCGGGGTCCAGGTGGCTGAGGTCCACGTCGGGCACCGGCCCCCCGGGGTTGACCCGCCCCACCAGGATGGGGTAGCGCTCCAGGGTCACGCTGGCTCCGTCTGGAGCGCGAAGGGCGAGGAGACCGGGTCCCATCTCAATCGGCCCGCGAAGTCGGACCGGAGCTCAACTGAGTCCTCGCGCCCTCAGCTCCTCGATGAGGGCGGGCACCACCTTTAGCGCGTCGCCGACCACGCCGAGGTCGCTGAGCTTAAAGATGGGTGCGTCGGGATCCTTGTTGATGGCCACGATGTGACTGCTGCCCTTCATCCCCACCAGGTGCTGCATGGCCCCGCTGATCCCGCAGGCGATGTAGACGTCCGGCTTGACCGTCTTTCCGGTCTGCCCGACCTGCAGGGCGTACGGGACCCATCCCGCATCCACGACCGCCCGGCTGGCGCCCACGGCTCCCCCGAGCTGCCGGGCGAGGTGCTCCAGAACCTCGAAGTTGGCCGCCTCCTGCATTCCCCGCCCGCCGCTCACCACGACCTTCGCCTCCTCCAGCCCGGGGCCGGCGCTGGGAGCCACCACGGACTCCAGCCGACGCGCCCCGAGAGGCGCCTCAGCGGGCAGCGGGAGGACCTCCGTCGCTGGCTGGGGTCCTCCGCTAGCCGTGGCAGTGAAGGACTTGGGGCGGACCAGGACGAGGGGCGAGCGCGACCTGGTCCGCGTGATTACGTCCACCGTGGCGCCGAAGATCGCCGTGCGGACCAGGAAGGCGTCTCCGTCCTTGGTCACGTCGATCGCGTTGGCCAGGACCGGCAGCCGAAGTCGGGCGCTCACCCTGGCGGCGAGATCGCGTCCCTCCTGGGTGCCGGGGAAGAGCACTAGGTCAGGGTGTAGGCGGTCCACCAGAGCCGACACGACCTGGGCGGCTGGCTGGCCGAGGTGCTCCCGGTATGCCGTCTCGCGGCCCACATACGCCTGCGAAGCGCCGTGCGCGCCAAGCGCCGGCAGGACCGCGTCTGCCTCCGGGTCCAGGACGACAACGGCCACTTCGTCTCCGAGCGTCCGAGCGTGGCTAACCAGCTCCAGGGTGAGCGGGCTCGGCGAGCCGCCCGCCACCTCTGCCGCGACCAGGATCAGCCCCATCTCAGATCACCTTGAGTTCGGCGAGGTAGTCGGCGATCCGTCGAGCCGCCGAGCCGTCGTCCTCGATCAGCTCGCCGGCGGCTCGCTCAGGAGCGGGCGCGGCAGAGATGACCTCCTGCCCTGCCGCCGCCAGCCCGACCTCGTCCGGAGAAACGCCCAAGTCATCCAAGGAGAGCTGCTCCAGGGGCTTGCTCTTGGCGGCCATGATCCCCCGCAGGCTGGGGTACCTGGGCTCGTTGATGGCCCCGGTGACGGTGACCACGGCGGGCAGGGGGGCCTCCACCACGTCGTGCCCAGCTGGGGTCTGTCGGTGGATCCGCACCGTGCCCGAGTCCAATTCGAGCGCTTTGGCGAACGTCAGGGCGGGCCACCCCAGCAGCTCCGCCACCGCCGCCGGGACCGTGCCGGTGTAGCCGTCGGTGGACTCGGTGCCCGCCACCACCAGCTCGCATCCGGAACGCGCCACCGCCGCCGCCAAGACCCGGGCGGTAGCCAGTGCGTCCGAGCCTCGAAGCCGGTCGTCGGCGACGTGAATTGCCGAGCCCGCTCCCATGGCCATCGCCTTGCGGAGCACCTCGGCGGCGCGCTCGGCGCCCATGGTTATGGCAACCACCTCACCGCCGTTGGCCTCCACGACACGGAGGGCGGCCTCCACCCCGTTGGCATCGCCGGGGTCCAGGACCAGCTCCGACCCGTCGCGCACCAGTAGGTGGGTCACAGGGTCGAGCCGGCCCACGCCCGTGGGGTCCGGGATCTGCTTGACGAACACCGCCACCTTCACGCCAGGGGTCCCCTCCCGGAACTGTGTGAACTGGCCCCATCTTACCGGGCGGTCGGGCACATCGAACCGGAGACGTATAATCGCCAGGCTTCCTGGGGCGAGACGTGTCCGCCGCAGGGGGAAACCGATGGCCCCGTGGTGTAGCTGGCCCAACACGCCACCCTGTCAAGGTGGAGATCGGCGGTTCGAATCCGCTCGGGGTCGCCAGCCAGGATGGCTCGGGGCCTGCCGTTCTTCAAACTGGACTGCCAAGTTCGGCGCGTCGGTGCCGCCTACCATGGAGCGGTGCCGCTCCATCCCAGCGCCGCCCGAGGCTTTGCGGCCGACGCCCGCCGGTACCAGCGCGGGCGCCCAGGATACCCGGCGGAGGCGATCGAGTGGGCACTCCGCGAGGTGGGGGTTGGCCGCGGAGCTGCGGTGGTGGAGCTGGGAGCTGGCACCGGCAAGCTCACCTCAGAGTTGGTGGCGCGCGGCCTTCAGGTGATCGCCGTGGAACCGGTGGCGCATATGGCGGCGGAGCTCTCAGTCCGGCTCCCTGAGATCCAGGTCCTAAGGGCTTCCGCCGACGCCACCAGCCTGCCGAACGGCTGGGCTGAGGCGGTCCTGGCCGCCCAGTCGTTCCATTGGTTTGCCACTCGCGAGGCCGTCCAGGAGATCCGCCGCGTGCTGCGCCCCCGTGGCTGGCTGGTCCTGCTCTGGAACCGGAGGGACCAGGGCCATCCCGTCTGGCAGGCGGTCACCGAGCTCATCGAACCGCTGAGGGGCGACGAGCCGACCCACGAGGGCGATCGGTGGCGCTCCGCTCTCTCGGCAGGAAGCGGGTTCGGGGAGCTGACCCACCACCGCTTCACCCACCGGGTGGCCGCCAGCCGTGAGGGCTTGGAGGACCGGGTACTTTCGATCAGCTACGTGGCTTGCCGACCGCCGGAGGTGCAACGCCGGATACGGGCCGAGCTTCAGAGCATCTGGAGCAGCCGCCTGTCGGGGTTGGAGGAAGTCCGCCTCCCATACCACACGGACGTGTTCCTGGCGCGGGCCCTTGCCTGAGCCCGGGCAGCTACCGCCCACCCTGCAGGCTGCCCTCAGGCAGCGGGACACGGTGGTGGTGAGCTCCAGGGACAGCTCGGGGGAGGGAAGGGCGCGGATGTGGTTCGCCCTCACCCCGCAGGGGACGCTCTACCTGCTCACCCCCAGCTTCAGCCTCAAGGCCCGAAGATGGGAGTCCGACCCCTGGGTCCGGGTTCGGGCCGGCCGGGAGACGGTGGAAGGGACGGTCGAGCAGCTGACCCTGGACGATGTGAGAGATGATGAGCCGCTGCTCCTGGAACGGTTCAGCCTCGCGGGTGCCGCCACAGCGGAGGCGCTGGCTTGGATGCTGGACTCCGGGAGCCACCGGCTCTACCGGGTGAGGCCAGCGGGCGGCTCCTAGACCGCGAGCCGGGTCACCGCCGCCACGAGCGCCCTGGTGCCCACCTCCACCTGCTCAGGGTCGGTCCACTCTTCAGGGCAATGGCTGCGGCCCCCCCGCGAAGGCACGAAGAGCATGGCCACCGGACACACCGCGGCCATCTGGACTGCATCGTGCCCGGCCCATGACGGCAGCTCAAGCGGCTCCTCACCGATCTCCCGGGCGGATTCCAGCAACACCGAGCGCAACTCCTCGGCGCATATCGTGGGCTCCTCCCGGGAGAGCCAGGCGAGGCTTCCCCGGACTCCCCTCCGGGCCGGGGCGTTCTCCACCACCTCCTGGAGGAGATCATCGGTGGTGGCGAGCCAGACGGCATCACCACTGCGGTATTCGGCGATCAGGACCGCGCGCTCGGCGACGACGTTGGGGGAGTTGGGCTCCAGCTCGAGCCGGCCCACCGTGGCGACGCCGCGCCCCTCCCTTCGGCCGAGCCGTTCCACCTCGAGGCTCACCTCAGCCGCGGCCAGCAGAGCGTCACTGCGCCGGTCCATCGGGGTGGTTCCGGCATGATCGGCGCGGCCCTCCAGCCGGATCTCGGCCCGGTGGATGCCGGCGATGGCGGTCACCACCGCCAGCCCCCTGGCGGCCTCCTCGAGCCGCGAACCCTGCTCTACATGCAGCTCCAGATAGGCCGACGCGGTACCCTCGGGCCAACAGGCCTCGCCGATGCGGTCGGGGTCGCCGCCCACCGCGGCCAGCGCCTCAGCCAGTGTCCGACCGCTTCGATCCGTGAGCTGAAGGTGCTCAGGGGAGAGGTGACCGGCCACGGCTCGGCTACCAACGCAGCTGATCCCGAAATCGTTGGGCTCCTCGCCGAGGAAGTCCACGACCCAAATGGTCCGCCGCGGCCTTCCCCCCCGTTCGTTGATCCTGCGGACCACCTCGATCGCCGCCATCACCCCGCAGGGGCCGTCGAACCGCCCCCCTCCGGCCACGGTGTCGGTGTGCGACCCCAGGATCAGCGCGGGCAGCTGTGCATCCGTTCCCTCGAGGGTGCCAATGAGGTTTCCCGCCGGGTCGCGGCGCACCTCCAGGCCGGCCGACTCCATCAGCTCCCAGACCAGCTCTCGGGACCTTAGGTACTCGGCGGAGAAGACCCGCCTGGTCCACCCTGGCTGGCCCGGCTCCACCACCTCCGCCAGCCGCATCAGGTCGGCGAAGACTCGGCCCCCAGTCTCCGAACTCGCCACCGGATGAGGTTAGCAGCTGCGGACCACCACCCCGATGGAACGCCCGCCACCCCTGGATCCTCGATTCCTGACCGCCGCACCTCGGGAGACGCGGGGGCGGGTGGCGCGCGGGGGATGTGGCTCCGGCCCTGGCTGAATCGTCCCTGACGCCGGCGAGTGGCGGGTGGAACCAAGGTCCGGGCGGTCGCGGGGCCGGCGAGACATCGGCCGTCGGGCGGTCCTTGGGTTGCGATCGCCGGACCGGCTCTGCCACCATCCTGAGATGCCCACCCGCGAAGACGCCCTGGCCACCCTCCAGGAGCACACCAAGACGGACAGCCTGAGGCGCCACGGCCTGGCGGTGGAGGCGGTCATGCGCTCGGCCGCCACCCGGACCGGTGGGGACCCCGAGCTCTGGGGCATCACCGGCCTCCTCCATGACTTCGATTACGAGGCTCACCCCGATGAGCACCCGTTCTGGGGCAGGGCGGTGCTGGAGCGGCAGGGCTACCCCCAGGAGGTGGTGCTGGCGATCCAGGGGCACGCCAACTTCAGCGGCGTCCCCCGGGAGACGGAGATGGCGCGCTGGCTGTTCGCTTTGGACGAGCTGACCGGGTTCGTCATGGCGGTGGCCATGGTCCAGCCCGGACGCGAGGTGGCGCGGGTCCGGGCCGCCTCGGTGGCCAAGAAGCTGAAGGACAAGTCTTTCGCGCGCACGGTGAGCCGGGACGACATCAGCCAGGGCACCACGGAACTGGGCGTGCCCTTGGACGAGCTGGTGGAGCTGGTCGTCGGAGCCCTGACACCGATCGCCGGGGAGCTGGGGCTGGGCTGACCATCCCGAGGGGATGCGAGCGGCAGCCTATACTCGCAAGCTGACCCCGCATGGGGAGGTGGCTGAGTGGCCGAAAGCGCCCGCCTGCTAAGCGGGTGACGGGGGTTAACCTCGTCCGAGGGTTCGAATCCCTCCCTTCCCGCCAGGCCGGCCCGGATCAGACGCCTACCTACTCCTAGCCCAGTTCCGCCACCAGGTGGTCCACCCGCTGCCGGATCTCATCCCGCACCTTCCGAACCTCGGCGAGCGGCCGGCCCGCCGGGTCGGGAAGCTCCCAGTCCCGGTACTCCCGGCCGGGGATGTAGGGGCACTGGTCACCGCAGCCCATGGTGACCACCAGGTCGGCCCACTCCGCCAGCTCGGAGGTGAGAAGCTGGGGCCGGAAGGAGCGAAGGTCGATCCCCAGCTCGTCCATAGCGAGGAGCACCTCGGGGTGGATGGCGGCCGCCGGCTGAGTCCCGGCACACTCCGCCTGGTGCCGACCGCCAGCGGAGCGCTGGAAGAGCGCTCGGCTCATCTGCGAGCGTCCTGCGTTGTGCAGGCACACGAAGAGAACCTTGGTCATCACCTTCCTCCACCTGGCCGACCTTCAGCCTCCCGCGCCACCTAATCTACCGGGACCAGCGGGTGGCTGTCCCAGTCGGGACCGGAACGCCCCAACCCCGGCGCCGAAAGCACGATACTGTTACAAGTGGCTGCGAAGGCCGTACCATGCGGCGATGATCGCCACCATCATGCGAGCCAGCACGACTGAGGGCCTGCGCTCTCTGGCGTCGCTCCCTGGGCGGCTGCGTGCCCGCTACCGGGAGACGGCTGCCGAGCGCCCGGACGAGGAGATCAACTTCCGGGTCCTCTCCTCCTTCCTGGCCACCTTCGTGACCGTGCGGGTGATCACCCACGGGATCCGCGGGAACTGGCTGCCGCTGAAGAACGTTGAGCTGGGGGGCAAGGGGGGTGGCCAGCTCCACATCCACCACCTGGTCTGGGGCATCCTGGCCCTTACCGGGTGCGGCTACCTGGGCATTTTGCGCACCGGCCTCACCTGGCGCCGACGCCTCGCCCCGGTGTACGGCGCCGGGGTGGCGCTCACCTTCGATGAGTTCGCCCTGTGGCTGCGGCTGGAGGACGACTACTGGAGCTCCGAGGGCCGGGCCAGCGTGGACGCCGTGATCGTCCTGAGTGCCCTCTTCGGCCTCGCCGTGGCCTCGCCACTCTTCTGGCAGCGGGCTTTGGACGAGGTGGTCAAGACCGGCCCTCAGGCAGTTCGAGCAGCGGATTCTGGGAGTACCGGCCCCACGGGCCTGGAAGCGTCCAAGGGCCTTTAATTCAGAGGTGTCAGCGGTGCCAGACGAGTTCTTGACCATCGACGAAGTAGCCCAGCGTATGGCCCTGCCCCCGGACATGATCCGCCGCCGCATCGAGTCCG
>JAKAXE010000113.1 GCA_021816695.1 bacterium | reverse complement strand
CAGGTCTACCTCGCGATCGTCGCCCAGGAGGGCATTCCCCACCGCCAGCTGCCCCTCGTAGGCGGCGACGTAGACGAACTGGGGCCCACCGGTCACGTCCCCCGCGGCGAACACCCGTGGGTTGGCGGTGCGCAGGTGGGAGTCGACGATGACGGCCCCCCGCCCATCGACCTCAACCCCGGCCCGCTCCAGCCCCAGACCGGCGGTGTTGGGAGCCCGGCCGATGGCGACCAGGATCTGGTCCACCTCCACCTTCTCCTCCCCGCCGTCATGGCCAACCGTGAGCACCCTCCCTGTCGCGGCGGCGGCAACCTCGAGGACCTCAGCGGGAGCCAGAACGCGTGCCCCCTCCTCCCGCAGGAGCTCCGCGAGCCGGGCCGCGGCCTCGGGCTCCTCCAGGGGAGCCACCCGCTCCGCCACGTCGATGAAGGTCACCCGGGAGCCCAGATGGAGGAATAGCTGACCGAGCTCGAGGCCGATCGCGGACGAGCCGATGACAGCCAGACGGTCGGGGACCGAGGTGAGCTGAAGTGCTGTGGTGGAGGTCAGGAAGCCACCCTCCTCAAGCCCCTTGATCGGCGGCACAGTCGGGGAGGCTCCGGTGGCCACCAGGAAGGCCCGGGCCGTGAGCGTCCTCCCGGCCACCTGGAGCTCCCCTGGACCCCTGAACTGGGCGTGACCGGAGATCACCTCGAAGCCGTAGTCGGCCACCAGGTCCTCGTACTTGGCGGAGCGGAGCTCGGCGACCAGCTCGTCCCTCTGGGACACCATGGCCCCGAGGTCCGGTGCGGCGGCCGAGGTGTGCACCCCGGCGAAGGGATGGTGCCCGGCCGCCCAGAGGGTCTCGGTGGCCCGGAGGAGGGCCTTGGATGGCACGCAACCGACGTTCACGCAGGTGCCTCCCAGAGTCCCGCGCTCCACCATGGCCACATGCAGCCCGCCCTCAGCTGCCCGAATGGCAGCGGCGAAGGCCGCGGACCCCGAGCCCACCACGAGCAGGTCGAAGTCGGTCCCTGTACCCGTAGGAGCAGCCAATCCACCGGCGCGCTCCAGCACCCCCGGTACGTAGCCGGCCGCCTCGACCGCGGCGCGGAGCGGCTGCTCCAAGGCGCCCTGGGGGAGCGAGAAGCGAGCTCGCCCGGCTCGCCAGTCCACGGCGACCTCGCGTGCTCCGGCCCCAGCCAGAGCCTGAGTGACGTGGTGCGCGCAGTCGTCGCAGGTCATGCCCGAGACCTCCAGAGTGAACCTCGGATCGGCACTCAGGCTCATTGACCGCCCTCCCAATGCATCATTATTCGGATAAGCGGATGATAGCACGCTGACGCCGGATGGTGGCGCCATCAGCCCGGCGGTCGGCCTAGGATGTGCCAGTGGACCGGATCCCCGCCCAGCTGGACCAGGAATCGCTGGATGCGCTTCGCCGCGCCGTGGGCAGCCGATGGGTGCTGACCGATCCCGACCAGCTGCGCACCTATGAGTGCGATGGTCTCACCGGTTGGCGGGCCGTGCCCCTGGCTGTTGTCCTCCCCTCCAGCACGGAGGAGGTGGTTCAGGTCGTGCGCATCTGCCACCGGGCCCAGATCCCGTTCGTCGCCCGGGGCAGCGGCACCGGGCTCTCCGGTGGCGCCCTGCCCGTGGAGGACGGGATCGTGATCGGCCTCAGTCGGATGCGACAGGTCCTGCGCATCGACCTGGACAACGAGCGGGTGGTGGTCCAACCGGGGGTTCCCAATCTCGAAGTCAGCCGGGTGGTGGCTCCCTTCGGCTACCTATATGCCCCGGATCCCTCCAGCCAAAGGGTGTGCAGCATCGGCGGCAACGTCGCCGAAAACTCCGGAGGCGCCCACTGCCTCAAGTACGGATTCACCACCAACCATGTCGTGGCGCTCACCCTCGTCACCACCCAGGGCGAGGTCGCCCATCTGGGGTCGGCTGTACCCGACAGCCCGGGTTATGACCTTCTCGGGGTGGTGGTGGGAAGTGAGGGCACGCTGGGGATCGTGACCGAGGTCACCCTCAGGGTGCTGCCGGTGCCCCAGCGGGTCCAGACCCTGCTGGCCGCCTTCCCCTCGACGGACGCCGCCGGTGAGGCCGTGGCCGAGATCATCGCCGCCGGAGTCCTGCCGGCCGCCATCGAGATGATGGACCGGGCCACCATCGAGGCGGTGGAGTTCGCCATGCACGCTGGATACCCGGATTGCGGCGCAGCCCTCCTTGTGGAGCTGGACGGCCCCCAATCCGAGTGCGAGGCGCTCTTCGGCCAGGTGGTGGAGATCTGCCGGGGATGCGGTGCCAGCGAGGTCCGGGTGGCCGAGGACGAGGCCGAGCGCGCCCTCCTCTGGAAGGGGCGGCGCGGAGCCTTCTCAGCGATGGGCCGAGTGAGCCCTGACTACTACGTCCAGGACGGGGTGGTCCCTCGCTCCCAGCTGGCCCGGGTGCTGGCGGGGATACGGGAGTTGGAGGGCCGGCACTCACTCAAGGTGGCCAACGTCTTCCACGCCGGGGACGGCAACCTTCATCCCCTCATCCTCTACGACCGCCGCTCACCCGATGGCCCCGAGCGGGCCAAGCGGCTGGCGGAGGACATCCTCTCGCTGTGCCTGGAGGCGGGAGGCTCCCTCACCGGCGAGCACGGGGTGGGTCGCGACAAGGTCTGCCAGATGCCCAAGCTCTTTTCCCCCAACGACCAGATGGTCATGCATCTTTTGCGCCGGGCCTTCGACCCCGGAGGCACGGCCAACCCCGGCAAGGTGCTGCCCACGCCCCGACTCTGCGGCGAGCATCCGGGCATCTACCGGCCCCATCCCCTGGAGCTGAGCGGGGCCGCGCAGCGGCTGTGACCAGCCTGGAGGCCGACCTGGAGGCCCTCTTGGGCAGGGATTCGGTCACACCCGCGGCGGACGGGGCGGGCGGGACACCGCCGACCCCCACGGCCCACCCGAGGAGTGCCGAGGCGCTGGCCGAGGTCCTGGCGCTCGCCAATTCGCGCCGGCTCGCCGTGCTGGTGCGTGGTGGCGGGACCAAGTCGGGCTGGGGCCGCGCTCCTGGTCGCTGCGATCTGGTCATAGAGACGACGGCGCTGAACCGGCTGCTGGAGCATGAGCCGGGGGACCTCACCTGCGTGGCGGAGGCGGGCCTCACCCTTGGAGAGCTGCAACGCCTTGTGGGGGGTGCTCCCGGGCACCACCAGCGGCTCATGCTGGACCCGCCTCAGGGCGGGGGCGCCACCCTCGGAGGGGTGGTGGCCACCGCCGCCTCCGGACCGCTTCGGGCCCGCTATGGGACTCCCCGGGACCTACTGCTGGGCGCCCGGTTCGCCCTCGCCGACGGCACGCTGGCGCGCACCGGAGGCAAGGTGGTCAAGAACGTCGCCGGGTACGACCTGGGCAAGCTGCTCACCGGCTCCCAGGGGACCCTGGCCGTGATCGTCGAGGTGGCGCTCCGCCTCCACCCGGTGCCACCGGCCAGCCGGTGGGTGGTGGCCGAGCGGGTGGACCCGCCGACCGCCCAGGCCACCCTGACCGCGCTGCGCCGAGCCCCGGCCGTGCTGTCCATGGCCGAGCTGCTCTGGCCGGAGGGCACGCTGCTGGCGCGCCTGGACGGGGCGGAGACCGCCTGTGAGCAGCAGGCGGAGATCGTTCGTGCGCTGGTCCCGGAGGGCCGGGTGGCCGGGGGACTGGAGGCGGAGGAACTCGCCCGGATGATCGAGAGGCGACCATGGGATGGGGAGGGTCCTGTCCTTGGGATCTCGGTGCCCCTGACCAGGATCGGGGAGCTCTTGGCGCTGGCCGCGGTCGGGGGCCCGGTGGCCCAGCTCTCGCTGAGGGGCACCGTGGGTGCCGGGGAGGCGCGTCTGCAGGCAGGGGCAGACCCGGCCCAGTTCGCCGCCCAGGTGGCCGACCTGGGGGGACACGTATCCTGGCACCGCGGCGGGGGCCAGGGCGCGCCGCCGCTGCAGCCTCTGGATCCGGTGGCGGCCCGGCTCGCCGGGTCGATCAAGCGGGCTCTCGACCCCCACTCGACCCTCGCCCCTGGGCGGGGCCCCGCATGAGCACCCAGCCCCGTTCCCTCCCGCCCACCCCTCGGGGTCGGCCAAGGCACGCGGCGGCAAACTCAGCCTTCGACTCCGACCATCCCCCGGATCCGGAGCTGCTCTCGGACTGCGTCCACTGTGGCTTCTGCCTCCCCGCCTGCCCCACCTACCAGCTATGGGGCGAGGAGATGGACTCGCCCCGGGGCCGCATCCTGCTCATGGATCTGGCGGCCAAGGGGGAGCGGCCGCTCACCTCGGAAATGGTGGCCCACTTCGATGCCTGCCTGGGCTGCCTCGCCTGCGTTCCCGCGTGCCCCTCGGGGGTCCGCTACGACCTCCTTCTCGAGAGCACCAGGCAGCAGGTGGAGCGGCGCTTCCGGCGGCCTCTGGGGCAGCGCGCCTGGCGCCGCTCCCTCCTGACCGCCCTCCCCCACCCTGCCGTGCTCCGGCTGGGGGCGCTGGCGGCCTGGGGAGCCGGAAGGTTGGCGCCGGGTCTGCCGGAGCGGCTCCCCGGAGGACTGGGCACGGCGGCTCGGCTGCTGCCACTTCCTCAGGACGCGAGGCAGCTGCTGCGGCGGCTGCCCCCCCCACGGCGCCCGGAGGGCCGGGTGCGGATGCGGGTGGCCCTGCTGGGGGGTTGCGTGCAGCGGGTGTCGTTCCCCATGGTCAACGAGGCCACCTCTGTCGCCCTGGCGGCGGCCGGAGCGGAGGTTCAGGTGCCCCCGGACCAGGGCTGCTGTGGAGCGCTGGAGTTCCATGCCGGGCAGAGGGGGCCGGCCCTGCGCCGGGCGCGTCGGCTGGTGAGAGTCTTCGACGATCCCCGGGTGGACCGGATCGCGATCAACGCCGCCGGCTGCGGCGCCCTGGTCAAGGAGCTGGGCCGGCTCCTGGAGGACGACCCCCGGTTCAGCGATGCCGCTGCTCGGGTGGCGGCCAAGGCCAGGGACGTCTCCGAAATCCTCGAGGAGCTGGGGTCCCCCGCCCGCCTCCACGAGCTGCCGCTGCGGGTCGCCTACCACGACGCCTGCCACCTGAGCCAGGCCCAGGGGATTCGCTCCGCACCCCGGCACATCCTGAGTTGGATCCCCG